>CAWCEB010000187.1:0-10757 GCA_963794105.1 uncultured Actinomycetes bacterium | reverse complement strand
CTTAATTGCTGTAGCTGGTCATCACGTCGGCGACTATCCACCCTGATCGCTTCAGCCTGCACTTCGGCGACGCGCCGATCGTCGAGGTCTCCGGGCGCACCTATCCGGTCGAGACGCGCTACCGGCCGCGCGACAGCGACGCCGACCAGGTGGACGCGATCGGCGACGCGATCGAGAGCTCGGCGCGAGGGCCCGGCGACGTGCTCGTGTTCCTGCAGGGCGAGCGCGAGATCCGCGACACCGCCGAGGCGCTCGGCGGCCGCCTCGGCGATCGAATGCGAGGTCCTGCCGCTCTACGCGCGGCTGTCGGACGCCGAGCAGCAGCGCGTGTTCCCGCCGCACCCCGGCCGCCGCGTCGTGCTCGCCACGAACGTCGCCGAGACGTCGCTGACGGTCCCCGGATCCACTACGTCGTCGATCCCGGGACGGCGCGCATCAGCCGCTACAGCGCGCGGCTGAAGGTGCAGCGGCTGCCGATCGAGGCGATCTCGCAGGCCTCGGCCGACCAGCGCAAGGGCCGCTGCGGGCGCGTCGCCGCGCGGCGTGTGCATCCGCCTCTACGACGAGGAGGACTTCGAGGCCGCCCGGCGTTCACCGATCCCGAGATCCTGCGCACGAACCTGGCGTCGGTGATCCTCCAGATGGCGGCGCTGCGGCTGGGCGACATCGAGGACTTCCCGTTCCTGGACCCGCCCGACCGCCGGCAGGTGCGCGACGGGATCGCGCTGCTGCAGGAGCTCGGCGCGCTCGACACCGAGCGGCGCAGCTGACGTCCGTCGGACGGCGGCTGGCGCAGCTGCCGCTGGATCCGCGGATGGCGCGGATGGTGCTGGAGGCCGGGCGCCTGGGCTGCGCGACGAGGTGATCGTGATCGCCGCGGCGCTGTCGATCCAGGACCCGCGCGAGCGGCCCGCGGAGAAGCAGGCGGAGGCCGACGCTGCGCACGCCGCGCTTCGCCGGCGAGGGCTCGGACTTCCTCGCCTGCTGCGCCTGTGGGGAGTACGTGGGCGAGCAGCAACGCGAGCTGTCGTCGAGCCATTCCGGCGGCGCTGCAAGGCGGAGTTCCTGCACTTGCTGCGCATCCGCGAGTGGCAGGACCTCGTCGAGCAGCTGCGGCGCGCGGCGCGCTCGGCGCAGATCGCGCGCAACCAGACGCCGGCGGAGCCCGACGAGATCCACCGGGCACTGCTGGCAGGGCTGCTGTCGCACGCCGGTCTTCGCGATCCCGACGGCCGCGACTTACCGGAGCGCCCGGAGCACGCTTCGGGCTGTGGCCGGGGTCCGCGCTGGCGCGGCGACCGCCGACGCTGGGTCGTCGCGGCCGAGCTCGTCGAGACCTCGCGGCTGTGGGGGCGCACGGCGGCGCGGATCGACCCGCGTGGATCGAGCCGATCGCCGGCCATGTCGTCCGGCGCACGTACTCCGAGCCGCGCTGGGATCGCCGGCGCGGCTCGGTCGTCGCAACCGAGCGGGTCACGCTCTACGGCCTGCCGGTGGTCGAGGGGCGCACCGTGCCCTACGGGCGCATCGATCCCGAGCTGTCGCGCGAGCTGTTCATCCGCCGCGCGCTCGTGGACCGCGACTGGGAGACGCGACATGCGTTCTTCGCTGACAACGGCCGGCTGCTGGCCGAGGTCGACGCGCTCGAGGATCGCCTGCGCAGGCGCGACCTCGCGGCCGCGGACGAGGCGCTGTTCGCGTTCTTCGACGAGCGGATCCCGGCCGGCGTCGTCTCGGCGCGGCACTTCGACCGCTGGTGGCGCGACGAGCGCCGCGACAACCCGGGGCTGCTGACGTTCCCACGTGCGCTGCTCCTCGGCGAGGGCGCGGATGTCGCCGGGCGGCCCGAGGCATGGAAGCAGGGCGAGCTGATCCTGCCGCTCAGCTACCGGTTCGCTCCGGGCTCCGACGAGGACGGCGTCACGGTGCACGTGCCGCTGCGCGTGCTGCCGCAGCTGCGCGCGACCGGCTTCGAGTGGCTGGTGCCGGCGCTGCGGCTGGAGCTCGTGACAAGCCTGCTGCGCTCGCTGCCCAAGGAGCTGCGGCGCTCACTGGCGCCGATGCCCGAGACGGCAGCGGCGGTGCTCGAGGGCCTGCGGCCGCGCCGCGAGCCGCTGCGCGCGGGGCTGTCGCGCGAGCTCGAACGTGTGCGCGGCGTGCGCGTCGCGCAGTCCGTGTGGGATCTCGCGCGCCTGGAGCCCCACCTGCGGATGCGCTTCCGGATCGAGGCCGACGCGGGACGTGCGGTCGCGGAAGGCGAGAACCTCGACGCGCTGCGAGAGGCGGTGCGCCCGCTGCTGCGCGCAGAGCTGTCCAGCGCCGCGTCCGGTGTCGAGCGGCGCGGCATGCGCGCGTGGGAGGGCGACGCGATCCCGCGCGTGGTGACGCTCCCCGGGACGGGCGACGCGGTCCGCGGCTATCCGGCGCTGGTCGACGAGGGGGAGTCGGTCGGCGTGGCGGTTATGGAAAGCGAAGCGGCGCAGTCACGGGCGATGCGCCTGGGCACGCGCCGGCTCCTGCTGCTCACGGTGCCCGCGCCGCGCCCGCGGCTCGACAACCGGGTCGCGCTGACGCTTGCCGGCGCGCCGCACGGCTCGCTCGACGCGGTGTTCGCCGACGCGCTGCCGGCGACCATCGACTCGCTCGTGGCGCGATTCGGCGGCCCCGCGTGGGATCCCGAGGCGTTCGCGGCGCTGCGCGGGCAGGTTGCCGGCGAGCTCGCGGACGCGATGGTTGTGGTGCTCGGGCAGGTCGCGGACGTGCTGGAAGCCGCGCGCGAGGTCGAGCGGCGCCTGGAGGCGCTGCCGGTGAGCCCGTTCGAGGAGGCGCGGCGCGACGTGCAGCGCCAGCTGGGGCGGCTCGTGCACCCCGGGTTCATAACGTCGGCGGGTGTGACCAGGCTCGGCGATCTCGTGCGCTATCTGACCGCGGCGGCGCGGCGCCTGGATCGCCTCCCGGACGCGACCGCCGCCGACCGCGACCGGATGCGGACGATCCACGAACTCGAGGAGCTGCATCGCCAGCGCGGCTCGGACCCGGAGATCGGCTGGCTGCTCGAGGAGCTGCGCGTGGCGCAGTTCGCTCAGGGCCTGGGAACGCGCGAGCCGGTGTCCGCGAAGCGCGTGCGCGCGCGCTTAACGGAGTGAGGGCGCCTTTCGGCGCCCTCACTGGCCTTGCAATGTCTCGCCGGCTGATCGCTAGATCAGGTTGGCGATCCGCTTCGTGACGGCCGCGGCGGCCTTCGAGCCGGCGGTCACGCCGGTCTGGACGATGTTGCCGACGGTCGCGCCGACGAACTCCGCCTGCGCGATCACGGGCCGCGCCTTCTTGCTCGCGGTGCTCGCGGTCGGCCGGCTCGCGCTGCGCTTGGCATTGGTCTTCGCGCGGCTGGCGTTGCGGGCCGCCGACGCGCGTGCGCGCGTCCCGGCGGCCTTCTTGGCTGTGGTGCTGCGCTTCGTCGCCGCAGTGCGGCGCTTGGTTGTCTGCGTCGTGGCCATGTATTGGGCCTATCCGCTGCACAACCTCCCAAACATGCGTTCGTCTGGGCTCACACGTTCGTACGTGGGTACACATAATCTCCGTTAGGAGGCATTGAATCCGCGATTCGGTGCCGAGCGCTCCTACCATCACCCGTGGTGGCAGACGACGTCCGGACTCCAGCCGAGGAGCTCATCCGCCGCAGCCGGATCGATGACACCGGCGTCGGCGCTCCGCTCACCGAGCGCGCGCGCCAGCGCCAGCGCTCGATCGAGGCCTACCTGCGCGGCGAGGCGCTGCCGCGCTACATGCAGCGCGCCGCCGAGATCGATCGCGCCGTGCGGCGCCACACCGACGCGCTGCAGCGCGCGTACGAGGCACCCGGCGCCCGCCGGCGCTGGCGCCAGATCGCCGAGTCCTGGGACTTCGAGGCGGTCAACCAGCTGATCCACGAGCACAACGAGTGGTACCCCGTCGAGCGCGACCTGCCGATGAACCCGCGCACGAAGGACTACGTGCTCGTCAACGGGCACTCGTACCGGCGCGAGGTGATGGGCCCGGACTGGATCCTGCAGCGCTTCCCGGCCTAGAACGGCCCGCGCGGCTCGTAGGGCCTGTCGGCGGGCGCCCCGACGGTGATGTAGACGAGCCCCTCGGGCCCAGCCGTGACCTGGCGCGGCGTGCCGGGGTCGACGTGGACGAAGCGCCCGACCTGCAGCGCGACCGAGGCGTCGTCGACGCGCATCGTGCCGCCGCCGCCGATCACGATGTAGACCTCTTCCTGCCCGGTGGTCTCCTCGTCGTGCTCGGGGCCTGCAAAGCCCGGCTCGAGGACGAACTGGTTGATCCCGAACGCGCGCGTGCCGAGCTCACGGCGAACGAACCGGACTGCGCCTCCGGGGCCGGCGGGCTCGATCTGCTCGACGTCGACGACGCGGTGGGCCATGGGTTCAGTCTTCCAGAGCCATTAGCGTGAAGCCATGGCCGCCACATCACCCTCCACCGCGCGCCGGATCCGCTTCTGGCTCGTCGTGCTGTTCCTGGTCGGGATCCCGGTCCAGTTCTACCTCGCGGGACGCGGCGTCTTCGGCGCCTCGACGAGCTACGACGCCCACAAGAGCGTCGGTGACGTCATGCATCTCGTCGCGACCGTGGCGTTCGTCGTCACGTTCTTCGGCGCCGACATGCGCAACGGGCGTGACATCGGCCTGGGCTTCGGGCTCTTCGCATTGATGACGATCCAGGCGATCATCCCCTCGTACAAGCACCCGGAGGTCGGGGCGCTGCATCCGCTCAACGCGCTGCTGCTGCTCGGCCTGGCCGTGCACCTGCTGATGCGCGACCGCGCGCCGGGTCAGCCGGCCGCCCAGGTGTCGAACAGCGTGTAGGCGGCCACCCGCGCCTGCGCGGCCTGCCGTGTCGTGTCGGCGCGGATCGCCTGTGCGTCGAGGCGCTGGGAGTCCAGGTCGCGCCCGCCGACGGAGATCCAGTCGTCGACGATCGCGGGCGTGACCTCCGGGTGGAACTGCAGGCCCATGTGCGGCCCGCTGGCGAAGCCCTGCACGGCCACTGCCGTCCGCCCGAGCTCGCGGGCGCCCGGCGGCGGCTCGAAGCTGTCGAAGTGCCAGGCGAACCAGGTGCCGCCGACCTCCCCCGCCACGTCCACCCAGCCGATCTCCGGGCGCTCGGCGCGGCGCACCGTCCCTCCCATCACGGCGGCGAGCGCCTGACCGCCGAAACACAGCCCGAGCACCGGGCGGTCCGCCGCGACGACACCGCGGATCCAGTCCAGCTCCTCCCCCAGCCACGCCGGCGGATCGGCGTGGACGGACTGGTCCGAACCGAGCACGGCGGCGCGCTCCACCCTGTCCGGCGCCGGCCACGGATCTCCGGCGTGCACCCGTACGACGCTCAGGCCGTGACCGCGCTCGGTGGCCCAGTCGGCGAGGACGCCGGCGGGGGCATCTGCCTGGTGCTCGACGACGACGATCTCCATCTGCATGAATCCTTGCATTCCTGCGTCTGCAAGAGATCCTGCAAACGCGTGGTTTCTCGTTGCTAGGTTCATCCCCTTCCGGCTGCGGGCACGTGCGCCGCCGCTGCCTCTATGAGGACCCCATCACGACATCTTCTCGTCGCGCTGCTCGTCGCGTTCGTGCTCCCGTCCGCGGCGAGCGCGCGCCGCACGCTGCACCCTGGCGACCACAACCCCGCGGTGCGGGTGTTGCAGCGGGCGCTGCGCCTGCACGCCGACGGCATCTTCGGGCCCGGCACCAAGCGCGCGGTCAAGCGCTTCCAGCGCAGTCACCACCTGCACGCCGACGGCGTCGTCGGTGCGGCGACATGGAGCGCGCTGGCGCGCCGTGGCTCGTCGGCGCGCGCCGGCGGCTCGCGCGGCAGCTCGGTGCGGCTGCTGCAGCGCCGGCTGGGGATCGCCGCGGACGGGGTCTTCGGCCCTGGCACCAAACGCGCCCTCAAACGCTTCCAGCGCGCACACGGGCTGACGGCGGACGGCATCGCCGGCCCGGCCACCTGGAACGCGCTGGGCCTGCGCGGGCACCATCCGGTGCTCAAGCGCGGCCGTGTCCATGCGGCCCACCGAGCGCGAAGCCATCACCGTTCGCGCGGGAGCGCCGTGCGGCTGCTGCAGCGCCGGCTGGGGATTGCCGCGGACGGGGTCTTCGGCCCCGGCACCGCACGTGCGCTGAGGCGTTTTCAGCGCGCGCACGGGCTGACCGCGGACGGCGTGGCGGGACCCGCCACCTGGAGCGCGCTCGGACTGCGCGGACACCATCCGCTGCTGCACCGCGGGCGACGCGGTCACGCCCGCAGCGGGGCGTTCGGCGTCATCTCAACGGGCATCGCCGCGGCCAACCGCATCGCGCGCTACCCCTACCGCTACGGCGGCGGCCATCACTCGTTCCACGACAGCGGCTACGACTGCTCGGGCTCGGTGTCCTACGTCCTGCACGCGATGGGCGCCCTGCGCAGCCCGCTGGACTCCTCGGCGCTCATGAGCTACGGCGCGCCGGGTCCCGGCCGCTACGTGACGGTCTACGCCAACCCGGGCCACGCCTACATGACGATCAACGGGCGGCGGTTCGACACCTCCGCGCAGTGGCAGGGCGGCTCGCGCTGGTCGATCTTCGACCGTTCGAGCGCCGGCTACGCCGTGCGCCACCCGCCCGGCCTGTAACAGCGGCAGCGCCCCAGACACGCGCGTGCCCACGACCGCACCATCCTCGGCGATCGTGGGCTATCGCGGCGAGCGCGACTTGCAGAAACGAGCGATCTGCGAGACGGACATTCCGTCGACCTCCGGTTTCGCCATCCTGGCGTGAGTCTCGTGATCGCCGCGGCTCCCGTCGCGGCACGTTGTGCGGTGTATGCAGTGTCTTTCCTACAGGCTTTCAGCACTCTCCGGGGAAAAAGTTTGCTCGCTGGACAGATGTCCGTCGTCAGTTCTGGGGTTGCCGCTAGGCGATGATCAGCGAGGTCTGGTCGTTGGGGTCCACCCGGACGGGCACCGATGCGCCGGGCTGGAAGCCGGGAAGCGCCACCATCGCCAGCACCTGGCGATGTGTGACCGCGTACGGGGTGCCGCCGTCGACGACGACCTGAAGGTCGAGCTCGCACTCGGGGTTGTTGTTGACGAACGTGCCGGTCTGGCGCACGGCGGAGACCGTCGCGGTGCCCACGCGGCCGGCCTGCATCAGGTACTGCGCCTTCTGGCCGTCGGTGGCCATCTGGCCGAGCATGTCGTTGGCCTGCGCGACGCCGTCCTTCATCGCCCGGAAGCCGCCGCGCATGCCGCGGTGCTCGGGCGGCGTCATCTCGCGCGCGGTGTCCTGAAGATTCTTGATGTCCTTGAAGAAGCCCATGCGCAGAAGGTCCCAGGGCAGGGGCCCGCTGCCAATGCCAACCTGGTCTCAGCCCGGTATCAGCCCGTGAGGAACGCCAGCGCGACCGAGAGACCCGCCTCGCGCCTGACCGTGACGATCCGGCGTCCCTGCTGAACCGCCGCGCGTGGCTCGCCGAGCAGCCCGGGCGCGGCGTCTGCGACGAGCGCATCGACATCGGGGACGACCACGACGAGCCCCCAGAACTGCGCGGGGTCGTCGCCGGTCGGCGCCGGCGGGCCGACGACCTCGAGGATCACCTCGCCCAGGCGGAAGAACCCCTGGTGCACCGTGTCGGAGTGCTCGCGGACGCGACGCAGCTCGAGTCCCGCCTCCGCAAGCGCGGCGAACGTCCGCTGCAGGTCCGGCGTGGTCACGACGACGTGATCGATCCTGGCTGCGTGGTTTCGGTGCGCGGAGGGCTCGCGCGCCTGCTTGGGGTCCGCCACGGCGGTGTCGAGGCCGTCCAATGCCGTCGTCGCGATGTCGCGCAGCGTCCACGAACGCAGGCCGCCGCCGGCGCCGTCGAGCACGATCGTCGTCGTGCCGACCGTGGTGTGGCCGCCGTCCACCGCGAACCCCAGGCGCTCCCACGCGGCCGGATCGTCTCCGACGACGAGCTCGGCGATCTCCGCGGTCGGCATGGCGCTGAGCCTACGCGCGCACGACCGCGGCGGCCTCGCTGAGCGTCTCGGCAAGGCGCTCGGCGATCGATGGCCACGCGAAGCGCTCCGCGACGTCGCGCGCGGCCGCTGCGCCCCGGCGCCGCAGCTCGGCCGGGTCGGCGACGGCCTCGACGAGCGCGTCCGCGAGCGCCGCCTCGTCGTCCGGGGCGACCAGCCACCCGGTCTCCCCCGGCGTCACGATGTCGGCCGGCCCGTAGCGCCCCACCGCGATCGCGGGAAGCTCGCAGGCCATGCCCTCGACGAGGACCAGCCCGAACTGCTCGCAGATCGACGCCAGCACGCTCACATCGGCGGCGGAGTAGAAGTCCGGCAGCGCCTCGTGGTCCTGCCAGCCGGCGAGGAAGACGTCGTCGAGGCCTAGATCCTGGGCCACCACGCCCGGATGCTCGAGCTCCCACTCGCCGTCGTGCCCGCCCACGAAGACGAGCGCAGCGGGCCGGTCGAAGCGCTCGCGGGCACGCGCCCACGCACGCACCAGCAGCCCCATCCGCTTGACCTCCGTGAACCGCCCGACGCAGACCAGCACGCAGCGGTCGCCCAGCGACGCGGCACGGTCGGCCGGGTAGCGCAGCGACCCCGGCTGCTGCCCGGGCAGCCAGCCGCGCGGCGCTTCGGACAGCTGCGTGCGCCAGAACGCCGCGCGGTCGACGCTGCGCCGCGAGAAGCGCTCCGGGTCGTAGCCGTTGGGGACCACCACGCACCGATCCGGCCCGATGTCGAGCAGGCGCTCGACGCGGTCCAGCTGCGACGGCGACAGCACCACGAGCCGCTCGCAACGCGCCGCCCAGCCGCGCATGCGCTCCCACCATGCCTCGGCGTGGTCCCAGCCGGGCGGCGCGCCGTCCGCGATGTGCTCGAGCATCAGCAGCTCGGTGCCGTGCAGGTGGCCCACGACGGGCACATCGGGGGCGACGCGCGCGGCGGCCTCGTAGATCGGGGTCAGGTGGTGCAGGTGCAGCACGTCGGCGGTGGCCGCGCGGGCCCGTTCCAGCGCGCCCGACCACGCGGTCACGTGGCGCTCGAACTCGTCGTCTGCCACGCGGGCGAACACCTTGTCGGCGGCATCCGGGCGATCCTCGTAGGACGGCTGCATCGGGGCCTCGCCCGCATCGAAATTGACCGCGACGGTGTCGAGCCCGGCATAGAACCTGTTGGCGTCGGCGCCCCGGCGCGAGCCGCTCAGGATCGTGACGTCCCAGCCGCTGGCCGGCAGGTGGTGGGCGAGCGCACGAGCGACGTGCGCGGAGCCACCACGAGGGAAGAACATGAGGCCACTGACAACGCGCACCCCATGGGTTCTACCCGGTCTGGCCCGGAGGGCTCAGCGCGAGCTGAACGTGAGCGCCGTCGAGATCGGCCGACCGCCGGCCAGCTCGACGCCGTGGGACTCCCGCGGGACGTTGCAGAGCCGCCCGCCGCCGACGAGCGACGTCGATCCGCCGCCGTCGAGGTTGAGCGCCTGGATCGCGCCGAGGGCGATCAGCGACTCGGCGAACTCGACCATCGTCAGGCCGGCCTCGTCATCCGCCCGGCCGTCGCAGGCGACAGCCAGCAGCCGCCCGCGGCGCGCCACGGCCAGCGCTGCGCGCGGATAGCGGCCATCGGTGATGTCGGAGTCGAACTGCCGCGCGCCGGCCGAGAAGCCCTCGATGTCCTCGGAGCAGGCGACGCGCCCGCGCTCGACGAGCAGCGGGCCGGCCTGCAGGAGGTCGCCCTCCGGCGCCGCGGGGAGCCGGTCGCGCCGCGCGATCTGCACGGTGTCGCCGGCGATATGGACGCAGGCCCGCAGATCGCCCCAGGGAGCGTCGAACGGGACGTGGCGGCGCTCGACGCCGGCCTGGCGCAACTCGCCGAGCGGCGTGCCATGCGGGCGCGCGAAGAAGCCGCCGACCAGCGCGTTGTCCGTGCCGGTCGCCGCGCACCAGGCGGCCAGTGACGTGGGCTGCGGCAGCCGGACGACGCGGACGCTCGTGCGCGCGAGCGGATAGCTGGCGACGTATAGCGTCGTCCGTGCACCGTCGCGTAGCCGGATGGTCTCGCGCCGGACGTGGCGAGGGAGCCGTTCGGGTGCAGGTGCGGGTGCGGCTTGAAGACGGTGGCGGAGCGGGAGCGCCATGGCGAGAAGGGTGGGGTATCCCGGGATGGACGCGGTGAACGCGCTGTTACGACGGGATCTTCGACGTACACCGGCTCATCCTTGAGGTGACAGCGGTCCTGCAGTCCGGCGTCGCCGGCGGAATGTCGCACCCTTGGTGCGGTTCCCGCAGATCTGCATCGAGCACCACTGACCGGAGCGGTTGCGGCTGTGGTCGTGGAACGCCCAGCCGCAGTGCGGCCCCGGACACGCCTTCATCCGCTCCCAGGATCCGTCGCGGCGAGCCTCGAGGACGACGCCGACCGCCAGCGCCCGCGCCGCCGCGGGGCCGTGGCCGGCGGGCTCCAGCCAGGTGCCGGCCGCGTCGTGGCGGACGACGAGCGCGCCGTCGTCGTGCACCCCGCCCGGCCCCTGCCGAGCAGCGCGGCGCGCAGGCCGTCGCGCAGTGCCACGGTCCGGGACCACTCCCCCTCGCTGACCGCGTCGCCGAACCCGCGCTCGCGCAGCCAGGTGGCGAGGCCGGCGGGTAGTCGCCCACCGATCAATGCCGTCGCGGTCCAGGTCCCAGAACGAGTTCAGGAACGCCTGGACGTAGCCGAG
>CAWCEB010000186.1:0-32960 GCA_963794105.1 uncultured Actinomycetes bacterium | reverse complement strand
TGGGGGCTCGCGGCTTCGCCCGCGCCGGCGGCGACGATCAACGTCACGACGACCGATGACGGGCAAAGCCCGGACGGGCTCTGCGGGCTGCGCGAGGCGATCACCTCGGCCAACCACGACGCCGCGCCGTTCACCGGCGAGGGCGAGTGCGCGAGCGGCAACGGCGCCGACGCGATCACGGTTCCGATAGGGACCCTCGAGCGCGCCGCGTTCGGCGCGGACGACGACAACCTCGTGGGCGACCTCGACGTCACGAGCACCATCACGATCACGGGGGCAGGCGCTGCGCTCACGACGATCGATGCCAACAACGGCGATCGCGTGTTCGACGTGCAGCCCACCGGGACCCTGACGCTGCAGGGCATGACGATCACCGGCGGGCGGGCGTCAGACGGCGTGACCCCGGGCCTTGGGAGCCACGGCACCAACGGCGGCGCCGGCGAGAACGGCGGCGACGCCACCGGGGATGCGGGCGGCGAAGCGGACTCCGGCGGCGGCATTCGCAACCTCGGAACCCTCACCGTGCTGGACAGCACGATCGCGGGCAACGCGGCGGGCAACGGCGGCAACGGCGCGGCGGGCACCGGCGGCGACGGCGGCCTGAGCACGTCGGGCGGAGCGGGCGGCGCGGGCGGCGGCGGCCAGGGCGCATCGGGGGCGACGGCGGGGGGATCTTCAGCGTCGGAGCGCTGACGCTCATCCGCGTTGTCGTCACGGCGAACGCGGCCGGGCAGCGGCGGCAAGGGCGGCGGCGGAGGCGGCGGCCAGGGCGGGGGCGCCACCGGCAGCTCCGGAGCCGGCGGCACGGCGGAGCGGGCATGGGCGGCTTCGGCGGCCCGGCGGCGCCGGTGGCGGGATCGAAGCGGCCGACGGCACGCTGACGATCGACCAGAGCACGGTCCGCGCCAACCTGTCCGGCGCGGGCGGCCAGGGCGGGAACGGACAGGGCGGCGCGGGCGGGGTGACGTCCGCGACCTCCGCGTCGGGCTCCGGCGGCGCCGGGGGCAACGGAATCGGCGGCAACGGTGGCACCGGCGGCCACGGCGGCGGCATCAGCGCGGTGTCGATGGCCGCGCAGGCCATCTCGCGGACCGTCATCGCCGACAACATCAGCGGCGCCGGCGGCGCCGGCGGCAACGGCGCGGGAAGCCTCGGAGGCGCCGCCGTCGGATCGCCCGGTGCGGCCGCTCCCGCGGGGAACGGCGGAAACGGCTCGGGCGGCGGAGGAGCGTTCGGCGGCGGCTCGGGCGGGGTGATCGGGCGCGCCGTGGCGTACCAGGAACGTCACGCTCACGGCCAATCTGACCGGGGCCGGCGGCCATGGCGGCAGCGGAACCGGTGGCAAGGGCGGTGGCGTCGTCTCGTCCGGCCCGGCGGGCAACGGCGGCGACGGCCACGGGGGATCCGGTGGCGGCGGCGGGGGCGGCGGCGCGATGTTCGCCTTCGGGACGACGACCCATCGTGCACGCGACGATCACGACCAACGGCTTCGGCGCACAGGGAGCGGGCGGCACGGGGACGGCCGGCGCGGGCGGTCAGGGCGGGACGCCGGGTGGCCCCGGCGCCTCAGACCGACGGCGCTGGGCGGCCCCTTCCCGGAGGGTGGCGCCATCTCCATGATCAACGTCACCGCGCTCAGCGACAGCATCGTCGCCGGCAATGCCTCCCCCGCCTGTCGCGGGACGATCGACGACGGCGGTCACAACATCAGCTTCGGCGACCCGAGCTGCCCGGGCGCGAACGCGGACCCGCTGCTCGAGCCGCTCGCAGACCACGGTGGCCCGACGCTGACGCGCAGGCCAGGCAGCGGCAGCCCGGCGATCGACGCCGTGCCCGCGAGCGGCGCGGGCTGCGAGCCGACCGACCAGCGCCTGGTCCTCCGGCCCCAGGGCGCCGGCTGCGACGATCGGCGCCTACGAGCGCGCCGCGCCGGCGGTGGCGATCACCGAGGCGGCCCCCACGGCGCTGGGCACGGTCAACCCGAACGCCCAGGCGACCACCTACCGCTTCGAGTACGGAACGACCACCGCGTACGGGTCGTCCACGCCCGACACGGCGCTCCCCGCCGGCGTCGACCCCGTCGCAGGTCAGCGCCGTCGTCGGCGGGCTGGCGCCGGCCACCACCTACCACGTCCGGCTCGTCGCGACCAACGTCGACGGGACCAGCACGGGCGCCGACCGGACGTTCACCACGAGCGGCGGCGACGCGACCGCGCCGGTGTTCGTGTCGGCGTCGATGAAGCCCAAGACGTTCGCGGTCAACCGCAAGGGCGCGCGCGAGAAGCTCGTGACCGCGAAGGTCAGGCGCGGCACGACGTTCCGCTACCGGCTCAGCGAGGCGGCGCGGGTCGTGTTCACGATCCAGCGCCGCAAGGGCAAGCGCTTCGTGCAGGCGCGGCGCTTCGCGAAGGTCTCGAAGGCGGGCGCGAACACCAAGAAGTTCTCCGGGCGGATCGGCAAGCGCGCGCTCAAGCGCGGCCGCTACCGCGCCACGCTCGTCGCAACCGACGCCGCCGGCAACCGCTCGAAGGCGAAGACGGCTGACGTTCCGCATCGTGCGCTGACCGTCAGCGAACGATCTGAAAAGCAACGGCGACGGTCTTGCCCGCGGCCGGCGTCGCGCGCAGCAGGTACCTGCCGCGCGCGAGCTTGCGGCCACGCATCCGGCCCATGAACCGGAAGGCGTTGGCGCCCATGCTGCCCACGCGGGCGAACGAACCCTTGACCGCCACGTTCCGCAGTGCAGGCCTTCGCCTTGCGGTTGCGCTTCGTGGCCTTGACGCAGCGCGTGCCGCTGCGCCGGCCCTTGACCCGCTTGGCGGCCGTGAACCGCACCGACGCGGCCTCGTCGAGCGTGAACGTCACGCGCGCGCCGGTGGCGACGCGCGCCGCGAGCGCGCTGGGGCCGCTGCGCGCCGCGCGGAAGCGCTTCGGAGACAGCTTCAGCGCCGAGAGCCTGGGCGCGCCCCTGGGCCCCGAGCCCGTGCCCGGAGGGGCCGCCGACACGGTGACCGCGACGGAGGAGGCAGCCGTCCCGTCCGCGGTGGCTCCCTGGAACCCGAAGCCGTCAGCCCCCACGTAGGCGACGTCCGCCGTGTACGTGACGATGCCCGTCAGCGCGTCGAGGCCCGACAGCGTGCCGTGCCCGGGGCCGGCCGCGATGGCGAAGATGAAGGGCGCCGCCGCCGGGCTGGTGCAGGTGAGCACGATCGGGGTCGGCACGCCGGCAACGGCGGTCGCCGCGACCGGCTGGCATGCCGGCGGCGACACCTCGAACGCGCCGATGTCGCAGAGGCCCGCGACGGGCCGTGCCGCCCCCCGCGCGTCCGTCGCCGGGCAGCCGGCGTTGTCGGCGGGGACCTGGTCGATCGCCGGGCTGCCCGCGAGCAGCGCGCGGGTCTCGCCCGGGCCGCCGTTGTCCTGGAGCGGCCCGAGGCCCGGGTCGGCCACAGTGAAGCCGGTGCACGTCCCGTCGCCGAAGGCGATGTTGCGGCCACCGTCGGCGAAGCCGCCCGCGCAGTTCGCCGAGCTGTTCGATGCCACGATCGAGTTCGTGATCTGGGTGAACGACGCGTTGGTCACGGAGCCGTCCGAGACCCCGCCGGTCACGCCCGCGGCCCCGGAGGCGCCCGGCGCGGCGTTGTTCGCCGACCCGGCCCCGCCCTGGCCGCCCGCCCCGCCGAAGCCGGGGGCGTTGCCGGTGACGGTGCCGTGGGTGAGGTACGCGGTCCCGCTGCCCTGCCGGCGCAGCGCCCCGGCCATACCGCCTGCCCCGCCGGCGCCGCCCACGGCGCCGTTGGCGCTCAAGTTGCTGCCACCTACGCCGCCGGCCCCGCCGTTTCCGGCCCGGTTGCCGACGAGGGTCAGGTTGACGAGCGTGGCGTCGCCGAACTGGCTCAGCAGCGCGCCGGTGGTCCCGCCGGCCCCGCCGGCCCCGCCGGCCCCGGCCACGTCGTCGCTGTTGGCGCCGCCGTTGCCGCCGGCGCCGCCCGTGCCCGCGGCGTTTGCGACGAAGGTCGATGC
Organism: uncultured Actinomycetes bacterium; assembly: GCA_963794105.1. Classification (GTDB taxonomy): domain Bacteria; phylum Actinomycetota; class Thermoleophilia; order Solirubrobacterales; family Solirubrobacteraceae; genus AC-49. The sequence continues at coordinate 28,937 of CAWCEB010000186.1, read as the reverse complement.
GGTCACGGTCGCCGTCCCCGGCATGAACACCGCGCCGGCCCGTCCGCCGGTGCCCCCCTGGGCGCCCGCGGCGGACGGGTGGGCACCCGACGGCCCATTCTCGCCATGACCTCCGTCCCCACCGTCTCCCGCATGGTTGCCGTCGAACCGGCCGCCGCTGATGACGAGCGGGCCGCCCGACACCGCGATCGCGCCTCCGGTGCCACCCAGCCCACCGTTCCCGCTCGCGTACGCGACCGTGGAGTCGGTCCCACCGGTCCCGCCGAGGCCGCCCTTCCCGGCGGCGTTGAACGACAGCACGACCCGCGTGAGCGTGAGCGCGCCTGTGATGTCGATCGCGCCGCCCGCGCCGCCCGTCCCGCCCGCGCCCGCAGGGCCGCCGGGGCCGCCGCCCGACATGCCTCCTCCGTCCGGGCCGTCCCCGCCTGCGCCACCGTTGCCGGCGCGATTGTCGGTCACGACGACGTCGGTCAGCGCCAGCGGGCCCGCGCTGCGGATCGCCCCGCCGGCCTCGCCCAGCCCGCCGGCGGCGCCGGGATTGCCTGGCGTCCCGGACGGCGCCCGGCCGCCGGTGAGGGTCATGTTCTGGATGGCCAGGCTCGGCGCCCCCGGACGAACGTCGACCAGACGGTCCCCGAGCCCCGCGGCGCTGATCGTCGTCTGCCCCGCGCCGGAGCCCACGAGCGTGAGCGACACGGTTCCGGCGAGCAGATCCAGGTCGCCGGTCGACGCCGCGTCCTCATGGGCTCCCGCTCGCGTCAGCGTGTGCGTGCCGGCTCCCAGCTGGATCGTGTTCGCGTTCGCATCCGCGCGGACGCAGTCGCCGGAACCGGGGGGCGCGTTCACCGCCAGGATGGCCTCGCGCAGCGAGCACCTGCCGTCCGCGGAGTCGACGACATCCTCGAGCGTGGTGACCGGGATCGTCGATGCCGTCGCGCCGTCCGGCGCCAGCATCAGCGCGGCCGCCGCGGCGGGGAGCAGGAAACGGCGCCTCACCCGCGCGACCTTCCCATCCCCGGCGAGGCCATGTCAACCGCAAGTTCCGCTCCCCGCACGCGTTCCCGGTTGCACGATGAACCGGAAGCTCATCCTCGCCGCGTGCGCCACGTTCGCCGTCGCCGCGCCCGCCAACGCCCAGCTGCCCGGCGGCCTGCCGGACCTGACCGTCACCGCCAAGCACGACACGGAGCCCGTCGTGCTGAAGGGTTCGAACTTCGGCACCTGGTCGGTGCCCGCCAACCAGACGGTGCAGCCGCCGCTGATGGACCTGGTCGACTGCCCACCGGGCACCGACACGGACACGTGCGACCACAACGAGTACGCCGATCCCGCCGTCGACACCGCGAGCGACTCGGTGCAAGGGGCGCCGGTCAACCAGCTCATCGGCTACCGCTGGGATCCGGCAACCTCGAGGTTCGCCCAGATCCCGTTCCAGGTCGACGAGGAGTTCACGCGCTACCTCAGCAACGAGGCGTCGGGCTTCGCGATCTACTCGGGCCAGGACCAGCACACGACCTACGCCTACGACCGGGAGGGCTTCCGCTACACCAAGAGCGATCCGGCGGACCCCTGCAAGGCGATTGCCGCGAGCCCGGAGATGAAGGACCCGGTCAAGGGCCTTGACTCCAACGACGAGGTCGCGTTCATGGCCTCCGACGCCGGGCCGAAGGCGCCGGCGGGCGCCGTCCGCCCCGCGGGGATCGACGGCGTCAAGGAGGTCACGGTCGTCGACCCGCAGACAGGCGCATCCGGCTACGTCTACGTGATGCTGGCGCGGACGGTCGGGCCGCGCCCGGAGTTCGACGGCACCAACGGCTACGTGCACTACGACCGCGACGCCAACGCGGACACGTTCGTGTTCTCGCAGTCGACCTACGACGGCTACGGCAACGCCGCGCAGGGGACCTACTGCACGCCCGATGGGCAGCCCGCGGGCACCGGCCGGCGCCGCCCGCTCGACACCGCGACGATCACGACCGACCGCTACCGCTACCGCTACGACGGCCGTTGGCTGATGACCGGGCTGCAGATCAAGCCGGACGGCTCCACGGCGTACGGGCCGGACCTCGTCGACCGCTGGAAGGCGCGCGCGTTCGCGCAGGACCCGAGCTCCGAGACCCCGTGCTGCGGCTACGAGGAGGAGGACACGAACTGGGGCGGCTCGTCGACATTGCTCGGCGAGAAGGTCGGCCCGGTGCGGGCGATCCGCGAGACGTGGGGCGCGGATTCCGGGACGAACGTCATCCGCCGCGAGACGTTCTACCGGCGCGAGATGGACCAGAAGACGTGGCTGCGCGTGCACGTGATCCCGCCACTGGACGGCATCTACGCGCAGTGGGACTTCAACGCGAACCGGATGACGCAGTTCTTCAACTCGCGCAACCCGGCGGGTGTGAAGATCGACGGGCGCAACGACGAGGCGTTCGGCAACCTCGACGATCCGTGCAACCCGAAGTACGACGGCAACGACACGAGCCAGCTCGACCAGACCTATCGCACGCTGTATGCGCAGTTCATGGGCTGCCAGGTGCTGGCCCCGTACCACCTGAGCATCGACCCGTCGGACCCGACCTTCAGCCAGCCCAACGTGCTGCTCGACTGGGGCGTGACCAGCGGTCCGTATGGAAGCGTCGTCGACCGGATCTCCTCGGAGGTCACCGACCTCACGCCGGGCGGCGCGATCCAGTCGATGGCCGCGGTGCCCTACTACCGCGACGACTCGTGCTTCGACGACGGCACGGGCTCGGATCCGGGGCCGAAGCTGCACCTGCGCTCGGGTGACGAGCCCGCTGTGGCGGGTGACGGCCTGCCGCGGCGCTGCTGGCACACGACGGACGGCGATCCGGAGGGCAGCGATCACTTCTACCAGGGGTCGATCGGCACGCACGGACTGCACCTGCTGTTCCTCGTGGACTCCGACAACGCGCGCCAGACGGTGCCGCTGACGGAGATCGTGTCCAACTGGCGGATGGTCATGCTGCCGGGCCAGCAGGGGGCGACGGCGGGCGAGGAGTACGGGCGTGGGTTCGAGAAGCCGTTGGCGCCGGTCGTCGCCGACCGGTCGTTCGCGGCACCGCAGGGCGGCGAGGAGCCGCCGCCACCGCCGCCCGTCCGAGGAGCCGCCACCTGCGCCGCCGTCCGGCGGGTCCGGCAATCCCGGCTCGACGCCACCGCCGGCGAACTCGGGCTCCACGCAGCCCACGCCGAAGCCGAAGCACAAGCCCAAGAAGAAGAAGAAGTCGCCCTGCTCGAACCGCCGGTACAAGCGCACGCACAAGAAGCGCTGTGCCGCGCACAAGAAGCACAAGAAGCACCGCCACAAGCGCGCCTAGACTCCGCGGGGAGTGTTCACCCCCGTCCAGACGCGCCGCACGTTCGAGGAAGCCGCGGACCAGATCGCGGAGAAGGTCCGCACGGGCGACCTGCGCACGGGGGACCGGCTGCCCGGCGAGCGCTCGCTCGCGGCGCAGATGGAGATCAGCCGCCCGACGCTGCGCGAGGCGGTCAAGGTGCTCGTCGACGCCGGCGTGCTGGAGGTGCGGCGCGGGCCCGGCGGCGGCATGTACGTCGCGACCGACGTCGTCCCCACCGACCTGGTTCGCCACAGTGCGTCCCTGCGCCTGGCGGAGATCGCCGCGGTGCTCGAGGCGCGGCGGCTGCTCGAGCCGCGCGTGGCCCAGCTGGCGGCCGAGCGCGCGACCGAGGAGGACTACGAGGCGCTCGAGCGCTCGATCGAGGCGATGCGCCGGCTCGTCGACGGCGGCTGGCACCCGCGCCACGAGGACCGCTTCCTGCAGCTCGACGTCCAGTTCCATCTCGCGCTCGCGCGGGCCGCGGGCAACCCCACGGTCGAGACGCTGATGCGGATGCTCTTCCGCCAGCTGGAGATCGCGCGCGACATGGCGATGCACGTCCCGCTCGTGCCCGAGTGGACGATCGGCATCCACGAACGGACGCTTGCCGCACTGCGCAGCGGGGAACCAGACGAAGTCGAGGCCGTGATGGACGAGCACCTCGGCCAGCTCGAGCGCACATACGAGGGGGAACCGGACCGAGTGGTAAGGTGACCTGACCACTTTCGGGGAGCGGGAGGGCTTCATGACGCCGGACATCGAGACGACGACAGACCGAGCCGCAGGCCAGCGCCCCGCGCAGGCCCCGGCCGATCCGTCCCGTCGCGCGCGCCCGGTCAAGCTCACCCGGCCCGACGTCTCACTCGCCGACAAGTACGAGCTCGAGCAGGGGACGATCTTCCTCTCGGGCATCCAGGCGATCGTGCGCGTGCTGCTCGACCAGCACCGCGCCGACGCGCGCCGCGGGGTACGCACCGCGACCTTCGCCTCCGGTTACCAGGGCTCGCCGCTCGGCGGCCTGGACAAGGAGATCATGCGGCTGCGCGGCCTCGCCGCCGACCACCTCCTGCACTTCGTCCCCGGCCTCAACGAGGAGCTCGCCGCCACCGCCGTCTACGGCACGCAGCTGGCGATGGGCCTTCCCGACCCGAAGTACGACGGCGTGGTCGGCGTCTGGTACGGCAAGAACCCGGGCCTGGACCGCGCGATGGATGCGATCCGCCACGCGAACTTCGCCGGCACCTCCCCCACCGGTGGCGTGCTCGCGCTGGTCGGCGACGACCCGAGCTGCAAGTCCTCGACGCTGCCGAGCGCTGGCGAGGCGACGCTCGCCTCGCTGCAGATCCCGACGGTCTTCCCCGGCACGCTGCAGGAGGTGCTCGACCTCGGCCTGCATGCGATCGCGTGCTCGCGCGCGTCGGGCCTGTGGAGCGCGCATGAAGATCGTGACCAACATCGCCGACGCCGCCGGCACCGCCCAGGTCTGGCCCGAGCGCGTCGTGCCGGTCATGCCGCAGGTCGAGTGGGAGGGCCGCCCGTACCGGCACACGCCGAGCGGCAACCTGCTCGCGCCGGCATCGCTGGAGCTCGAGCGCACGATGTTCGGCGTCCGGCTCGAGATCGCGCGCCAGTACGCGCAGCTCAATCAGCTCAACCCGATCAGCCTCCCGACGCGCGACGCCTGGATCGGGATCGTCGCGGCGGGCAAGGTCTACTACGAGCTGCTGCAGGCGCTGCGCGACCTCGGGCTCGACCACCGCGAGCTCGAGCGCGCGGGGATCCGGCTGATGAAGGTCGGGATGCTCTACCCGCATGACGACCAGGGCTTCCGCGAGTTCGCGCGCGGCCTCGAGGAGATCGTCGTGGTCGAGGAGAAGCTGCCGTTCCTCGAGACGGCGATGAAGGACGCGCTGTACGGCACGCCGAACCCGCCGCGGGTCGTGGGCAAGCGCGACGAGCACGGCGAGGAGCTGCTGACGCCGATCTCGGACCTCAACGCGGATCAGATCGCGCTTGCAGTCGCCGCCCGGATCGACCACCGCGTCACCGACGAGTCGCTGCGCGCGCGCGTGGAGAAGATCCGCGATCGCCAGCGCTCGCTTCGGCGCGCCCCGCTGCCGCTGGCGCGCACGCCGTTCTTCTGCTCGGGCTGCCCGCACAACACGTCGACGGCGAACCCGGACGACACGCTGCTGGGCGTCGGCATCGGCTGCCACACGATGGTGCTGCTGTCGCCCGCGGGCAAGGGCACGGTCACCGGCATCACGCAGATGGGCGGCGAGGGGGCGCAGTTCGTCGGCATCCAGCCGTTCACCGAGAACGAGCACTTCGTCCAGAACGTCGGCGACGGCACCTTCCACCACTCCGCGTCGCTGGCGATCCGCTTCGCCGCCGCGTCCGGCGCCAACGTCACCTACAAGATCCTCTACAACGACACCGTCGCGATGACCGGCGGCCAGGACGTGCTCGGCCAGCTGAAGATCCCCGAGCTCACGCGCTGGCTGGAGCTCGAGGGCGTGCAGGAGATCGCGATCACGAGCGGCGAGCCGGCCAAGTGGCGCCGCGAGAACCTCAGCGCGATCACGAAGGTCCACCACCGCGACGACCTCGCCGAGGTCCAGGCGGGGCTGGCGAAGGTCAAGGGCGTCACGGTCCTGATCCACGATCAGCCGTGCGCCGCCGAGCTGCGCCGCGCGCGCAAGCGCGGCAAGGCGCCCGAGCCGCCCAAGCGCATCTACATCGACGAGCGCGTCTGCGAGGGCTGCGGCGACTGCGGCACGAAGTCCAACTGCCTGTCGGTCCTGCCGGTCGACACGGAGTTCGGCCGCAAGACCGAGATCCATCAGGCCTCCTGCAACAAGGACTACTCGTGCATCAAGGGCGACTGCCCGTCCTTCCTGGAAGTGATCCCGCCGAAGGGACAAAAGGGTCAGACCCCAATGTCACCCCTGGAGCCTCCGTCCGACCTGCCCGAGCCCGTGCTGCGCGTGCCTCGCGACGACTTCATGGTGCGGATGCCGGGCGTCGGCGGGACGGGCGTGGTGACCGTGTCGCAGATCATCGGCATGGCCGCGATGCTCGACGGCAAGTTCACCTCGGGGCTCGACCAGACCGGCCTGTCGCAGAAGGGCGGCCCGGTGATCTCCGACGTGCGGATCTCGCGCGACCGGATCGAGGGCTCCAACAAGGCGTCGGCGGCGTCGATCGACCTGATGCTGGGATTCGACCTGCTCGGCGCGGCGAACCCGAAGAACCTGATGACCGCCGACCCCGAGCGGACGGTCGCCGTCGTATCGACGACCAAGGTGCCGACGGCTTCGATGGTCACCGACACCGGCGTGCGGTTCCCGCCGCTGGACCGCAACCTGTCGGCGATCCGCAACGCCACGCGCGGCGAGGAGCTCGCTGCGATCGACGCGCAGGGCCTCAGCGAGGCGCTGTTCGGCGACCACATGCCGACCAACACGCTGCTGATCGGCGCCGCCTACCAGCACGGCTGCCTGCCGATCTCCTCCGAGGCGATCGAGGAGGCCATCCGGCTCAACGGCGCGTCGGTCGAGAAGAACCTCGCGGCGTTCCGCTGGGGCCGCGCAGTGATCGCCCGGCCCGAGCTGGCCGAGGGATCCTGCACGAGGCGCCCGAGGTGCCGGAGGTGAGCGCCCAGGCAGCGCGCGATCATCGACGCCACCGGCGCCGAGGGCGAGCTGCGCCGGCTGCTCGAGATCCGCGTGCCGGACCTGATCGGCTACCAGAACGAGCGCTACGCCAAGCGCTACGCCGAGAAGGTGGCCGAGGTCGCCCGCGTCGAGGCGGAGCGCGGCGCGCCGGGTGAGACCGCCGTCGCCGAGCTCTACGCGCGCAACCTGTACAAGCTCATGGCCTACAAGGACGAGTACGAGGTCGCCCGGCTGCACCTGCTCGGGCCGAAGCCCGAGAGTTCGGCGCGGTCAAGTACCTGCTGCACCCGCCGCTGCTGCGCGCGATGGGCCTCAAGCACAAGCTGCACAGCCCGAGCTGGTGGTTCGCGCCCGGCTTCCGGATGCTGAAGCGCTCAAGGCCGCTGCGCGGCACGCCGCTCGATCCGTTCGGGTTCGCCGAGGTGCGGCGCGTCGAGCGCAAGCTGATCGGCGAGTACGAGGGCCTGGTCGAGCACGCGCTCGTGCACCTCGATCCGTCGACGCACGGCACCGTGGCGGAGATCGCGGGGCTGCCCGACATGATCCGCGGCTACGAGGACATCAAGCTCGGCAACGTCGAGCGTTTCCGCGCGGAGGCGGAGCGCCTGACACGCGAGCTCGGATAGCCTCCCCGCCCTCATGGACTTCGAGGCGATGCGCGCCGGGCTCGCCCATGCGATCCCGTACAACACGCACCTGGGGCTCGAGACCGTCGAGCTCAGCCGCGAGCGCGGCGTGGCGCGACTGCCGCAGGACGACCGGCTGATCAACCACGTCGGCTCGCAGCACGCGGGCGGCCTGTTCTCGGCGGCCGAGTGGGCCTCGGGGCTCGCGCTGCTGGGCACGTTCGCCGAGCAGCTCGGCAGCGTGACGCCGCTCGCGGAGTCCGCGGAGATCTCGTACGCGAAGCTCGCCAACGGGCCGATCACCGCGACCGCTGTCTTCGGCGCGGATCGCGATGCGGCGCTCGCGGAGCTCGAGCGTGAGGGGCGCGTCCGGTTCCCGGTCCAGGTCGACCTGACCAACGACGCCGGCGACACCGTGGCGGAGGTGACCGTCCGCTGGTACGTCCGGAAGAACTCGTGACGCCGCGCGTCTGGCTGGCCGAGCACGGCGACGCCGAGACCGTCGCCCGGCTGATGGTCGGCTTTCGCAACCACCTCGGGCTCGACTGGCCGTCGGACAACGCGTTCCTGGCCGGCGTCGAGCGCCTGCTGGACGACCGCGACTCGGAGTTCCTCATCGGTTGCCCGCATGACGACGCACCGCCGGGTGGGGTGATCCAGCTGCGCTACCGCTTCGGGATCTGGCGGGCCGGGTTCGACTGCCTGATCGAGGACCTCTACGTCGTCGAGGACACTCGGCGCTCGGGGCTGGGGCGGGCGCTCGTCGAGGGCGCGATCGCACGCGCCCGGGAGCGTGGGTGCCGGCGGATGGAGCTCGACACGAACGAGGACAACGCGGCGGCGCGCGCGCTCTATGAGGGGTTCGGGTTCGTCAACGACCGCCACGGCGGGCGCGACCTGTACTACCGGCTGCACCTCGACGCGGGAAAGGACGCATGAGGCGTCTCGCGGTCCTTCTCGGCGTACTGGTGCTCGCGGGCTGCGGGGGCTCCAGCGGGGAGTCCGACAAGGAGTACCGCGCGAAGGCCAACGCGATCTGCACGTCGATCAGGTCACAGCGCGACCGGCTGCCCGCGGCGTCGAACATCGAGGAGCTGCGCGCGGTGGCGCAGTCCACGATCGCGATCAACACCGACGCGCTGCGCAAGTTCAAGGAGCTCAAGCCGCCCGGCGACCTGAAGGCGCCGCACAGCGTGATCGTCACCCGGCTCGGCGAGACGCTCAAGCTGCAGCAGCAGGCCCTGAAGACCAACCCGAGCAGCAAGGCGATGGAGACGATCAACGTCCGCGCCGGCCAGGCGCGGGCGGCTCTGCTGGCAGCCGCGCAGCAGGCGAAGCTGCCCGCCTGCGAGCGGCTTTAGACCGGATCCCGGTAAACAAATACTGCAACCTCGGGCGCCGAAACCTGTGCGATCGGCCCCCACGCGTGCTGCAGACGTGGACACATTGACGATCAGGGACTGACGCGGCCGCTGCGGCCATCCCCCCGCGTGACAGTCATCTCGTCCCTTGGAGGAAGTGCATGCTGAAGTTCACCAAGCGCCGCGGGCTCATGTTGGCCGGCGCCGCTCTCACCCTCGCCCTCGCCGGCGTTGCTCTCGCGTTCTGGACCGGCGGCGGTACCGGCTCTGGCTCTGGCTCGGCGGCTGGCGCCCAGACGCCGCTCACCGCAAACCAGACCACCGCCCTCACGGCGATGTACCCGGGCGACAGCGCCCAGACGATCTCGGGTGATTTCGACAACGCGAACTCGGGCCCGATCCACGTGAGCAGCGTCAGCGTGGGTATCGCCTCGGTCACGAAGGCCGTGGGCGCGCCCGCCGGCACGTGTGACGCGACGGACTTCACGCTCGCGAACACGACGATGAGCGTGAACGCCGAGGTACCCGCCGGCAATGCGCAGGGCTCGTTCACCGGCGCGACGATCAAGTTCAACAACAAGCCGACCAACCAGGACGCCTGCAAGGGCGCGACGGTCAGCCTGGCGTACACGATCGCCTGACAACGACCCGATCGACGCACGCGCTCGGTGGGGCGGTCCTCCAGCCGACCGCCCCGCCGTAACCTCCCGCGGCCGAGATCCTCGCGATCCGATGAGGGCGTTGCCCAGACCAATTCCGCGTTCCGTGAGCGCCCGAACCGCGCTGCCGTTGGTGGCGGTGTTCCTCGCGCTCGCCTCGGTCGTCCACGCGTCGATCCGGCGCGGCTCGCACCGGCGGGAGGACCCGCCTGCGTTCGCGATCACCGGAGCGCTCCGCGCGCCGCTGTGGCCTGGCGGGTCACAGCCCGTCGATGTCCAGCTCGACAATCGGACCCCGTCGACGCTGTGGATCACTGCCCTGCGCGTGAGCGTCGAGGTCGACGCTGCCCACGCGGCCGCAGGGTGCTCGGCAGACCATGACTTCACCGTCGGCCAGATGCCCGGTGAGGCGTTTCCGATCGTGGTGCCGCCGAACCGCTACTACACGGCCACGTGGCCGGCGCGGTTCAGCTGGCAGCCTCGGCGCACTTGGTCTCTGCGCGCGCTCGGCGTGACGGTCGGGCCGTCGATCGCCATGCCCGACCTGGCCCAGAACCAGGACGCCTGCAAGGGCGCGACACTGCGCATCCGCTACGCCGGCACGGCTCGCAGGTCGCGCTCCGGCACGGCCCGCAAGAAGTGATGCGCGCCGCGCTGGGAGCGCTGGTTGCGGCGATCGCGCTGCAGGGCGCCGTGCCGGCAGCCGCGCATTGGACCGCCGGCGGGGCGGGGACGTCGCAGGCTACGGTCGACGCGCTCGCGGCGGGCAATCAACCGACCGCCGCCGTGAGCGGGCAGACGATCACGGTGTCATGGGCGCAGAGCGTCTTCGCCGGCCTTCCGCTCGGTGGCTACGCGCTGGGCGGTTACACGGTCGCGCGCTACCCGGCCGGCGGCGGGGCGGCGGTGGTTCCAGGCGCCGGCTGCGACACGACCCTCGGCGGGGTCGGCGCGACGCTGTCGTGCTCCGAGGCCAACGTTCCGCCCGGCGCCTGGCAGTACACCGTCACACCGCTGCTCGGAGCCTGGACCGGCGGCGCGAGCACGAAGAGCGCTGCCGTATCCGTCGCCCCCCCCGCGCCATTGCTCACCTCCGTCACCGCCGAGAACCCCGCGGCCGGGCAGACGACGGGGGCGATCGCGCTCAGCTGGTCGGCCGTGGCGGGCGCGGGCGGCTACAACGTGTACCGCCGCCCGAGCAGCGACGCCTACGACTTCTCCTCTCCGCTCAACGGCGCCACTCCGGTCACGGCGACCGCCTACACCGACCCTGGCTCAGGGCTCACGGGAGGCGCCACGTACGACTACGTGGTCCGCGCTGTCGCCAGTGGCGCCGAGAGCGCGAACAGCGCCGACCTCTCGGCGACGACCATCGCGCGCGCGGCGTCGCCGGCGAACGTCACGGCGACACCGTCGCCGGCCGGCCAGATCAGCGTGGTGTGGGTCACGGTGAGCGGAGCCTCCGGGTACAACGTGTACCGGCGACTGTCGAGCGGCTCGTACGACCACACGGCGCCGCTCAACGGCGCGACTCCGGTGGGCACCACAGGCTTCACCGACGCGACGGCGGCGAACGGCGCGACGTACCGCTATGTGGTCCGGTCGGTCGTCACCGGCGCCGGCGGGATCGCGCTCGAGAGCCTCGCCGACAGCCCCGAGAGCGCGCCCGCGACCTCCGACGCCACGCTGCCGACCGCCGTGACCATCGCCGACCCGGGGTCGCCGCTGCGCGGGACGGTCACGCTCTCGGGGACCGCGAGCGACTCAGGGTCGGGCATCGCGTCGCTGCGGATGCAGTCCGCGCCCGCCGGCACGTCGACGTGGGCGACGGGATGCACGGCCACCACCAGCCCATACTCATGCAGCCTCGACACGACCACACTCGCCGACGGCCTCTACGACCTGCACGCGCTCGCGACCGACGTTGCGGGCAACACCGCGACGTCTACCACCGTGTCCAGCCGCCGCATCGACAACACCGGGCCTACGGTGTCGCTCGGCGCTCCCGGCGCGTTCGTGCGCGCCACGATCACGCTGACCGCGACGGCGAGCGACGCGGGCTCGGGCTTGGCGTCGGTCGTCATCCAGCGCGCGCCCACGGGCACGAGCACGTGGAGCACCGTGTGCTCGGTCGCCACTAGCCCCTACTCGTGCAGCTTGAACACGACCACACTCGCCGACGGCGGCTACGACCTGCGGGCGATCGCCACCGACCTCGCCGGCAACGCAACGACCTCGGCCACGGTCGCGAACCGCGTCGTCGACAACACGGCGCCGACCGCCGTGGACATCCAGACCACCAACGTGGTGGCCGGCACCGTCGGCAAGCCCGAGACGGGCGACACGATCACGAACACATTCTCCGAGCCGATGCGGCCCGCGTCGATCCTCGCCGGATGGAGCGGTGCCGCGACACCCGTGGTCGTGCGCTTCACAAACGCGAACCCCGATCTCATCACTGTGTTCGACGCGACCAACACGACGCAGCTGGCGCTCGGCAGCAGCAAGTCGGGCAAGAAGTACGTCACGGGCGACACCGCGTTCACGGGATCCACGATGGCGCTGAGCGGGAGCGCGATCACCATCACACTCGGCATTCCGAGCGGCCCGACCGCCAGCGCCAATGGCAGCACGACGCTGCAGTGGACGACCTCGATCGCGGCGACCGACCGAGCCGGCAACCCGGTGACATCCGCGACCGTGCTCGAGAGCGGCGGCGCGGACCTGGATTTCTGATCTCACGCCTCGGCGCGGTGCAGCGTTGGCTGCACATGCGCGTGATCCCACTCCCCGCCCCGCTCGAGGACGACCCCGGTGCCGTGCATGTGGTCGCAGACGAGCCGAACTCCTACCCGTGCCGGCGCTGCCTGCGCGATGCCGAGGCCGGCGATCGCATGATCCTGCTCGGCTACGACCCGTTCCTGGGCGCCAGCCCCTACGCGGGCCCTGGGCCGATCTACGTCCACGAGCGTGATTGCACGCCCTTCGACGGCGAGGGCATCCCCGGCCAGCTCACGCGCCGCCTGCTCAGCGTGCGTGCTTACGACGAGCGCCACATGCTCGTCGACGCCGATGTGACCGATGGCGCGCAGCTCGCCGACGTCGCGGCGCGGCTGCTCGACGGCGACGCAGCGTACCTGCACGTGCACAACGCGAGGCCGGGCTGCTTCGCGGCGCGGATCGACCGCTAGGAGCGTCGGTCGGGAACGCCATGATCTCGACGCGGTGGCCGCCCGGGGCGGTGGCGAAGGCGCGCGGGGAGCCCCAGTGCTCGGCGCGGTCGGCGACCTCGTGGCCCGCGGCGCGCAGCGCGGCGAGGTTCGCCTCGTAGTCATGGGCCACGACGGCGACGTGGCCGGACGGCGGGACGACCGGGTCGTCCGCGTACAGCACGTGGATCTGGGTGGCGCCGCGCTGGACCCAGCGTGCCCGCGCGGCCAGTGACGCCGGGGGCTCGACCTCCTCGAAGCCCAGCAACGCGAAGAAGGCCACAACCGCGTCCGCGTCGGACCGGCGGGTCTCGAGCGCGACGTGGTTGATCGTCACAGGCGCTCCAGGTTCTCCGTGTGGATGCGCTTCTGCTCGGCGCTGCGGCGCGCGATCGGGAGCTTCGAGTCGGGCAATCCCTCGAGGTAGGCGACGTCCTCGCGCAGGATCGCCAGCGCGCGCACGCCGTCGATCGCCCCGCCGTGGCCGGCGACGACGTGATCGGCTTGCGCGACCAGCGGGCGCAGGCGCTCGAGCGTCGCGAGGTACGCGCTGCGCGAGCCGCCGCGGCTGATCATCGGGATCTCGACCGGCGAGAGGAAGTCACCGGCGACGAGCACCCGGGCCCAGCCGAGCCACAGGGCCATGCCGTCGGGCACGTGCCCCTCGGTCGGATGCAGCTCGATGGTCTCCGCGCCGACGTCCAGGTGGCCTGGCACCGGCAGCGCCTGGACCTGGCCGAGCGACAGCGGCGCGGAGCGCTCCAGGTACAGCTCGTCGTCGAACGCACGCAGGCGCCGTGCAGCGTCGCCGGGCTCGGCGGTCAGCCGCGCCGCCGTCGTCTCCGCGACCCCCAGCGCAGCCTCGGGGAACGCCATCCGGCCCAGCAGGTGGTCCCAGTCGGCGTGCGTGGCGAGCAGCCCGCTGAACGGGAAGCCGGCCTGCTCGAGCAGCGCCGGCAGCACGTCGAGCTCGTCAGGCAGCACCGGCGAGTCGACGACGAAGCACTCGTCGCCGTCGCGGATGATCGTGCACGCGGTCTGGAAGACGCGCGAGGTTGCGACGAGGACGCCGGGATGCAGCCCGACGACCCGCAACGAACTAGACGCCCAGCAGCTTGGCCGCCTCGAGGAGCGTCTTCACCTCGGCGGTCGGCTTCTTCTGGCTGGGCTCCAGCACTTCCTTGTTCCGGTTCACCCAGATCACCGGAACCTTCAGCTTGATGCACGGCTCGACGTCGTGGTAGTAGCTCGACGCGACGTGCACCCAGCCCTTCTTGGTGCCGATCCGCCGCGCGCACTCGTTGAAGTGCGCCGGGTCGGGCTTGTAGGAGCGCACCTGCTGGGCCGTGACGACGAGGTCGAAGTCGTGCGGGATGTGGCGACGCGTCTGGCCGAGCAGCTTGTCGTCGATGTTCGAGATCAGGCCGGTGTCGAAGCCCGCGACGAACTTCTTGAGCTGCGCGTTGGTCTCCTTGAACGGCGCCCAGCGCGCGACCGAGTCGGGCAGGAAGCCCGAGCGGCTGGGCTCCAGCGGCCAGTCGATGCGCTTGGCGATCTCGACGGCCGTGCGGCGCAGGACCTCGGCGTACAGCTCGTAGGAGCCGCCCTCGATCTCCCGCGAGATGTCGTGGAAGTGGCCGATGACCTCGTCGCGATCGATCGTGAAGCCGTCGCGCTTGGCCTCCTTCTCGAACGCGTCAGCGACCCCCTTCTCCCAATCGATGAGGGTGCCGTACACGTCGAAGGTGACCCAGTTGACCTTGCTAGGGAGCGCCATTGGATCGGGCATTGTGCCATTCGGCCGCCCGTCGATGCGGTACGGGTGCTCCGCTTAGGCGGCTTCGAGGTTCCTGCGCAGGTTTTCGTGGTAGCCGCTGAACTGGCGGGCGATCGCGCGGCTGACGATCGGCGCCAGGAAGCGGGTCGGCCCGCGCAGCGCGCCCTCGACGACGCAGTGCACGCGCGTGCCGCCCGCGCCGTCGGGCGTGAAGGTCCAGGTGCCGTCGATCGGCTGCGGGCCCTCGACGATGTGGACGTGCAGCCGGCCGGGGCGCTCGAATTCCGTGAACTCGACGATCTGCTCGAACTCCTTGGCCCCGGGCGGCTTCGTGTGCTCGCGAATCCGGAACCCGAGCCGCGGCTCGCCTTCGGTGAGCGGCTCGACACGCGTCTTGTGGACCTGCCAGGAGGCGAGCTTCGCCGGGTCGACGACATAGTCGAACACGTCCTCCGGAGGCCGGGCGATCGAGAGCTCCTGCTCGAAGCGCATCGAAGATCGACTGTATAGAGTCCGCCGCCGCTGATGGACCTGCTCGAGTACCAGGGCAAGCAGCTGTTCGCGCGGCACGGAGTGCCGGTGCCGGACGGCAAGCCCGCCACGAGCGTCGACGAAGCTGTCGCCGCCGCCGACGAGATCGGCTACCCCTGCGTCGTCAAGGCGCAGGTGCTGATCGGCGGCCGCGGCAAGGCCGGCGGCATCAAGGTCGTCAAGGACCACGACGAGGCGCGCGCCGCCTCGGAGGCGATCCTCGGGATGGACATCCGCGGCCACACCGTGCACGAGGTCTGGATCGAGGCCGCCAGCGACATCGCCGAGGAGTACTACGCATCGATCGTGTTCGACCGCTCGGCGAAGGCGCCGCTGCTGATGCTCTCCACGCAGGGCGGGATGGACATCGAGGAGGTCGCCGAGACGCGACCCGAACGCGATCGCCCGCCTGCACGTCGACCCGCTCCTTGGCTTCCAGGGCTTCCACGGCCGGCGGCTGGCCTTCGAGGCCGGCGTCGCCGACGACGTCGTCCGCCCCATCGGCGCGCTGCTCGCCAAGCTCTACGACGCGTTCGTCGCCGAGGAGGCGATGCTCGTCGAGGTCAACCCGCTGACGGTCGTCGACCGACCGCAGCGTGAAGGCGCTCGACGCGAAGGTCACGCTCGACGACAACTCCTTCTACCGCCACCCGGACAACGCGGCGCTGCGCAACGTCGGCGCCGAGGACCCGCAGGAGCAGATGGCCAAGGAGCGCGGGCTCACCTACGTGAAGCTCGACGGCGACATCGGCATCCTCGGCAACGGCGCCGGGCTCGTGATGAGCACGCTCGACGTGGTCTCCCAGGCCGGCGGCGCGCCCGCGAACTTCCTCGATGCCGGCGGCGGCTCGAAGGCCGAGGCGATCACGCAGGCCGTCGAGGTCATCCTCAGCGACGCGAAGGTCAAGGCCGTGCTGTTCAACATCTTCGGCGGGATCACGCGCTGCGACGAGATCGCGCGCGGCCTGATCGAGGCGTTCGACCAGATCAAGCCCGACCGTCCCGTTCGTCGTCCGCCTCGACGGCACGAACGACAAGGAGGGCCGCGAGCTGCTGGCCGAGGCGAACCTTCCGAACGTCCACATGGCGACGACGATGCTCGAGGCCGCCGAGAAGGTCGTGGAGCTGTCGAAGGCCATGAGCGTCCTGATCGACAAGGACACGAAGCTCTGCGTCTCCGGCATCACCGGCCGCGAGGGCACGTTCCACGCGATGAACAACCGGCGCTACGGCACGAACGTCGTGTCGGGCGTGACGCCCGGCAAGGGCGGCCAGGACGTCGAGGGCGTCCCGGTCTTCAACACCTTCCACGCCGCCGTCGAGCGAGACCGGCGCGAACACGGCGATGGTCTTCGTCCCGCCGCCGTTCGCCGCCGACTCGATCCTCGAGGCCGCCGACGCCGGGATCGAGACGATCATCGCGATCACCGAGGGCATCCCCGCCCACGACGAGCTGCGCGTGTTCAACCACCTGCAGTCGCGCCACCCGGGCAAGCGCCTGATCGGGCCCAACTGCCCGGGCGTGCTGTCGCCGGGCAAGGCGAACGTCGGGATCATCCCCGCCGCGTTCTTCTCGGAGGGCAACGTCGGCGTGGTCTCGCGCTGCGGCACGCTGACCTACCAGATCGGCAACGAGCTGGCCCAGCGCGGCTTCGGCAACTCGTCGATCGTCGGCATCGGCGGCGATCCCGTCCCCGGCTCGTCGTTCATCGACATCATCGAGCTGTTCGAGGCCGACCCCGAGACCGAGCTGATCGTGATGAGCGGCGAGATCGGCGGCTCGGCCGAGGAGGAGGCCGCGGAGTACATCGCGGCGAACGTCTCCAAGCCGGTCGTCGGCTACATCGCGGGCGTCACCGCGCCGCCCGGCAAGACGATGGGCCACGCCGGCGCGATCGTCTCCGGCTCGTCGGGCTCGGCCGCCGCGAAGATCGAGGCGCTCGAGTCCAAGGGCGTGCGCGTTGGGCGCACGCCGACGGCGGTCGCCGAGATCGCCGTCGAGATCCTGGGCGCCAAGTAGCGTCGTTGGTACTGTCGGCCGGCGATGAGCAGCGGCGGCCCCGGTGACTTCCAGTCGACCCTGAACGAACTCGAGCGCAGGCTGCGCGAGCTGATGTCCGATCTCGTGTCGCCGCCGGCCGAGCAGACCAGCGAGGCGCCTGCGCCAGAGCCGGCCGGCCCGCCGCCGATGCCGCCGTACCGGCAGCCGGCCCAGCACGAGCCGCCGCCTCCGCCGCCGCCTGCGCCGAGCGGCGGCCTCCAGGACCAGCTCGAGGAGCTGCTGCGCTTCCGTGACCAGCTCACCGAGGCGGCCAAGGGCCTCGTCGAGGACTACTCGCGGGTGCTCGAGCAGATCACGCGCGCGGTCGGCGAGGCGCCCGCGTCGCCGCCCGCCGCGGAGCCGGCTGCCGCTCCGCCGCCTGCCCACGACCGCGGCCGGCGCACGTGACGTTCCCGGTTCCGCCGCCGGCGTCCCAGCCGACGGAGAGCACGCTCTACAGCGGCCACGTCGCCGTGGATGCAGGGCCGTTCGCCGACATCGCCACGCTGGCCGCGTTCGAGGCGGCGCTGCGGCGCGTGCCGCACGCCGAGGACGTCTTCGTGCGCAGCTTCGACGCTCATCGCGCCGTCGTCGAGCTGCGGCTCGCGGCCGAGGTGCCGCTCGTGTTCGAGCTGCGCCGCGCGAGCGACCAGGCCTTCGACGTCGACCATGCGGACGGCGGCCGGCTGACGCTCACGATGCACGCCGGGAACCTGCCGTTCCCGATGCGGCCGGCCAACGAGCGCGAGGCGCCGCCGGCGCCTCCGCCGAACGGCGGCCAGACCGACTGACGCGTACCCTGTGTCGGGATGCCCGACACGATCTCCTTCGCCCGCGGGGCGCCCTCACTCGACATCATCGACGTCGAAGGCCTCAAGGACGCGGCCGCTCGCGCGTTCAGCAACGACCCCGGCGGCACGACGGCGTACGGGACCTCGATCGGCTACGTGCCGCTGCGCGCGTGGATCGCCGAGCGCCACGACGTGGATCCCGCGCAGGTGCTCGTCACCAACGGCTCGATGCAGGCCGACGCGTTCCTGTTCGACCAGCTGGTCTCCGACGGCGACACCGTCGTCGTCGAGCGCCCGACGTACGACCGCACGCTGCTGGCGCTGCGCGGCCGCGGCGCCGACGTGCGGATGGTCGAGCTCGAGCCCGACGGCATCGACGTCAGCGGGCTCGCCCAGCTGCTCAGCGACGGGCTGAAGCCCAAGCTCGCCCACATCATCCCCAACTTCCAGAACCCGGCCGGCTACACGCTGAGCCGCGACAAGCGCGACGACGCTGCTGGATCTCGCGCGCGAGCACGACTTCGTGATCTTCGAGGACGACCCGTACGTGGCGCTGCGCTTCAGCGGCGAGACGCTGCCGACGATGCTCTCGCTCGACCGCGACGACAAGGTCGTCTACGCGTCCTCGTTCTCCAAGACCGTGTGCCCCGGCATCCGCGTCGGCTACCTGGTCGGCCCGGCCGAGCTGATCGCGGCGATCGCCAAGCGCGCGACGAACACGTACATCTCGCCGAACATGGTCGCCCAGTCGATCGTGCACGAGTTCTGCGCCTCGGGCGCGATCGACCGCTCGATCGAGACGGTCAAGGCCGCGCTCGCCGAGCGGCGTCGACGTGCTCGCCGAGGCGCTCGAGCGCGCACCTGCCCGAGGCGCGCTTCACGCCGCCCGCAGGGCGGCTACTTCATGTGGGTGACGCTGCCGGAGGGCACCGACGTCGACGCGATCTTCAGCGCCGCCGACGAGCGCGGCGTGCGCGTTCGTCAAGGGCACGGACTTCCTGCTCGAGGGCGGCGAGAACACCCTGCGCCTCGCCTACTCGGGCGTCACGGCCGACCAGATCGACGAGGGCGTCCGGCGCCTGGCCGACGCGGTGCACTCCGTCGCCGGCGAGCCGGCGGCGACCGCGTAGCGATGAGCGTCGGCGCCGCGATCGCGATCGGCGCCGTCGCAGGATTGGCACTCGGGATCGTCGTGACGTGTCGTCACCGACGTTCCCCTGGCGCCTGAGGCCGGACTGGCGCTGGGCGCACTGGCAGTCTGGTTCGCGCCGCGGGCGTAACAGATTCGGACTGAGGGGTCAGACCCCTGAGTCCGGTGGGTCAGCGGCCGTAGCGGTCGCGCGCCAGGACGAGCTGCTCGGGCAGCGCGACGCGCGGCGGGGGCGGCGGGTCGGCGAGGACCGAGACGGTCTCGGCGACGCTGCGCGTGACGGTGCACGCGCGAGCCGTCGACGGAGTCGATCGAGACCTCGTCGGGGCTCGAGGCCGCGAGGGTCCCGTCCATGCCGGCTCCATGCCGGAGGCCTTGAGCTCGTGCAGGAGGTCCTCGGCCTCGTTCTCGAAGCGCAGGACGGTCACCTTGGCGCCGAGCTCGACGTCAGCGAGCGGGGCTCCCTCGATGCGCGTCCCGGCGTTGATCGGGTGTCCGTGCGGACATGTCTTCGCATCCCCGATCGCGGCGAGCATCCGCTCCTCCAGGACGGGCGACATCGCATGCTCAAGGCGCTCCGCCTCCTCATGGACCTCGTCCCAGGGAATCCCGAGGACGTCCGTGAGGAAACGCTCGATCAGGCGATGGCGCTTGACGATCGCCTCCGCGTGCTCGCGGCCCGAATCGGTGAAGGAGATCGCCTTGTCGGATGCGCGCGTGATGTGTCCGTCGCGCTCGAGCCGGCCGACCATCTCGTGCACGGTCGGCGCTGAAAGCTGCATTGCACGGGCCACGTTGGCGCCCGTCATCGGCAATCGCGCCTCGTAGAGCCAGTACAGCGTCTGGAGGTACTCCTCCTCGGCGACGGTCACATCGGCCATTGGGGCCATCGTAGTGTGCGCCCGCGCACGCTCGTGTTTCGCGAAAGAACAAATGGGCAGCCCACCACGAGCGCTGCCTTGGCCACCGCCGGTCCGCGGCGCCCCCGTTTCCGCACTTTCGACCCTGAGAAGGGAGCACGGCTTGCGCCTGGACATCGTCATGCCCGCGCACAACGAGGAAGACCGCATCGGTCGCACGCTCAGCGTGTATCGCGACGCCTGCCCGGATCCGGACATCAGGTTCCTCGTCGCCATGGACGACTGCCAGGACGGCACGGCCGAGGTGGTCCAGGCCCATGCGGACGAGGACGACCGCGTCGAGCTGTTCGAGTACCCGAAGCTCGGCAAAGGGCGGCGTGATCGCCGAGACGTTCCGCCGCGCCGACGCCGACCTCGTGGGCTTCGTCGACGCCGACGGGGCCGACCCCGCCCCAGGAGCTGCTGCGCCTGGCCGAGGCGTCGCTCGTCGCCGACGGGGCGATCGCCACGCGCCGTCATCCCGCCGCCGTGCTCCCTGCCCGCCGCCCGTTCGTGCGACGACTGACCAGCGCAGGCTTCGCGCTGGCGGTACGGCGCCTGCTCGGACTCCCCTACCGCGACACCCAGTGCGGGGCGAAGGTCCTGCGCCGGGAGGTCGTCGAGGACGTGCTGCCGCGCCTGCGTGCGCGCGACCTGCTGTTCGACGTCGACCTGCTCGCCGCGGCCACCGAGGCCGGGCACCGCATCGTCGAGGTTCCGACGATCTGGATCGACCAGGCGGGCTCGCGCGTCAGCGCAGTCGGCGACAGCCGCCGCATGGGCGCATCGCTGGTTCGCCTGTGGGCGCAGCGCCGCACGAAGGAGGCCGTCGGTGCCGGCTCCTGACGTCACGCTCATCAGCCCGTATCCCGCCGGCGGCGAGCGCCACGGCGGCTTCAGCGGCGTCGCCGGCTACACGGCGCGGCTGGCCGACGCGCTTGCCGACCGCGGCGCGGAGGTCACCGTGATCGCCCCGACCGAGGACGGCGCCCAGGCGCGCGAGCGCCACGGGAACGTGACCGTCGAGCGCCGCTTCGCGCCCGGCCCCGCCGCGCTGCCGCGTGCCGCGCAGGCCGCACGCGCGACCGGCGCCCCGGTCGTGCACCTGCAGCACGAGACCTTCCTCTACGGTGGCCCCGCGTCGGTCCCCGCCCTGCCGGGCGCGCTGCGCCTGCTGCGCCGCTCCGGCCTGCCGACCGTCGTGACGATGCACCACGTCGTCGAGCCGCAGACCGTCGACCGGGCAGTTCACCCGGCTGCACCGCGTGCGCGCACCCGCGCGGCGTCGCGCGCGCGGGACTCGCCCGGGTTCAGACGGCGATCCGCCGCAACGCCGCGCGCCGTCGTCGTGCACGAGCCGGGCCTGGCGCAGGCGGTCCCCGGCGCGACCGTGATCCCGCACGGCATCGACGTCACGGCCCCGAACACCCGCAGCGCGCGCGAGCGCCTCGGCCTCCAGCGACGAGCGCCGGCTGCTCGTCCTGTGCTTCGGCTTCCTGGCGCCCTACAAGGGCCTCGAGGCCGCGCTCGAGGGCGCGCGCCTGGCCGGCGACGAGATCCGCCTCGTGGTGGCGGGCGGGACGCATCCCCGCCTGGCGGCCGCGCGCGACCCGTACGCGGAAGGCCTGCGGGAGCGCTGGGGCGCAACGGCGGACTTCACCGGCTACGTCCCCGGCTCATCGGTGGCCGACTGGTTCGCCGCCGCCGACGTCGCGCTCGTCCCCTACCCGCGGCCGTTCGCGACAAGCGGCCCGCTCGCGCTCGCGCTCGGCGCGGGCACGCCGGCGCTGCTGTCGGTGCCGCTGGCGGCCTGCATCGGCGCGTCCACGGCCGAGGCCGTGCCGGCCGACGCTCGAGTCGATCGCCGCGCGCCTTTGCCTGCTGGCCCGCGATGCCGCGGCGCGCGAGCGCCTGGCCGCCACCACCCGCGAGCTCGCGCGCGAGCGCGCATGGCCGCAGGTGGCCGACCGTCATCTCGAGCTCTACGAGGAGGTGCGCGATGCCGGTGCTGCTGGCGGGCGCCTTCGGGCAGCGTAACCCGGGCGACGAGGCGCTCCTTGCCGCGTTCGTGCAGGAGCTGTGCGGCCACCCCCTGGTCGCGACGACCGTCCGACCCCGTGCAGACGGAGTCCGAGCACGGCATCGCGACAGTGTCCGCGCAGGACCCGCGCGCCGTCGCGCGCGAGATCGGCCGCGCGGAGGGCGTGATCTTCGCGGGCGGAACGACCTTCAAGACGCTGCACCCACGCAGCGGCCGGCGGCCGCTCGAGCTGCTGCGCAACGGGCTCGGCGTCGCGGCCGCGCACGCGCGCCGCGGGCGCCCCGCTGGCGCTCATGGGCGTCGGGGCGGCGCCGCTTCCGACGCGCCGCTCGCGCGCGCTGGCACGCGCGATCGTCAACCGCGCCGACCTGCTCGTCCTGCGGGATGCCGAATCCGCGCGGCCTGCTCGCCGAGTCCGGGGCGCCGAGCCCGTTCCGCGTCGGCGCCGACGCCGAGCTGGACGCGGGTCGAGCCGCCCGCGGCGCCGAGCGCCGCGCGGCGACGCCGTGATCGTCGCGCTGAGCCACCTCGCGGGTGGCCCAGGGCTGGCGCGACCGGCTGGCGCTCGTGCTCGCTCCGCTGCAGCGCGCGGGCCTGCGGCTGCGGCTGCAGCCGTGGCAGGTCCTCGACGGCGCGGACGCCCAGGACGACGTGGCGCTCGCGCGGACGGTCGCGGCGAAGCTCCCCGCTGTGGCCGAGATCGTGCCGCCGCCGGCGACGCTCGACGACGCGCGCGACCTGTTCGCGGGCGCCCGGCTGGTCGTGGCGCTGCGCTTCCACGCGCTCGTGGCGGCCGCGGCCGCCGGGGTGCCCGCGATCGCCTATGCCCACGAGGCGAAGCTCGCCGGCCTGGGCAAGCGGCTCGGGCAGCCGTCGTGCAGCCGGCCGGGATGGCCGAGACCGTCGGCGGCGCGATGCTCGCGGCGATCGAGGACGGCACACCCGCTGCCTCGCCCGCGGCGATCGAGCGCGAGCGCGAGCGCGCCCGCGCCGGCATGGCGCTCCTTCGCCTCCTCCTCTCCGGCGGCGACGGCGTCGAGACCGCCGCCCTGTCCGGCCTGGAGCTCGTCCCGACCGGGTGGATCGCGTGAGCGCCACTCCGACGACGATCGCCCGCCGGGCCGGCGCCGCTGCCGCTGCGCGCGCTTGCGGGCGAGCAGCTCGCCGTCGCGGCGGGCCAGCTCGCCGCCGGCGTCGGCAACCTCGCCTTCTCGCTGATCGCGGCCCGCCTGCTTGCTCCGGGCGCGTTCGCCCACCTC
The DNA here is from genome assembly GCA_963794105.1 of uncultured Actinomycetes bacterium. Classification (GTDB taxonomy): domain Bacteria; phylum Actinomycetota; class Thermoleophilia; order Solirubrobacterales; family Solirubrobacteraceae; genus AC-49. Next base: position 5,563 of record CAWCEB010000186.1, on the reverse strand, counting down.
GCGAGCTTCCTCGCGCTCTACCTGCTCGTCCACGTGCCCGCTGCGAGCCTGAGCGCAGGCAGCGCGCTGACGCCCGAGCTGGCCGACCGCATCCGCCGGCGTGTCCTCGGCGCCGGGCTGATCGCCGGCGGCACCGTCGCGATCGCCGTCCATCCCGCTGTCGCGCGCTGCTGCATCTGCCGCTCGCGATGGTGCTGCTGCTCGCCGCCGCAGCGCCGCACCGCAGGCCTGATCGCCCTCGACCGTGGGCGCCTGTACGGCATGGGCGCGCCGCGCCGCGCGGCCACGAGCCTGCTGGCCGAGCCGGTCATCCGGCTCACGGCCGGCGTCGCGCTGGGCGCCGTGCTCGGCGAGGCCGGCGCGCGCTGCCGGCGTCGTGATCGCCGGCTGGGCCGCGCTCGCGGTCGCGCGGCCCGCTGCGACCGCGATCCGCCGCACCGCGGCGCGCCGCTCCCAGCCGCATGGCCGGCGTCACCGTCGCAGCCTTCCTGCTGCTCGCGGTCGTCCAGAACCAGGACGTCGTCGCCGCGGGCGCGCTGCTCGGGCCCGACGAGGCCGGCCGCTTCGCCGTGCTCTCGACGCTCGGCGGGCTGGCGGCGTTCGCCACCACGACCGTCCCACTGATGCTGCTGCCGCGGGCCACGTCCGAGCGGCGCGCGCTCCCCGCCGCGGTCTGCGTCGCCGGCGCGCTCGGGCTCGCCGCGGTGATCGTCGTTGCGATCGATCCGTCCGCGCTGGTCGGCGCCGCCTTCGGCGAGCGCTACGCGGCGGTCGCCGGGCTCGCGGCGCCCTACGTGCTTGCGATGGCGCTCCTCGGCGTCACCCGCGTGCTCGTCGCGCATGCCTGCGCGACCGGCGCGCGGGCGCGCGATGGTGGTCCTGCTGGCCGCGTGCGCGCTGCTGCAGCTCGTGCTGCTGCTGGTGATGGGCGGCAGCGCCGCGGGGATCGCGCACGCCACGCTGATTGCGACCGGCGCGCTGACCGGCGGCGCCGCGGTCATCCAGTTCCCCGGCGCGCAGGCGATGGTGCGCCCGCTGGGGACGCCGCCCGGCGCCATCGTGCTGGCGCTGACGATCGGCGGGCTCGTCCTGCGGATCGCTGCCTCGCGCGGGCTCTGGCTCGACGAGGCGACCGAGGTCGGGCAGGCGAAGATGCCCTACGGCGCGATGCTGCACCAGCTCGCGAGCACCGACGTGCATCCGCCGCTGCACCACACCGTGCTCTGGCTCACCGTGCGCGCTGTTCGGCGACGGCGAGCTGGCGGTGCGCCTGCCCTCGCTGATCGCCGGGACGCTGCTGGTCCCGGTGCTGTACCGCGTCGGCTGCGAGCTGTACGACCGCCGCGCCGGCCTTGCCGCGGCCGCGCTCGGCGCGGTCGCGCCGTTCCCGGTCTGGTACTCGCAGGAGGCGCGCATGTACGCGTTCTTCATGCTGTTCGCGACGATCGCCGTGCTGGATGCAGGTGCGCGCGCTGCGCCGCGGCAGCCGCGCCGACTGGATCGGCTATGCGGTCGCGACGGCGGCGCTGATCTACAACCAGTACTTCTCCGTGCTGCTCGTCCTGACGCAGCAGGCGGTGTTCGCGATCGCGTTCCTGCGGGGCGACCGGCGCCTGCTGCGCGGCTGGCTGGGCTCGGCGGGGCTGATCGCGCTGCTCGTGGCGCCGCTGGTGCCGTTCGCCATGGAGCAGTTCCACGCCAACGAGTCCGCCGGCAAGGGCTTCGAGGGCGTCCCGTCGCAGGCGGGCGCCGCCGCATCGCAGCAGGCCGGCCTCGCGAAGCCCGCGATCTACGGCGCGCTGACGAACGCCGTGTGGGCCGTGTTCGGCTACCACTCCGACGCCACGATGACGCGGATCGCCGCGCTCTGGCCGCTGGGGATCCTGGGCTCGCTCGCCCTGCTGGGGCGCGGGCGGTCACGCTCGACCCTCCTGCTCGTCGCCTGCGCGCTCGTGCCGATGGTGGCGCTGTTCGTGCTCGGCCAGAAGAAGCCGTTCATCTTCGAGGTGCGGTACTTCTGCGCCGCGGTCCCGATGGCGCTGCTGCTGATCGGCCGCCTGATGACCGGCTGGGTCCGCCCCGCCGTCGCCGCGACCGCGATCACGCTCGCGACCGCGGGGCTGATGGGCGTCGCGGCCGCCGACCAGCAGCTCAACCAGTCCAACCCGCGCACCTATGACTTCCGCGGCGCGCTGGGCGCGATCCGCAAGGCCGCGCGGCCCGGCGACGTGGTCGTCTACACGCCGCAGTACCTGAACACCGTCATCGCGTACTACGGCTCGGACCTGCGCACGCACCCGCTGGACGGCGGCCTGCCCGAGCGCCGACCACGGCCGCGTCTTCGTGCTGGCCAGCTTCCAGGACAAGGCGCCCTCCCGCGCACAGGCCGCACAAGTCGCTGCTCGCGCTGCGCCACCAGGGCCGCCATCTGGTCGCCACCTTCCACCACCCGCAGATCCGAGTCTGGGAGTTCCAATGACTCGACCGCAAACGGGCTGTTCGACCCTGACCTCCGATCCCCGCCTGCTGCCGCCCGCCTGGAGCGCGGCGTCGCCCGGCCGCCGGCACCGCATGCGGCTGCGGCTGTTCGTGCTGCTCTGCCTGCCGCTGGCGCTGTTCTACTTCGCGTGGCTGCTCGATCCCGCCCGGATCGGCAACCCCGTGCTGTACGCGCTGCTGATCGCGGCCGAGCTGTTCAACCTGATGCAGGCGATCGGGTTCTGGTGGACGTGCACGAGCGAGCGCTCGCGCCCGCCGCTGGGCCTGGCGGGCGAGCACCCGGACGTCGACGTGCTGGTCCCCGTCTACGACGAGCCGGTGGACATCGTCGAGCCGACGCTCGCCGCAGCCCGGCGGCATGCACGGCGCACGCGTCCACGTCTGGCTGCTCGACGACGGCGATCGCGACGAGATGCGCGCGCTCGCGCCGCGCACAGGGCGCGGCTACCTGCGCCGCAGGCACCGCACGGGCGCGAAGGCGGGCAACATCAACCACGCGCTGCGGCGCACGCGCTCGCCGCATCGTCGTCGTGCTGGACTGCGACCACGTGCCGCAGCCGCGCTTCCTGCAGGCGACGCTCGGCCATCTCGCCGGCGCCGGACGTCGCGTTCGTGCAGACGCCGCAGTGCTACGCGAACGCCGCCAGCGGCGAGCTCGCGGCGGCCGCGTGGAGCCAGCAGGCGCTGTTCTTCGGCGCGATCGCGCGCGGCAAGGACGGCCACGGCGCGATGTTCTGCTGCGGCACGAACGTCGTGTTCCGGCGCGCCGCGCTCGAGGACGCCGGTGGCTTCCCGAGGGCTCGGTCACCGAGGACTTCGAGCTGTCCGTGCTGCTGCACGAGCGCGGCTGGACGTCAGGCGTACGTGCCGGAGGTGCTCGCCAGGGGCTCGGCCCCGAGGACATGGCCTCCTACGTCGGCCAGCAGCACCGCTGGGCGCGCGGCTGCCTGGGCGCCATCGGCGCGGTGCTCCGCGCGCGGCTGCCGCTGCGGATGCGCGCGCAGTACCTGCTCTCGTGCTCGTACTTCCTGACCGGCTGGACCGTGCTCGCGTACATGACCTTCCCGGTGGTGCGGATCCTGACGGGCGCGCAGCCGCTCGCGGCGCCGCGCCGCCGATCAGTTCCTGCTGCACTTCGCGCCGTACTTCGGGCTGGCGCTGAGCATGGTGGCGATGATGGGCTCGGGTGCGTACACGTTCCGCGCGTTCGCGCTGCAGTCCGCGTCGTTCTGGATCCACGTGCATGCGTCGGTGCTGGCGCTGCTGCGGCGCCCCGGCAGCTTCAAGGTGACGCCGAAGCGCGGCGCCGACGGGCGCCAGCCGCGGGCGATGCTCCCCGCGCTGGCCGCCGCTGCCTGCTGGCCGGCGTCGCGGTGCTGGGACTCGTCCGCCACCACGACCCGAGCACGATGAACAACGTCGCGTTCGCGCTCGTGCACCTGACCGTGCTGAGCTTCGGCGTGGCGCCCGCGCTGCGCAGCACGCGGCGGCCGGTGGCCGCCGCGGAGCGTGATCTGACAGACACGCTCAAGGCCGCGTAGCTCGCTGCCGAGATGAGCGGGCGTGAAACTCCCGCTCGCCGTTGCCACCGCCGCCCTGCTCATCACCGCCTCGCCGGCCGCCGCCGCCCCGGTCACCGTGGAGGCCGAGACGCTCTCCCTGCCGTCCGGCTCGGGGCAGGTGGTGCCCGGCGGACTGAAGATCTGGAGCACGGCGACCGCCACCGGCTCGGTGACTTCGCGTGCGACGCGGCGGATCACCGTTCGCGCCCGCGGCGAGCAGTGCAACGGCGCGCCGCGGATGATCGTGTCGGTCGACGGCCGCGTCGCGCTCGACGTGAGCGTGAGCGCCACGAGCTGGACCGACTACGCGGCCGACCTGGCGCTGGCCGACGGCACCCACACGCTGACGGTTCGCTTCGACAACGACGCGCGCACGGCGACCTGCGATCGCAACCTGCTCGTCGACCGCGTCGTCCTGACCTCCGTCGCCGCCCGGCCGCTGCCCGGCGCGGCGCTCTATGTGGATCCCGCCTCCAAGGCGAACGCCAAGATCGCCGGCCAGCCGCAGGCGTTCTGGTTCGGCGGCTGGAGCGGGGACGTGCGCACGGCGGTCGGATCCGTGGTCTCGGCCGCGGCCGCCGCGGGCCGTGTCCCGGCGCTCGTCGCGTACAACGTCCCCCAGCGCGACTGCGGCTCGTACAGCGCCGGTGGGCTCGGGTCGGCCGATGCCTACCGCACGTGGATCCGCGCCTTCGCGGCGGGGATCGGCACGCGGCGCGCGATCGTCGTGCTCGAGCCCGACGCGATCGCGGGGCTGGACTGCCTGAGCGCCGCCGACCGCGCGACGCGCCTGGCGCTGCTCGCCGACGCGGCGCGGGTGCTGGCTGCCTCGCCGAACACCGTCGTCTACCTCGACGGCGACATGGACGGGTCAGCAGCTGCGCGAGGCGTTCCCGTGGGAGCAGGCGCCGCGGTTTCTCATCCGCGATCGCGACCACGCGTTCGACGCATGGACGGACACCGCGAAGGCGGTGGAGATTGAGGAAGTCCGCACGGCCCCGGGCTCCCCTTGGCAGACGCGAATATTGAACGGTTCATCGGATCCGTGCGACGTGAGTGTCTCGATCACGTCATCGTCTTGAGCGCGACGGGACTGCGGCGGCTGATGTCCCTCTATTGCCGGTACTACGAACGATCGCGCACGCGTCTCTCGCTCGATAAAGACGCGCCGATTCCCCGCCCGATCGCACCGCCGAACGAGGGCCGCATCGTGGCGATCCCGCCGGTCGGTGGCCTGCACCGTCGCTACGAACGGCGCGCGGCGTAAACCGTACTCACCTGCCACTTCCGCCATTGAGGACCGAGCTGGGTCCTTGCAAAACTTGCGAGTTCCGGGCCTCTGGTCATCGGATCAGAACGTCTTGCTCACCCACCCTCGCCGGCTGACAACACGGCCATTTCGAGTTCTTACTCATGATTCCGCAGCTGGGCGAGAACCCGGCAGGTCGATCAGTGTCTCTCCCGCGGCGCACCCGAATCGAGTTTTCAGACGGGACAGTCAG
>CAWCEB010000185.1:0-3400 GCA_963794105.1 uncultured Actinomycetes bacterium | reverse complement strand
CGCATTGCCGGATTCGGTCGAACGTGAGGCGGCGGACTGCCTCTACGGCGTCTCCATGGCGGGCAACGGCGTGTCGAAGGTCGTCTCGCGGCGCCTGCCGCCGCGAGTCGCGGCCTAGGCTCCTAGGAGACCCCTGAAAAAGGGCGATGCCGTCCGGCGGGTTTAAGAACCTTCTGGGCATGCTTTCGACGGCGACGGGTCAGGTCGGCTTCTTCGATGCGGCGGAGTTGGTCGGCCCGCTGCCGGAGGGCTCGTTCTTTGCGCTGCTGGCCGAGCACGGGCACCGGATCGTGCGCGATGCAGACTTCGCCGAGTGCTATTCGGCCGACCGTGGGCGGCCCTCGATCCCGCCGTCGCTGCTGGCAAAGGTGTTGCTGCTCGAGTACCGGACCGGGTGCTCGGATGAGCAGGCGATGGAGCACATCGCGTGGGATCTGCGTTGGAAGATCGCGCTCAGGTTGCCGGTCGATCACCGCGGCTTTCACGCGACCACGCTGACGAGGTTCCGCGCCCGGCTGCTGCTGCATGGCAAAGAGCGTCTGGCGCTGGAGAACACGCTCGAGCTCGCCGGCGAGCTCGGGCTGCTCGATGGGCCGGTCGAGCAGATCGTCGACTCGACGCCGATGCTCGGGGCCGCTGCGACGCAGGACACCGTCCGGCTGGTTCGTCACGGCGTTCGCAAGCTGCTCGACGCGGTCGCCGCAGTCAACTCGACGGCGTCGAACGCACTGGATCGGGCGCTCGAGTTCGACTATCAGCGGCCGGCTGAGAAGCCCGACTGCCGTTGGCGCGAGCGGGCCGAGCGCGAGCGGATGCTCACCCGGGTCGCGCAGGACGCCGAACGCGCGCTGCGCGCCGTCGAGCAGGCCAGCGACGTCCTTGACGACGAGCGCGTCCGCGACGCGCACGCGCTGCTGCGCGAGCTGATCGGCCAGGACTTCGACATCGACGATGACGGCGTTCCGCGGCTGCATCGCGGCACGCGCGCCGAGCGGATCGTCTCGGTCGTTGACCCGGAGATGCGTCACGGCCGAAAGAGCCAGAGCCAGCGCTTTGACGGCTTCAAGCTCTCCGCGGCGGCCACCAACACGCCCGAGCCGCTGATCTGCGCGGTTGATGTCGCGCCGGCCAGTGAGCATGACGCCGCGCGCGTCGGCGCGCTGATCGACGGCCAGCCCGAGCAGCGCCGCCCGCCGCGGGTACTCGGCGACACCGCCTACGGTGTCGGATCGGCGCGCGAGCAGCTCACCAACCGCGGCGTCGAGATCCTCGCCCCGGTCCATGACCAGCCACGCCGCGAAGGCCGGCTGGACAAGCGCGACTTTGTCATCGATCTCGACGCCGGCAACGTCACCTGCCCGGCCGGACACGTCGCGGTGATCGGGACCGATCGCTCGGGGCGCCGGCGCGCACTGTTCAACACCGACGTCTGCGGGCCTTGCGCCCTGCGAGAGTCGTGTCTGGGCCCACGCGGCACGTTCAAGCCGCTGCGGCTGAACCCCCGCGAAGAGTTGCTGGCCGCCGGACGACGAGCGCTCCAAGACCCCGCCGCCGCTGAACATCTGCGCCGCACACGTCCGCGAATCGAGCGACTCCTCGGGCTGCTCAGCCACCGCTACAAAGCCCGCAAGAGCCGCTACATCGGCACCAGCAAGAGCCGCCTCCAAGCCGCCTGGACCGCGGCACTGGTCAATCTCAACCCCCTCGGCCGCCGCCTGATCACCCAGACCGCCTGACGGCGCCCGAGCACGCGGCAGCCCGAACACCGGCCGGGCGGACACGCGCCGCCGCCTACAGGCATCGCCGCCGTCCGGCGACCGATTTTTCAGGGGTCTCCTAGGGCCAGCGCAGACGCGGGGAGATGTAGGGCTCGTCGGGGCGGTTGTGGGGCGGGCGCGGGGTGATGAGCCTGCGGGAGCGGAGTTCTTTGGCGATTGAGTTGAACATGTCCGGGAGGACGCCGGAAGCGCTCGGTGTATTCCCCAGCTACGCTGCCGGCATGAGTCGAGGCGGGCGTCGAGGGCTCAGCCGCGGTCGTGGGCAGTGCGGGCGTGGTGGGCAGCGCCGCGGTCGTGGGGAGCGCGGGCGTGGTCGGCAGCGCGGCGACCGTCGGCAGCGCCGGCGTCGTGGGCAGCGCGGGCGTGGCGGTGAGCCTCGTAGTCGTCGCGAGCGCGGGCATCGTCGGCGGGGTCGGCAACGTCGGCTGCCTCGGCTGCGTGGGCTGTGTCGGCTGCGTGGGCTGCGTGGGCTGCGTCGGGTGTGTCGGCTGCGTCGGCCTGCGAGGCGCGGTGGCGCAGGTCGGCAAGCGCGGCTAGCGTCACTGGATCCCGAGGCGGTGACGGCAACTGCGGCTGGGTAGGAGGTGGGTCCGAGCCACCGCGCGACGAGTGTCGTCTCGATGGGCCAGGAGCCGATCGAGACGACACTCGTGGCCGCCGGGCCGCTTCGCACCCACTCCTACCCAGCCGCCGTTGACGCTCAGCGCCGCCGGTGTGCGGGCGCCAGCGCCGCCGTCAGCACCGCGACGGCGAGCGCGAGGCAGGATGAAGCCGCCCGCGTCGGGCCACCACGAGGGAGCGAGCTCGCGCAGCCCAAGCCCCGCCGCCAGCAGCAGCGCGACGCCGACGGGCAGCGCGACCGTCTCGCCGAAGACGAGCTTGCGCAGCTCGCGCATCAGGCCGTCACCGGGTCGCGCACGAGCGCCGCGATCTGGCCCTGGGAGACGATCAGCAGGGTCGCCGCGATGTAGAGCAGCGCGCCGTCGGCCAGCGGCCACTCGGCGTCGAGCCCCTCGCCGAGGAAGAACACGCCGAACGACGAGAGCACGATCCCGACCGCGTACTTGAGGTGCGATTCGGGCAGCCGCATCAGCGGCCGGCGCAGCGCGAGCCCGATCCCGAGCGTCAGCAGGACCGCCACGCCCGCCCCGGCCACCGCGGGCGCGAGCCCGTCCGGCCCGGCGCCGAGCGCCGCGACGATCAGCACCACCTCGACGCCCTCGAGCAGCACGCCCTTGCCGGCGACGATGCGGGCCGGCCAGTCGGGCCGCCCAGCCTCCGGCGCGGCCAAGCCCTCGAGCGCCTCGCGCTCCTCGAGGTACTCCTGGAACGAGTTGGACGGCGAGCGGCGCCCCGCGAGCCGCAGCACGCCCTTGCGCAGCCATTCGAGGCCGAACAGCAGCAGCGCGACGCCGATCACCACCTGCAGCGCTGAGCGGGAGCCGCGCCAGCACAGGGGCCCGACCGCCACGACGACGACCACCGCGAGCAGCCGACCGCGCCGGCCGCGCCGATCACCGCGTCGCGCCAGCTCCGGGTCGACCCGACCGCCAGCACGATCGCGAGCGCCTCCAGCAGCTCGAGCCCGCACGCCAGTGCGGCGCCGCAGAGGGTCAGCACGA
>CAWCEB010000184.1:0-4397 GCA_963794105.1 uncultured Actinomycetes bacterium | reverse complement strand
GGCCGGGCGCAGCGACCCGGGCCGCGCCAGCGCGCGCTGCAGTCGCAGCGTGGGCAGCCGCCCGAGGCCGATCGCACGATCGATCCTCACCGGGTAGTCGATGCGGACCCGCGCCTCGAGCGCCTCGGGATCGTCATGGGGCATCTGGTAGGTCGCGATGTACGCCCACATCTGCAGCGCGCAGACGGCCATGTCGCGCCCTCGCGAGCGCCGCACGGCGACCGACAGCGCAACGGGCGCGGCCGCGGCGGACGCGGTCACGACCGGTGGCGGGATCCGAAGACGGCGGCGTGCGAGCGGCACCGCTACCCCGACGACGACGACGCCCCAGGCCGCCGCGCGGAGGGCGCTGGACGGGCGCATGGAAGCCGCGATGCTAACCAGTCGCGCGGATAGCCTGAGGCGGGTGACCGACTTCCAACCAGGCGACGTCTTCGCCGGCCACCGCATCGAGGGTGTGGCGGGCCGCGGGGGCATGGGCGTGGTCTACCGCGCGGTCCAGGTCGACCTGGACCGGACCGTCGCGCTGAAGGTCATCGCGCCCCACCTGGCCCAGGAGGAGGGGTTCCGGGAGCGCTTCGTCGCCGAGTCGCGTACCGCCGCCGCCATCGACGACCCGCACGTGCTCCCCATCTACTACGCGGGCGAGAGCGACGGCACGCTGTACATCGCGATGCGCTTCGTCGATGGCGAGGATCTGCGCCACCTCATCCGAGCCGCGGGCTCCGTCGAGCCGGATCGTGCAGCGCGGATCGTCGCCCAGGTCGGCGGCGCGCTCGACGCGGCACACGCGCGCGGCCTGATCCATCGCGACATCAAGCCGGCCAACATCCTGCTCGGCGCCGATGACCACGCGTATCTGACGGACTTCGGGCTGACCAAGCGCGTCGGGGCGAGCACCGGGCTCAGCCGCTCGGGGCAGTGGGTGGGAACGCTGGGCTATGTCGCGCCGGAGCAGATCCGCGGCGAGCGGATCGACGCGCGCGCCGACGTCTACGCCCTGGGCTGCGTCCTGTTCCACGCACTGACCGGACAGGCGCCGTACCTGCGCGAGACCGAGGAGGCGACCCTCTGGTCGCCCTGCACGACCCGCCGCCGCCGGCGTCGATGCTCGCCGAGGACGTCCCGGAGGCGTTCGACGCGGTGATCGAGCGTGCGCTGGCAAAGGACCCCGACGACCGCTTTCCCTCGGCGGGCGACCTCGGGCGCGCGGCGCTGGCCGCCGCCGCGGGTGAGGGCAGCACGACGGCCAGAGGAACGGATGGTCGCACGCGGCCAGGCCGCTCCCGACGCGGGTGACGAGACGCGGGTCTCGCCGCCTCGCACGCGCGTGGCCCCGAAGGCGCAGGCGTCACGGCTGCCGCTGCTGGGCGCCTTCGCCGTGCTGCTCGCAGCCGCCGCGGCGATGGTCGTGATCCTCAGCAACGGCGACAGCGGCGGCGGTGCAGGCACGAGCGCGTCGACCGCCACCGAGCCGCCGGCGACGCGGACACCCACCACGAAGACGATCCCGGTCCCCGGCCGCCCGAACGCGGTCGCGATCGGCGGCGGCCGCGTCTGGGTGGCGAGCTTCGACAGGCCGAGGCTGCGGGTCTTCGACGTGAAGACGGGCGAGCGCAAGCCGGATGTCAAGGTCGGCGTGGGGACGAGCAGCCTCGCCACCGGGTTCGGCTCGCTGTGGATCCTCAACCAGGTCGCGGGCACGCTGCGGCGGCGCTCGCTCGGCCCCGGCGGCGGCCTGTCCAAGCCGGTCGACGTCGCGCTCGGCTTGCCGGTTCACCCGCAGGTGGTCACGACGGGCGAGGACGGCGTCTGGGTGGCTGCCCGCTCGATCCGCGCCGGTGTGCTCGACCGAATCGAGCGCGTGCGCCCCAACGACCTGCCGCTGCATGTCATCAAGAGGCCCGAGATGCCGGAGGGAGCGCAGTCGATCGCCGTCGGCTACGGCGCAGCATGGGTCGTGAACATCAAAGCCGACACGGTCACGCGGATCGATCTCACAACCGGCGCGCAGAGCACCGTGAACGTCGGGCGCAACCCGCGTGCGATCGCGGTGGGCGGCGGCTGGGTCTGGGTGGCAAACCGCGGCGACAGCACCGTGACCGCGATCCGGCACTCGAGCCTCAAGACCGAGACCATCCGCGTCGGGAAGTTCCCGCAGGGCATCGACGTCGCCGGTGGCTTCGTCTGGGTCCCGGGCTACGGCGACCAGACGCTCACGCGGATCGACGTCCGCACGCGCCGCGTCGCCGGCAAGCCGATCACCGTCCCGCTGAACCCGAAGGCCGTCGCCGGCTCGGGCCACGACGTGTGGGTCACCTCGACGTCGGACGGGTCGGTGACGCACGTGACGTTCTAGAGCTCCGGCGCTTTGCGGGCGGAGCGTTGACGTCGGTGGCGCGCAGCGCGTGTCGCTTGCGGTGGGGCGGGCGTGGGCTGCTGTCAATGAGGAAGAGGGTGAGCCGCCCGCGCCCGTTGTGGGCCCCCAACGTCGTAATAGTTACGACGCTCGGGGCCCACGCGCACGAGTCCGGCACCCCAACTGAGAATCAGGGTGACATTGGGGTCTGACCCTTTTGTCCCGGCCAAAGCGTGACTTGGGGTCTGACCCTTTTGTCCCCGCGCGCCCCGGGCCCCCAACGTCGTAATAGTTACGACGCTCGGGGCCCACGCCGAACACCGGCGCACCCGTCCCTTCTCCGTCAATGCCCGCACCACGCGCCGCGCGCCGCCAACGCATCGCGCGGGACGCTGCACGCAACTCGGCCAAAGCACGTGTGGGCGCCCTACAGCTCCCGCGGCGACACGATCCCCGACTGCAGCGCCTCGGCGACCAGGCGCGAGCGCTTCTGGTTCTGCGGGAGGTCCTCGATGCCGAAGCGCTGGAACAGCATTCGCAGGTGCGCCTTGACGGCATCGACGGAGAGATGCAGCTCCTGGGCGATCTGGCCGTTGGTGGCGGGCGCGGCGAACTCGTCGTGCTTGTAGGGCCGCGCCAGCGCGATCAGCACCTGGCGCTGGGTGATCGGGAGGTCGTCGCGCGTGAGCCGCGGGGCGCCGACGTTCGTGGGGCTCGACAGCTCCGCCGCGGATGGACGGCGGTAGGCGATCGTCGTCGCGCCCGCGCGGATGGCGTCGCCGTCGCGCAGCCGAACGCGGCCGGCGACCCGCGAGCCGTTGACGAAGGTGCCGTTGCGCGACAGGCCGTCGTCGCTGATCGTCCACTCGCCGCCGATCCGCTCGAGCTCGGCATGCAGGCGCGAGACCTCCTCGTCCCACGGCAGGCTGACGTCGTTGGAGGGGTTGCGCCCGATCGAGAGGCGTGCGGGAGCGTCGTCGCCCAGCCGCACGATCTGCTGCGCGCCCTCCCCGTCGCGCAGGACCAGGAACGGATCGCCGGCGCGCTCCGCGTCGATACGCGCGCGGAGCTCCTCGGGTGTGGCGGTGTGCGGCGCTAGAGGATCGTGCATGCGGGTGTGAACATCGCACACCAAGGTGGCGTAGCGCCCGGGCCGCGTCAGGAAGACGATGCCCCCATGACCCGCACGGATGACGATCTGGTCCGCGCCCTGCGCGCCGGCGAGCCCGGCGCCTTCGACGCCATCCACCACCGCTACCACGCGCCGCTGCTGGCGTTCGCGCGCCAGATGCTCGGCGGCCGCCACCACGACGCCGAGGAGGTCGTCCAGGACGCCTTCGTCCGTGCGCTCGGCGCGCTGCGCGAGACCGACCGCGACATGGCGCTGCGGCCCTGGCTCTACGCGATCACGCGCAACCGCGCGCTCGACGAGCTGCGCCGGCCACTGCGGACCGTCCCGTTCGCCCACGAGGACCTCGGCGTCCCCGATCCCGGCGGTAGCCCGCTGTCGATCGTCGCCCGGCGCGAGGCCGTAAAGGCGCTCGTCGCGGACCTCGAGGACCTGCCGACGCGCCAGCGCCGCGCGCTCGTGATGCACGAGCTCGAGGACCGCTCGCACTCGCAGATCGGCCGAGTGCTGAACGTCTCGCGCGGCGCCAGCAAGGCGCTGGTGCACCGCGCGCGTGGATCGCTCCACGCGCGCCGTGCGGATTAGGCCGGCCGCGCCATAGGCGACGTGGCCGCCGCGCCGCGCCGGCGGACCATGGGCCCGACGCTCGCCGCGAGCACCCACACGAAGAACAGCATCGCGGCGAACTGCCCCGGGCCGGCCTTCGGGATGGCCATGCCGACGAACGAGAGCGCCGCGATGGAGAGCGCCGCGCGCCGCAGCCAGCCGGTCACCGGTGCGATCGCCAGGATGCCGCCGGCGACGCCCCAGCTGACGGCGAACAGCCCGGCCTGCAGATCGAACAGCGCGAGGACCGTGGGGGGGGGGTTTTTTTTTTTTTTTTTTTTTTTTTTTTTTTTTTTTTTTTTT
>CAWCEB010000183.1:0-7834 GCA_963794105.1 uncultured Actinomycetes bacterium | reverse complement strand
CAACTGAGCCACGTGCCGCCTGCCGTTCGTGACGGCCCGGTCGTCACGTCTACCGGCGGCCACTTCCTCGTCCACTACACGACGGACCCGGCCAGCCCGGACGCGACGACTGCCGACGGCGCCGCCCACCTGGGCGACGTGCTCGAAGCCGCGTTTGCGCGGGAGACCGCCGAGTGGGGCTGGCCGTCGCCCGTCGACGGCGACGGGAAGGTCGACGTCTACGCCTTCGCGGATGCCGGCATCGAGGGCGCGGCCAACGCCGATCCGGGGCCGCGGCCGCCGACCGGGTGGATGCAGATGGGCGCGCAGGAGTCGGACATCGTCATCGCCCACGAGCTGCTCCACGTCCTGCAGCTCGCGATCCCGGGACGCAGCCGGCCCCCTTCCTGACCGAGGGCACGGCGCACTGGGCCGGCAACCGGTTCGCCGGTGACCGCGGGCAGCTCGTGAGCATCCCGCTCTGGGCCAACTCGAACTACATCGGCACGCCGCTGGACTGCCCGGCTTCGTCGCCCTGCCACAACAACGCGGGCCCGGCGACCGCGGGCTGGGCGTTCTTCGAGTACCTCGCCGAGCGCTTCGGGCCGCAGGTCGTGGCCGACGCGTACACGCGCGGGCAGGCCGACGACGGCACGCCCGCCGGCGACACGCGTGCCGTCGCCGCTTCGCTCGCAGCGCGCGGCGCCGATCTGGGTGGCGTGTTCGCCGACTACGCCATCGCCACCGCATCGGGCGCCTGGAAGCTCGCGCCGCTGTCGATCTACTACCCGCGGCCGGCGGCGACGCTCTCGTCCCACCAGCTGAGCGCGTCCGTCACGCTCGACCACCTCGCCCAGGCCGCTGTGTACGGGCAGCCGCCGTGCCCGCGCTGCAACCGCGCACTGCGGCTGAGCGTCTCCTGGCCGGCCGGGCTGACGGGCGTGGCGCCGGCGTGGGTGCGCCACGACTTCGGGCTGGTGAAGCGGCTGAAGGTGAGCGGGAACACCGCCAGCGGTGTCGTCCCGCTCGACGGCACCCCCACGCCGGCGATGCTGATCCTCGCCAACCCGTCGACCTCGCTCGACGGCGCGCGCTTCGACATCAGCGCGAAGCTCGTCCGCGGCCTGCCGCCGGTGGCGCGGATCGTCTCGGCGACCGTGGTGCGACGGGGCGCGGCGCGCTTCCTCAAGCTCCAAACGCTCCTGAGCACGGCCGCCCGCCTGCGGCTGAGGCTGGGCACGCTGCGCCAGACGCTCTTCGTCGGAGCCGGGATGAGCGCCGGCGAGCTGCTGATCCCGCGCACGCTGCACGGATCCAGGACGCTGAAGGCCACGCCGCTCGACGATCGCGGGCGCAAAGGGCGAACCGTCCGCGCGCGGGTGACGCTCTAAACTCCGGCCCCCGCCGGAGTAGCTCAGTCGGTTAGAGCAGCGGAATCATAATCCGCGTGTCGGGGGTTCGAGTCCCTCCTCCGGCATCTGAACGTTCCTGCTCATCGCAGTACCAGGAGAAGCTGTTCATAAGTAGCGCCTCGCTGCACCAAGTTCCAGTTGACTTCCGCGACCGCGGGCGCGAGGGTTGCCGCGTGCACGCATCCCGGTCGGTCCATCGGGAGCGCCGGCACGCGCCGGCGCTCCTCGTCATCCTCGTACTGCTCGCCTGCCTGCCGGCGGCGGCGAACGCCGACTCGTGGACGACGGCCCAGCCGCTGACGACGGGTCGCTCGGAGCACACCGCGACGCTCCTCCCGAACGGGCAGGTGCTCGTCGCCGGCGGGAACGCCGGTAACGATCTCCCCCTGATGACAGACTCGAGCGAGCGCTACGACCCGGCGAGTGGCACCTGGCTCACGACGCCCTCGTTCTCCGGCGAGCGCTACGGGCAGGGCGCGAGCCTGCTCACGGACGGACGCGTCCTGATGACGGGCGGCTACTACGGGAGCTACCTCAAAGACCCAGCCGTGCTCGCCTCGGTGCGCGTCTACGACCCGGCGACGAACAGCTGGAGCGGCGCCGCGGACATGCCGCGACCCCACGGCTTCCACGCGCAGCTGACGCTCCCGGACGGGCGCGTGTTCGTCTTCGGCGGCTATGCCAGCGTCGACGACGCCCAGAACGACGCAGCGGACGACCATGTCGACCTGTACGACCCGGCGACGAACGCGTGGACGATCGGGACCACTGCGCCGTACTACATGGCGAACGGGACGGCGACGCTGCTGAGCAACGGCAGCGTCCTCATCGCCGGCGGGTCCTCCTCGAACACCGACCGCAACGTCGCGATGAAGTACAACCCGGCGACGAACAAGTGGAGCACCGCGGGCAGCTTCACAGACGCGCGCCGGCAGCAGACCGCGACCCTCCTGCAGAACGGCAAGGTGCTGATCGCGGGCGGCTTCGCGGGCACATGGCTGCGCAGCGCGTCGCTCTACGACCCTGCGACGAACACCTGGAGCGAGGTCGCACCGATGGCCACGGCGCGTTCGCGCGCCACCGCGACGCTGCTGCCCAACGGCAAGGTGCTCGTCGCCGGCGGCTCGAGCGCCAGCGACGTTTTTGCGAGCGCCGAGCTGTTCGACCCGGCGACGAACACGTGGTCACCCGCCGCCTCGATGGCGACGGCTCGCGCCCGCCACACCGCGACGCTGCTGGCCGACGGGCGCGTGCTGGTCGCCGGCGGCAGCCGGAACGGACCCTGAGAACGGGCACAGCAAGTCGAATCTGGTCAGCGCGGAGATCTACACGCCGGACGGGTGGCCGTTCAGCACAGGCGGCGGCTCCGGCGGCGGGACCGGTGGCGGAGGCGGGCCGGGCGGCGGCGGCTCAGGCGCGAGCGCCAGCCCAAGTGTCTCCAGCCTCGCGCTCTCGGCGTCGCGCTTCCGCGCGGCCCGCTCGGGCCCCAGCGCGACCGCCGCACGTCGCAGGGCGCCGATCGGCACGACGGTCTCGTGGCGCGACGGCGCCGCGGCGACCGCGACGTTCGTCGTGCAGCGCCCGGCGAACGGCCGCATCAGCGGCGGCCGCTGCGTGAAGGCGACCAAAGCGAACCGCAGCCACCGCCGCTGCACCCGCTGGACCACCGTCGGCCGCTTCACCCACGCCGACGCCGCCGGCCCCAACAGACTCCGCTTCACCGGGCGCGTCAAAGGACGCAAGCTCGCGCGCGGCCGCTACCGCCTCAGCGTCACGGCCCGCGTCGGCAGCGACAGCGCAAGCGCCGCGGCGAGGATCGCCTTCCGCATCGTCGGCTAGCTCGACCCGCCGACGATGACACCCTGGTACGCGGCTTGAGGCGCTCGCGGTGTCCCGAACCGTGTCCCCGACTCTGCAGATCTGACCCCGCCGTACTCGACCGAACCCGACGAAGCCACCTCAACGTCGACCGAATCCGAGCGCCAACGCGCCAATCATAATCCGCGTGTCGGGGGTTCGAGTCCCTCCTCCGGCATCGCGAAAGCCTCCTGCAGATGTGGATTTTGAGCTTTTCGGACGGGCCACGCTGCGGGAATTACCGGGCGTGGCGCGCGTCTGAGTCACGCTGCGGCGACGTCGGTGAGCTTGGTGAGGGCTTGCCGTCTGAGGCGCGAGACCTGCATCTGGGAGACGCCGATCTGCTTGCCGATTTCTTCCTGGGTCAGATCGTGCGTGAAGCGCAGGTCGAGGACTCGGCGCTCACGCTCGTCAGGACCACGGTCAGCTCCTGGAGCGTGGCGCGGTCCTGGGCTCGCTCGTAGCCGGGGTCCTCGGCGCCCAACGTGTGACCGGTCGAAGCGTCGGCGTCTTCCTGACCGTGTAGCGGTTCGTCGAGTGATGCGATGGTCAGCTCGCGCCGGGCCTGTCGGGCCTCAAGGACGGTTTCGTCGGTCAGCTCGAGGGCCTGGCCGATCTCTCGGATTGTCGGCGCTCGCCCGAGGCGGGACGTGAGCTCCTCGGTCGTGCGATCAATCTGGCCGAGGGTGTCGGACAGCGAGCGTGGTGGCCGTACGGTCCAGCAGCGGTCGCGGAAGTGACGGCGGATCTCGCCGGCGATGGTCGGCACAGCGTAGGACGAGAACGCGACGGCCCGTTGCGGGTCAAATCTCTCCAGGGCCTTGAGCAATCCCAGCGACGCGACCTGGACGAGGTCATCCAGCGGCTCGCCGCCTCGCGCATAGCGAAGCGCGATCGAGCGAGCGAGCGGCATGAAACGCTCGACCAACGCGTCGCGCAGACGCCGATCCTTGGTGGCCGCGTACTGCGCCAGGAGGCGCGAATCCTCGAGCGGAACACGCCGCGGCGACGGCACCGTCGGTGCGGGGACCGAAGCGCCCGGCCATGGCGGGTTCAGGACCATAGAACGTGGGTTCGATGGGCTTGTCATGACGCCTACGGAGCCTCCAGTTCGTGGTGACGGGGATTGAGCACCGACGTTCGCGTCCGGCTCAAGTACGACGCGAAGTCGGACGAGGGTGGGTAAAATGCGCAATAGTAGTTGCAGCAATAGGGGTTGCCGCAATAGGGGTTGCTGCAATAGTTATTGCTCCCGGCGCCGTTGTCAACCGAGATTTCGAATTGGATCCATGGCTGAAGACGAATTCCTAGAAGCCCTGACGGCGCTTGAGCACACCCTCGCCGACAACCAAAAGCGGGCAACCCTGATCAAGAAGCGAATCGCCCAACTCCGGCGCTTGCGGGCGAGAGGCGCGTCGTACACCGAGGTCGTCTCCATCAGGGACGGGCCGCTCATCGTCCAGCTGCTCACCGAGAGCTCGAAGGCGCTCGACACCAGTGGAGCGAACGTACGCCGAGCCGAGGCGTACGCGCTCTACGCCGAGGGCCTGACGATGGAGCAGATTGCAGACCGCTTCGGCGTAACACGGCAACGCGTTGTCGACTCTCTTGAAGGCCCGAGACTGATCCGAACCAGCGGAGTTCGAATCCTTTCCGGCATCACTCGGTGGTCTACGCGGGAACGGGCCGCGGCTGTGGCTCTTCGGAGGCGCCCGGCCCTCCTCGTGTCGGCGGCTCGCCCGCCCCGTGCGGCGGCAGCACGTCGCCGCCCGCGTCGACGCGCGGCAGCCACACGACCCAGGACGGCAGGTGCCGGTTCCAGTCTCCGAGCAGCTTCATCGAGGCGGGGAGCAAGATGCCCCGGAAGCGCCAACTGTGGCCGGACTCGAGTTCCCGGAAACCGTGTCCCGAGCCATGTCCCCAAGCCCGCAAATCTGACCCCGTCGTATCCCACCGACCCTGACGAAGCCCGCCTCAAACGCCAGGAATCTGAGCGCCAACGCGGCAATCATAATCCGCGTGTCGGGGTTCGAGTCCCTCCTCCGGCATCGCCGCAAGGCCTCATAAGCGAGCATGCCTCGGTCGAAGCGTCCTACTGTTCCAAGTCGTCCGCGGCGAGCGCCAGCTCCCCAACGATCGGCGCTATCACGAGTGCCTCAACGCGAGAGTCCTCGCTTCGTCGAGACGCAGAACTTCCGGCTGCGGCTGCGATGACCCGGGGAATCACCTGGTAGCGGCTGCTCAAGAACCGCCAGGGCACGACTTGGTTGCCTTCGTGCCGCTTGGCCCTGCGGGCCCGCCCGGCGGGTCTCGTCGAACCGTGGAACGTCCGACAAGAATCAGCGCCGCGTCGGCCGGAACCAGGTTCCGTCCGACCCGGACCCACACCACGCTACGGGACGTGACCCGGTCGCGGCCAACCGCCGTCGGGCCGGCTATCCGCAGCCAGCGCGCATCGGACAAGATGAGACTGGTTTGGTGAGCGAAAGGCGCCTCAGAGTCGGACTCGTCGTAGAGCCGGGAGGCATCGAGTACCCGTATAGCCACGCGGCCTACCTGGGCCTCGAGCGGGCCGTCCGAGAGTTGGGGATCAGAGGGCGAGTGCTGACACCCGCCCCGAAGGAAGGCTACGTCCCGAGCCTCTCACTTCTCGCGCGGCAGAAGTACGACCTCGTCATCGGAACAGGAGTCGTTGCCACTGGATACGCCGCCGCCCCCGCGATCGACAAAGTCGCCACCGGGTTTCCCGAAACGAGGTTCGCGATCATCGACGTCGCCCACGATGATCTGGCGCATCGCCCAAAGAACGTAGTGGGCCTCGTGTTCAGGGAAGAGCAAGCCGGTTATCTGGCCGGTCACCTGGCTGCGCTCGTGCTGACGCTCTCTCCCGGGGAGGAGGTGATCAGCTCGGTCGGCGGCCAGCGGGTGCCGTCGGTCGAGCGGTGGATTGCCGGCTACCAGGCAGGCGCGCGAGGAGCCAATCCTCGCGTCACGACGTTGAACAGCTATACCGACGACTTCCTCGACCCCGCGAAAGGTAGGTCGGTCGCCCTGAGCCAGATCGCGAAGGGATCGCGAGTCGTGTTCCAGGTCGCCGGCGCCTGCGGCCTCGGGGCGCTGGAGGCGGCAAGCGAGCGTGGGATCTGGGGGATCGGAGTCGATGTCGACCAATCCCACCTCGGCCGGCACATACTGACGAGCGCGGTGAAGAGGCTGGACGTGGCCGTGTTCGACACGATCGAGGAGCTCGCGCGCGGGACGCTCGAGACCGGTCGCACCTCCCGCTTCTCCCTCCGGAACAGCGGTGTCGGCCTCGGCACGATCAGCGCGGCGGTGCCCCGCTCGCTCAAGGCCGAGATCGAGGACGTCAGGGCCGAGATCGTCGCCGGGAAGATCCCGATCGCGAGCCTCGGTCACATAGCGCTCTCGCTCTGTATCGAAACCCAGACGAACCCGTCCCAAGCGGCCACGTCCGTCGGCGCGTGGCCAACCGGAACGAGGCCTACCACCCGACCGTCCTGAGCATCGATCTGGACGACGGTGCCGTCGGCGTTGTTGGCTGCGAACACGACTCCGTCCGTCGCGCACAGGCCCACCAGCCCTCTGCCAACCGGGGTCGTCTGGCTCACTGCCGCGGTGTCCGGGTTGATGCGCCAGACCTGGCCGCGCGTGTCAGAGACCCAGACAGCCTGCTTCCCAGTGGTCAACGCGACGGGGTACCCGATGGGCACCTCGGTTGTGGCTGTGTTCGTGTGCGGCTCGATGCGCAGGGCCCGCTCGGCGATCGTCACCACCCAGAGTGCTTCCTCGCCGACCGCCACGCCTACCGGTG
This sequence comes from uncultured Actinomycetes bacterium, assembly GCA_963794105.1. Classification (GTDB taxonomy): domain Bacteria; phylum Actinomycetota; class Thermoleophilia; order Solirubrobacterales; family Solirubrobacteraceae; genus AC-49. Next base: position 754 of record CAWCEB010000183.1, on the reverse strand, counting down.
CATGGCCGACGTCGATGATCGCGAAGGGCTCGTTCGTCGTCGGGTCGATGCGGTGCACATGGTGGGGACCCGCGGCGATCCAGACCGAATCGTCATCGGCGGCGACCGCATAGGTCGGGTTCCAGGCGAGTTCGCTCGAGCCCCTCAGGTCGATCGTCTCGACGACGGCGTCGGCGCTGGGATCGATGCGCGAGACGGTACCGTCGCTCCCGTTCGCCACCCAGACCGCATCGGTGGTGACAGCGAGGTCTATCGCCGGTGCTCCGATTCCGATCGTCCTGATGACTTCGTGGCGATCCTGATGGATGCGCGAGACCGTTCCATCGTCTGCGTTGGCGACCCAGACCGAGCCGTGCCCGATCGCGACGGCGACGGGCCTTCGGCCTACGAGCACGTGGCCCACGACCCGGGAGCGCTGCGGGTCGATCACAGCGACCGAGTCGGGAGGAACAGGCGCCTCGGTGCGCGACGACGCTCGGCGACGCTGTGCGACAGAGGGCCGTTTGGCCCGCGGGACGACCGGCGACTCGAGCCAAGGATCGTGGTTGAGGATGGCTCTCTCGAGGCGTTGGAGCTCATCGTCCGGCTCGAGCCCGAGCTCCTCGTTCAGCAGCCGCCGCCCCGAGCGGTAGACCTCGAGCGCGTCTGCCTGGCGGCCGCAGCGATAGAGGGCCAGCATCAGCTGGCCGCGCAGACGCTCGCGTAGCGGGTGCTTGCGCACGAGTGACTCGAGCTCCGGAACCAGCTCCGCGTG
>CAWCEB010000182.1:0-57455 GCA_963794105.1 uncultured Actinomycetes bacterium | reverse complement strand
CGTAGTCCTCGGGCCATTCGCCGGGCAGCCCGTCGCGCCGCACCCCATACTGCGCGAGGACGGGTCGAGCCTGGTCACGTCTGGGTGCCGCGCGTAGGGCGGGAACACCGCACGTGATCGACGTCCGCCTTCGCTGCCGCGGCGCAAAGCGCGGCAGGTCCACGGCGACGTGCTCAGAGGCGGCGCCAGCAGCGTGAGAGCGGGATCGATGCCCTCGAGCCGGAGGTTCCAGCGCCCCGGCTCGCCGTAGCGGTGCCCGACGAGCCGTTGGGCACCACCGGCTCGCCGCTCGCCGTCTAGGACAACAGGCTTCCAGCTCGGCGTGCTCCTCCTCGCTATCGAGGTCGGAGGCCCGCAACAGCCGGTCGGCGACGAAGCCATCGCCGTGCGCTCGCAGCGTCACCAGCAGCGGCAGGTCGGTGAAGCGCCGGGCGTAATCGCGGAAGTAGGGCACCTCCCGCTCGACGTAAAACTCCTTGAGGATCACGTGGCCCATCGCCATCGCGAGGGCGCCGTCGCTGCCCGCCTCAGCCGCCAGCCAGTCGTCGGCGAACGTGGTGTGCTCGGCGTAGTCGGGCGAGACCACGACCACCTTCTGGCCGCGGTAGCGCGCCTCGGTCATGAAGTGCGCGTCCGGGGTTCGCGTCGTCGGCAGGTTGGTGCCCCAGATCAGCAGGTAGCCGGCGTTGAACCAGTCACCGGACTCCGGCACGTCGGTTTGGTCGCCGAAGGTCTGCGGGGACGAGGGCGGCAGATCCGCGTACCAGTCGTAGAACGACAGGATCACCCCGCCGATCAGCGATAAGAACCGCGTGCCGGCTGCGTAGGAGGCCTGCGACATCGCAGGGATCGGCGTGAAGCCCGACCACGCGGTCCGGGCCATGGCGCTTGATCGTGTGGACGTGCGCCGCCGCGATCATCTCGACCGCCTCGTCCCAGGAGGCGCGCACGAAGCCGCCCTTGCCGCGCTGGCGGCTTGTAGAGGCGCGACTTCTCGGGGTCGGAGACGATCTCCGCCCACGCGTCGACCGGATCGCCGAGGCGTTGCGGGCCTCGCGGAACATCGCCAGCAGGCTGCCCCGCACGTACGGGTACTTCAGCCGCAGCGGCGAATACGTGTACCAGGAGAACGACGCGCCGCGGGGGCAGCCACGCGGCTCGTAGTCGGGCATGTCCGCGCCCGTGGAGGGGTAGTCAACCGCCTGCGACTCCCACGTGATCAGCCCCTCCTTGACGTAAACGTTCCAGGAGCACGATCCGGTGCAGTTGACCCCGTGCGTCGAGCGGACGACCTTGTCGTGCGCCCAGCGGCCGCGATAGGAGCGCTCCCACTCGCGGTCCTTGGCGACAAGCTGGCTCCAGCCCTCCTCCGAGATCGGCCCGCGCCGCAGGAAGCGGTGCGCTTCGAGTATCGGGCTGGTGTGCTCAGCCATCCGACGACGATGCATACCAGACCCGCAGCCCTTTTCCCATACCGCGTGTGCGAATTCCTGTGGGTACTGACCGGCGCGGGCAAGTAAGAACGACGATCCACGCGACGCTGGCGAGTGGTGGGCGCATTTAGTCGCCCCGAGCGAAAAGAGGACACGATGACGATCGCGCTGCGACACGCCGAAGTCGTTTGGGACGGCACGCTTGCGGGCGGCGCCGGGGCACTGTCGAGCGAGAGCGGCGCGCTCGAGCTCCCGGTCACCTGGGCCTCGCGGACCGAGCGACCGGACGGCAGGACCAGCCCCGAGGAGTTGATCGCGGCCGCTCAGGCCAGCTGCTTTGCGATGGCGCTCGCGCTCGTGCTGGGCGAGAACCACACGCCGCCCCGGCGCCTCACGGTGGGTGCGGCATGCACGCTCGACGAGGTGGACGGGGCGCCGCGCATCACGACGGTCGAGCTGACGGTCGGCGGAAGCGTGCCCGCACTCGACACGGCCGGTTTCGAGCACAACGTGGCCCAAGCAGCGGCGCTCTGCCCAGTCTCAAACGCGCTCCGCGGGAACGTCGAGATCGTCGTACGGAGTGAGCTCGAGCAGGCCTCGCGACTGGCCGAGTGACATCGGGGCGAACCCGACAGGCACATGCAGTCATGACCCCATAGCCCGCGCCCGAGCGAAGAGCCAAGCTGGGACACGAGACACGTACAAGCAACGACACAGGGTTCTGAGGTGGTCGATATGGCCGTTGCACCCAGGTAATTCGTCCGCCGGTTCCCCGTCCGGATCGTCGCCAACGAGCCACCGTGGGCCACGGTCAGCGCCCGGGCGCGGGCGGGCACGCCACTCATGGCAGTCAGCGGTCGACGGCGCCGCTCAGCCCCGGGGCAAACGCGACCCCCGCAACGCCGGAACGCAACGCCTCGACGTCGGGAGGCACCGCGATCTTGCTCGTCCCGACTGCCGGGCTGTTCGTCATGGTGGGCGCGGTGGTGGTTGTCAACGACGTCAACCACTGGTGGGCGCTCGTGCCCGCGATGTTGTTCTCGCTGATCTCGACCGGATTGGTCATGGCCACTGTCGTGCGCATGCTGGCCGACAGCGACTAGCCCGTGCTCGTCCCGTCGTCCCGAAACGGAGGCATCCATGTGGATCACCTCACTTGATTCGACTCATCGCAGCACGATGCTTATCGATGCGGCTATCGAGATCCTGATCGAACCCCGCACCAGCGAGACCCGTCACTTCGCCGTCATCCGGGTCACAGTCCCACCCGCCACTACGATGCCGCGTCACAGCCACGGGGACTCCGAGGCGCTGCTCATCCCTCTCGACGGCGAGCTCTTGCTCGTCAGCGGTTATGGATGCGTCGAGCGACTTGTCCCCGGCAAGCTCGCCACTGTCGCCGCCCACGAGCGCATCAGCGTGGAGAACCACACCGCGCAGCCGGCGAGCATGCTCGTCTGCTTTGCGCCGACCACATTCGTCGAGACGCTGACCGCCGTGCCGGTCCCCGCCATGAACGGAGCATCATGCTGACCGCCGCGCGCCCCCGCCCGTCTTCGACCGGAACGGGCGCGACGCCACCTCCACTGAACGCGGTCATCTGCGGCGGCGGCGTCGCCGCGCTGGAAGCCGCTCTCGCGCTCCGCGAGCTCGCCGCCGATCGGGTCGACATCACGATCGTCAGCCCGCGGCCAGATTTCGTCCTCGCGCCCTTGGCGGTCGGCGCCCCGTTTGCGGTCGCGCATGTGCCCCGCTGGCCGCTCGCCGGAGTCGCCCGAGAGCTGAACGCACATCACATCGGAGCTGCCGTCTCTCACGTCGACGCCGACGCGCATCGAGTGGACTTCTCCGACGATTCCTCGCTCGAGTACGACGTGCTTGTACTCGCCACTGGGGCACGACGGTACGCCCCGTTCGACCACGTCCAGACGTTCGTGGAAAGCGACCCCGGCGCCCTCCACGGGCTGCTGCAGGATCTCGAAGAGGGCTGGTCGAAGAGCGCCGCTTTCGTGGTTCCGCCCGGAGTCAACTGGACCCTGCCGGCCTACGAGCTGGCTCTGCTGACTGCACAGCAGGTCCGGTCGATGGGCATGACCGAGACGCAGATCACCATCATCACTCCGGAGGCTCGCCCGCTCGCTCTGTTCGGCCCGCGCGCGAGCGCGGCGACCAGCGAGCTGCTCGACCGCGCCGGCGTCGCCATCGTCGTCGACGCCTACGTGCAGTCGGTCCTCCCCGGTCGCGGCCTGTCACTCGCACCGGGACACCGGACGTTCGATGTCGAGCGCGTGGTGACCCTTCCCTGTGTGGAGGGCCTGCGGATCAGCGGCCTCCCCCACGACCACGATGGCTACCTGCCGATCGATGAGCACGCGTCTGTCATCGGGGTCGAGGACGTCTTCGCGGCCGGCGACGGCACCGACTTTCCCGTCAAGCAAGGCGGTCTTGCCACCCAGCAGGCCGATGCCGCAGCCGAGATGATCGCGCAGCGAGCAGGAGCAGTCCTGACGCCCCACCCGTTTCGCCCGGTGCTGCGCGGCTGGCTGCTGACCGGCGCGGCACCACGCTTTTTCGCCAACCCAATCGCGGGTGGCGCGGGCCCGGGCATCGTCTCCGCGCAGCCACTCTGGTCTCCGCTGACCAAAGTGTCCGGCCACTACCTCTCGCCGTGGCTGCTCGCGCACGGCCAAACACCGGGCCAACAGCTCTCGACCGACGAAGGATCCCGATCGACAGCTTCGTCTCACGCGACGTGAGTAATGGCTGGGGCGCGAAGCCGCGCCAGAACGCCCCAGAAACCCCCACAATCGATGAGTGCCGCGCCGCGAGAGGGGCGCGAGAACAGAAAAACCCGTCTAAGCGGGAAAATCCGATTAAGCCCTCTGTCGGACTCGAACCGACGACCCCTTCCTTACCATGGAAGTGCTCTACCAGCTGAGCTAAGAGGGCAGCGGCCGCAGACTGTAGCGCGGCTACCCGGGGACGTCCCGCCGGACGAGGTCGGCGAACGTCTCGCGGCGGATGACCTCGCGGTGCTCGCCGCCGGCGACGAAGACGACGGGCGGGCGCAGAGCGCCGTTGTAGTTGTTGGAGAGCGGGAACGTGTAGGCGCCGGTCACCGGGACGGCGACGAGATCGCCGACCTGCGGGCGCGGCAGCTCGATGCCCGCGATCAGGCGGTCGCCTGACTCGCAGTGGTGGCCGACGAGGTCGCAGGTCTCGGGCGCGCGCTCGCCGGGCCAGCCTGGGCGGCGATCACGGCCTCGAACGGCTGGCCGTAGAGCGACACCTCGAGGTTGTCGCCCATGCCGCCGTCGACGGCGACGAACGTCGTCGCCCGCGCGCTTGACCGTCACGACGCGGTAGAGGCTGACGCCGGCGTCGCGACCAGCGAGCGGCCAGGCTCGATCAGGATCCGCGCGTGCGCGGGCAGGTGCTCGCGGACGGCGCCGATCAGGCCTTCCATGTAGTCCTCGACGGTCGGAACCTGCTCGCCGCGGGTGTAGCGGACGCCGAGGCCGCCGCCCAGGTCGTAGACGGCCAGATCCGCCAGGTCGAGGTCGTCGACGATCACGCGCAGCGCACGGACCGATTCGGCGAACGGCGCGACGTCGCGGATCTGCGAGCCGATGTGGATGTGGACGCCGGCGAGGCGCAGGCGGGCGCGCCGCGGGCGGGCGCAGCGCCCCGGCGCCAGCTCGGGCGGCAGGCCGAACTTCGCGTCCTCCCCGCCCGTGCTCATCGCCTCGTGCGTATCCGGCGCGACGCCGGGGTTCAGGCGGATCAGCACCTCCTGCTCGCGGTCGCGTGGCGCTCGAGCCGGTCGACGTCGTCGAGGTTGTCGATCACCACGAGGCCGATCCCGGCGCCCACCGCGCGCGCGATCAGCTCGTCGCCCTTGGCGTTGCCGTGCAGCAGGATCGTCGCGCGGGTCGACGCCGGCGCCGAGCGCCAGCTCGAGCTCGCCGCCGCCGGCCACGTCGATCCACACCCCCTCCTGGGCCATGAGCCGGTACACGGCGGTCACGGCGAATGCCTTCGACGCGTACGTGACCTGGGAATCCGGCCGGGCGCGTGCGAGCGCCTCGCGAAAGCGGCGAGCGGTCGCGCGCAGGTGAGCCTCGTCGACGAGCAGCGCCGGCGTGCCGTGCGCATTCGCCAGCTCGTCGACCCGGCACCCGCCGACGACGAGGACGCCGTCGGCGTCCCGCTTGGTCCCGGCCGGGAACAGCTCGAGCACGGCGCAGATGATGAACGGCACACTGTTGGGATGACGCGCCGCGCAGGACACGCCACGGTTGCGCTGTGGCTGGGCTGCGTGACCGCCATCGCCGTGGTGCGCGCCGTCGATCCGGCACGGGTGTCGGTGCATGCGCTCGCGTGCTCGCCGACGGCCATGGCCGCGGGCCGGGTGTGGACGCTGGTGACGAGCGGATTCATCATCGCGGACCGCCCGTCCCCCAGCTGCTGATGACCGGCATCGTCGCGCTGGCGGTCGTCCGCCTCGCGGGTCCCGGCATCTGGGGGCTGAGCGCCGTTGCCGGCCATTTCGGCGCGACCTTCGTCGCCTACGCGGGGATCGCGGCCGTCTACGCGACCGACCGGGCGAGCGCAGAAGGCGTCGTGCATGCGCCCGACTACGGGATCTCGGCGGTCTGGGCGGCCACCACGGGAACGCTGCTGGTGCTGCTGCATCGCGGCGGCGCCCATCCACGGGTGACCGCTGCCTGCACCGTCGCGCTGCTCGGCGCCTTCGTCGCCCTCGTGGGGGTCGACGGCGAGCTCGCCGATGTCGAGCACCTGCTGGCGTTCGTGCTGGGACTTGCCACGGCGGCGGTCAGGTCACCTTCAGGAAAGCTGGCTACCGTGGCGGCATGACCTCGCTTGCCCGCAGCGCCCGCGACCGGGTGCCGCCCGTGCTGGCCCTCGCCACCGCGTTCGCCGGAGCGGTCAACGTCGCCTCGGCGCTCACCCCGGAGCTGCCGCGTGCGGGTGCGCCAGCTGCTCGCGGTGGCGCACGCGGCGGACCTGCAGCTCGCCCACGCGCTCGCGCTGCCCGCCGGGCTGGCGCTCCTGGGCGTCGCGTGGCCGCTGGCGCGCCGGCGGCAGCGAGCGCTGGGCCTGGCGCTGGCGCTGCTCGTCGCCGCCGGCCTGCTGAACGTCCTGAAGGGCCTGGATGTCGAGGAGGCCGCTCTAGCTGGGGCCTCGCCTACGTGCTGTGGCGTTCGCGCGCGGCGTTCTGGGTCCGCCACGAGCGCGCGCGGCTCGGCACGGTGGCTGCTGCGCTGCGCCGTCGATCGCCGGCGGGACCGTCGGCACCGCCGTGCTCGGCGGTTGCCGATCGCCGCCGGTCACGCGCGCGGCGCGCTCGACGGCGGCGTCCTCGGCACGGCGCTCTCCGGGCTCGGCGCTCGCGCACGTGACCGCGTTCTCCGAGCCGTTCGCCTGGCTGCCGCTCGGGCTGGGCGTCCTCGGCGTCGCCGGGACCGCCGCGATCGGCGCGCTCCTGCTCGCGCCGCTGCGGCCGCGGCTCGTATCGAACGCGCTGGACCGCGCACGGGCCGCCGCACTCGTCCGCCGCCACGGCACGGACACGCTGAGCGCGTTCAAGCTTCGCGACGATCTCGTGCGGCGCTGGTCGGCCGACGGCCGCGCGATGGCCGCCTACCGCGTGCACGCGGGTGCGCTGCTGCTCGCCGGCGACCCGGTCGGCCCGCCCGACGCCCACGGCGCGATGCTCGAGCAGATGCGGGACTACGCGCGCGCTCATGGCCTGGCGCTCGGCGCGGTCGGCGCCAGCGAGCGCATTCGCCGCGACAGCGCTCGCGCGCCGGGATGCGCCATCTCTACCTCGGCGACGAGGCGATGCTGCGCACCGGCGTGATGGATCTGTCCGGCGGGAGCCGCAAGAGCCTGCGCAAGGCGGTCAACCGCATCGCGCGCAACGGCTACGCCGCGCAGCTCGAGCGCCGTCGCCGACCTGGCGCCCGCCACGCTGGCGGAGCTCGAGCTGGTCAGCGATCACTGGCGCGACGGCGCGCCCGAGCGCGGCTTCAGCATGGCCCACCACACGCTCGCGGACGAGCTCGTCCCCGACGCGCTCGTGCTCGTCGCGCGGGACGGCGACGAGCGAATCCGCGGCTTCCTGCACTTCATGCCGGTCTACGGACGGCCGCGTCGCGTCGCTGGGGTTCATGCGCCGCGAGCGCGACACCCCCGAACGGGCTGACGGAGTTCATGGTCGTCGAGGCCGCCCGGCTGCTCGGCGAGGCCGGGATCGCCGAGTTCTCGCTGAACTTCGCCGCGCACGGCCGCTGGCTGCGCGCCCCGGAGAACCTCCTCGAGCGGCTGCTCGCGGTCGTCCTGCGGACCGCCGACCGCTGGTTCCAGGTCGAGCGGCTGCTGCGCTTCAACGAGAAGTTCGAGCCGCGCTGGCAGCCGCGCTACCTGCTCTTCGAGCACGCGCTGCAGCTGCCTCGCGTCGCGTTCGGGGCGATGGTCGCCGAGGGCCAGCTGCCTACGCGGTCGCCTCGGCGGCCGGAGCCTCGTCGGCATCCTTCGCCGTCACCGTCGTGACAGGAAGGCCGAGGCCGTTGATCTTCGACGGCAGGTCAAGATGCAGCCAGCGCGAGACGCGCTTGGGCAGTGTCGAGATGATGATCTCGTCGAAGCCGTGGACGTTGACGGCATCCTGGATCGCGTTGAGGGGCTCGGGGTCGCCGATCAGGCCCTCGACGGGCGCGCCGGCGGCCTCCTCGAGCAGCGGCAGGGCGAGGTCGAGCACGGTCTGCGCCTCGCCGGCCTCCTGATCCTCGGGATCGACGACGCGATGCAGGCCGTGGGCGGTGTTCGGCACGAGCAGGGTGAAGCGACGTCGGCTCCGCGGGCCGCCCGTTCCCGCACCGCCTCGATCAGCGCGGACGTCGCGGCCGTGCGGTGCGCGACGACGAGGACGCGCGTCGGGCTCGTGGAGGACTCCATGACAGAACTCCTTTGCGGGTCCGCTGAGGGCTGCAAGGAACCGCTCCGGAAGAGCGTGAACCAGCGGTTGCTCGATCGACCGGCGGCTACCCGATCGACAGCAGATCGACGACGAACACGAGCGTCTCGTTCGGCTTGATCGTCGGGGGCTGGCCCTGCGGGCCGTAGGCGAGGCTCGGCGGGATCGTCAGCTGGCGACGGCCGCCGACCTTCATGCCCGACCAGCCCGCTGTCCCAGCCGGGGATGACCTGGCCGCCGCCGAGCTGGAACGGGAACGGCTGCCCGCGGTCATAGGAGTTGTCGAACATCTTGCCGCCCTGGAAGTTGACCCCGATGTAGTTGACCGTGATCGGGTCGCCGACCTTCGCCGCCGGGCCGGTGCCCACGATCAGGTCCTTGACGACGAGCTTCTTCGGAGGCTTGCCGCCCGGCACCTTGACCTTCGGCTTGGACCGCGGCTTGGCGGTCGCCGGGGCAGCCTGGGTGGTCGACGCTTCGGTGGACGCCGCGGACGACGAGGACGAGCTGTTGTCGTTGCTCGAGCCGCAGCCGGCGGCAGCAAGCGCGAGGGCAGCGGTGAGTGTCAAGGCGAGAGGGCGGCGGGACATGGCGCGGCATGGTAGCCACCGCGGTCCCGCCGCCGTGCCGTCATGAGGGCTGACGGCCTCTTCGCCACCTCCGGTCCGCGCGGTCGGGACGTGGCAGCGTCCCACCGGTACTGGTGCGGGCGGGGACCGGAAGGCTCGGGTCCATGCCGCGTTAACCCACGAGCGCCGCACGAAGTTGCGCGGCGCTCGGTGAAGCAATGGCGGGGGCAGGATTCGAACCTGCGAAGGCAGAGCCATGTCGATTTACAGCCGAACCGTTTGACCGCTTCGGTATCCCGCCGGGCGGCGGTCAGTGTAACGAAAGGTCGCCCGGGCTCGACCTCGTAGGCGGCGTACTTTGGCCCTCCGAGTGCGATCCCGGAACTGCCCTCGACTTCTCGTGAGGGGATGAACCACCTGCCGGCCATCGGCCGACAAGTACGAACAGGTAGTCACACCGGTCCGGTGAGAAATGCTTGGACGAGTCCGTTCCAACTCTGATTCCCGCCGCGGGTGCAGATCATCACCGTCCCATCTATCGACCGGAATGCGCCGGCGACATGTCTTGACCTGAATGCGGGCGGCCCGACCATCGATGATCGCGACCAAGTCGACGTCGGGGCTGTGCCCAAAGGGCACGAAGACCGGATGGCCGCTGCGACCACAGCCACTCGACCGCGGACTGCTCCCCGAGATCTCCCTGCTGGCGCGGATTCATCGGAGGGGAACACTATGTTCCCCTCCGGACGGATCAGCTACGAAGCGTCGCGAAGCCGCTGCGCCTCGGGCAGCGACTCCAGCTTCTTCAGCGTGTGGTTCTCGATCTGGCGGATGCGCTCGCGCGTGACGTTGAAGGCGCGGCCGACCTCCTCCAGCGTCCGCGGGCGGCCGCCGGTCAGGCCGAAGCGCATCTCGATGACCTCGCGCTCGCGCTGCGGCAGGGCCGCCAGGGCGCGGTGGACGTTCTCCTTGCGCAGGTTCTCCGAGGCGATCTCGAACGGCGACTCGGCCATCTCGTCCTCGACGAAGTCGCCCAGCTCGGAGTCCTCCTCCTCGCCGATCGGCTTCTCGAGCGAGATCGGCTGCTGGGACATGCGCAGGATGTCGCGCACCTCGCGCGGCGTGCACTCGAGCTCTGCGGCGATCTCCTCCGGGGAGGGCTCGCGGCCGAGCGACTGGACCAGCTGGCGCTCGACGTGCACGACCTTGTTGAGCTTCTCCACCATGTGGACGGGGATGCGGATCGTCCGGCCCTTGTCCGCGATCGCGCGGGTCACGGCCTGGCGGATCCACCACGTCGCGTACGTCGAGAACTTGTAGCCGCGGCGGTAGTCGAACTTCTCCACCGCGCGGATCAGCCCGAGCGAGCCCTCCTGGATCAGGTCCAGGAACGTGAGCCCGCGGCCGAGGTAGCCCTTCGCGATCGAGACGACGAGACGCAGGTTCGCCTCGACCATGTGGGTCTTGGCGGCCATGTCGCCGCGCTCGATGCGCTTGGCGAGCGAGACCTCCTGCTCGGCGGTGAGCAGCGGCACCTTGCCGATCGAGCGCAGGTAGAGCCGCAGCGAATCCAGCGACGGCTCGACCGTCAGGTCGATCTCAGGCTTCTTCGGCGCCGCCGCCGCGCCGGTCGCCGCCGCGTCGGCGCGCGCCTCGGCCTGCGCCTCCACGCGCCCGCTCTCGGACGTCGCGGCGCGGCCATCCGCGCCGACCACGTCGATCCCCTGGTCGAGCAGGTAGGCGTGCAGCTCCCCGACCTGCTCCTTGGTGACCTCCACCTCTTCCAGGCAGGTCGCGATCTGCTCGAAGGTCAGGATGCCCTTCTCCTGGCCTTCGGCGATCAGGCTCCGGAGCTCCTCCATCTCGAAGATGGGGGCCTCGTCGGCCAGCAATACCTCAGTCTTGGTGCTCAAGCGATCCCTCGAAGCCGCTGAACCCGGAGTCCATCCGGACTCCCCGTTTGCGGAGCCGAAAACCGGCTCCGTTCGTTGCACTCCCTCCAATGTCCTGCCCCAGGACATTGCCATTGTTAGCACAATGTTTGCGGGGCACAAGGTGGGACAGAAGTCCACCTCCGACCCCGAAATTGGGGAGGTTCATGCCTAGCGACCCTGCGCGAACCTGCCCTGAAGCGCCAGATATCCGGGCGTTGGGACAAACAGCGGCGCTCCCTGTCGCGTCCGGGACCAGCTGGCCCAGTCCGTACGCGAGCGAGCCGGAGGACTGCACGAGCGTGTGGATGACGACCACGTCGACGTCCTGCTGGGGCATCGCGGCGATCGTGTCGTAGATCGCCGGGATCGTCGTCGCCTGCAGAGCCTGCGTGATGCCGGCCGTCTGGAGGCTGAGGCCCGTCTCGGACACCCACAGGCGCATCGAGGGTGCCCAGTAGTCGCGCGTCTTGCGGATCTGCGCGAACTCCTGCTGGAACATGCTCGTCGCCGACGTCAGGTCCGTGCTGAACGGATACGGGTGGAAGCTGATGACGTCCATGCACGAGGCGGCGCCGTTCTGGAACATCGCGTTGAGGAACCAGTCCATGCGCATGTCGCCGTTGACCGACTTCATGTTCGGCGCCAGCGATCCGCCGGCGACCGGCACGCGGACGTTGGCGGCGACTGCGCCGCGGTAGCCCGCGCACAGGAACTGCGTGTACAGCGCCGGGTCGGCCGGGCCGCCCCAGTACTTGGAGCTGTTGGGCTCGTTGTAGATCTCGATTCCGGCGAGCCGGGTGCCGTAGCGCTCGGCCAGCGCCTTGACGAACGGCGTGAGGTCATCGACGCCGGCCCAGTCCGGCGTGCCGCTGACGTTGACGATGACGCGCATCCCGCGGCCCGAGTAGGCGCCGATGATGCGGTCGTAGGTGCCCCAGTTCCAGGCACCCTTCGTCGGCTGCACGCCCTTCCAGTACAGCGGCGTGCGCGAGACCGTCGCGCCGGCGGCCGCCGAGGCATCGGCATCGGCCGCGACCCAGGGGGTCGCGGTCGCCGAGTCGGCCCAGATGCGGTTGAGCGAGTAGTCCTCGTTGAAGCCGATCGGGATCCGGCCGTCGGTGCGCAGCGGCACGGTCGGGCTGGTCGTGGCAAGCGCCGGTCCGGCGCAGGTGAGTGCGGCGAGGACGGCCGCGATGAAGGCGATGGGGGAACGCATGCGTCTGGCATCGGCCAGACGTCCAGGTCTCTCTATCCCCAGTTTTCAGGAGTTACGTCAGCGCGCGGACGCCGGTCCTCGGCCTCGCGCAGCAGCCGGCGCAGCCCGAAGAAGTAGTCCACCCCGCTGACGACCGTGATCGCGACCATGAAGTAGGTCAGGAGATCGAGCCACAGCGGCGAGGTGTCGAACGCGATCAGCAGGAAGATCGTCGCCACCTGCACGATCGTCTTGGTCTTGCCCCACCAGTTCGCGGCGATCACGACGCCGGTCGGCGCCGCGGCCATGCGCGTCATCGTGACGGCGAACTCGCGCGCCACGATCACCATCGCGACCCACGGCGCGAGCCGGTGCAGGGACACGAGGCTGAAGAGCGCCGCGACGATCAGCAGCTTGTCGGCGACCGGGTCCATCAGCTTCCCGAACGTGGTGATCGCGTTGCGCGAACGCGCGATGTAGCCGTCGATCGCGTCGGTGAATGAGGCGAGCGCGAAGACGACCGCCGCGAGCACGTCGCCGTCACTGGTCTGGTCCAGCAGCGCCACGACGAGAACGGGCACCAGCAGGATCCGCAGCAGCGTCAGGACATTGGGGACGTTGATCGTGAACACGGTTAGGCCTCTGGCGGGGTGGCGATGGAGACTCCGGCGCTTGCGGCGACGACGAACCCGATGGCCACGATCTCCCGCAGCCCGAGATCCTGACCCAGCACGACGAACCCGGCAAGCGCCGCAACAGCGGGTTCCATCGACATCAGTACCCCGAACACGTGGGCGGGGATGCGCCGGAGCGCTTCGGTTTCCAGCGAATAGGGGATCGCCGAGCTGAGCACCCCGACCGCGGCGCCCATCGCGAGCAGCGCCGGATCGAGCAACGAGGAGCCGGCCTCGGCGATGCCCGGCACGAGCGGGATGAGCGTCGCGACGACCATCGCCATCGCGACGCCGTGGCTGCCCGGGAACACGCGTCCTGCGCGCTGCGCGATGAGGATGTACGCGGCCCAGCAGCCGCCCGCGAACAGCACGAAGATGAGGCCCAGCGTGTCGACCGAGTCCGCTCCGCCCGGGTTCGCAAGCAGCACGATGCCCACGGCGGCCAGCGCGGCCCAGACCAGGTCCAGCCGCCGTCGCGACAGGAACACGGCGACGCCCAGCGGCCCGATGAACTCGATCGTGACGGCGACGCCGAGGTCCAGCCGATCGAGGCCGAGGTAGAACGACAGGTTCATCAGCCCCAGCGCGATGCCGAACGCGACCGCGTAGCGAAGCTCGTTCCACGTGTAGCGGCGCGGGTCCGGTCGGAAGACCAGGACGAGCGCCAGCGCGGCGAACGCGACGCGCAGCAGCGACGTCCCCGAGGGCCCGATGTCGTCGAACATCGTGCGCGCCAGCGCCGCGCCGACCTGCACCGATGTGACGCCGCCGAGCACGAGGGCGAAGGGCGGCACGCGGCGGGTCACGAGCGGCAGGCTAATTGGTTGATTACATGTGCCCGTGACCGCACGCCGGCAGGCGAGTACGGACAAGATCGACCTCTACCGAAAGGGGACTCCGTGATGCGCAAGCTGAACGACCTGACCGTCTCTGAGCTGGGCCTCGGCTGCATGGGGATGAGCGCCTTCTACGGCACCGCCGACGAGGGCGAGGCCATCCGCACGATCCACCGCGCCATCGAGCTGGGATGCACGTTCCTCGACACCGCCGAGATGTACGGGCCCTTCACGAACGAGGAGCTCGTCGGCCGGGCGCTGAAGGACCGCCGCGACGAGGTGGTCCTCGCCACGAAATTCGGCATCCGCTGGGCGCCGACCGACGACGAGCCGATGCGCCGCGTGATCGACGGCACGCCGCGAGAACGTGCGGCGCTCCGTCGAGGGCTCGCTCCAGCGCCTCGGCACCGACCACATCGACCTCTACTACCAGCACCGCATCGACCCGAACACGCCGATCGAGGAGACCGTCGGCGCGCTGGCCGAGCTGGTCCAGCAGGGCAAGATCCGCCACATCGGGCTGAGCGAGGCGGCGCCGGAGACGATTCGCCGGGCGCACGCCGTCCACCCGATCACGGCGGTGCAGAGCGAGTACTCGCTGTGGTCGCGCGACGTCGAGGCCGAGGTCCTGCCGACGCTGCGCGAGCTCGGCATCGGCCTCGTGGCGTACTCGCCGATCGGCCGCGGGTTCCTGGCCGGCCGCTTCACCGACCCGTCCGAGCTCGACGAGGGCGACTTCCGGCGCAGCGGGCCGCGCTTCACCGGTTCGAACCTGGAGCACAACCAGCGGCTGGCGGCGAAGATCCGTGAGCTCGCCGAGGAGAAGGGCATCACGTCCGGCCAGCTCGCGCTCGCCTGGGTGCTCGCCAAGGGCGAGGACATCGTCCCGATCCCCGGCACGAAGCGCGTCTCCTACCTCGAGGAGAACTGGGGCGCGACGGAGGTCGAGCTCAGCGACGACGAGCTCGAGCGCATCGAGGCCGAGCTGCCCGCCGTCGCCGGCGAGCGCTACGACCGCAGCGGGATGGCGACGCTGAACCACTGACCGGACTGAGGGGACAGTCCCCTCAGTCCGGCCGAGGGGCGTGCGCCGCTATGTTGCGGTGCATGCCCCTCGTCCCCACGGTCGTCGAGCGCTCCGCGCGCGGCGAGCGCGAGTACGACATCTACTCGCGCCTGCTCAACGAGCGCATCATCTTCCTCGGCTCCGCGGTGGACGACATGGTCGCCAACCTGATCGTGGCCCAGCTCCTGCACCTGGAGTCCTCGGACCCCGACAAGGACATCTCGATCTACGTCAACTCGCCCGGCGGGTCGATCTACGCGGGCCTGGCGATCTACGACACGATGAACTTCATCAAGCCCGACGTGCAGACGATCTGCTGCGGGATCGCGATGAGCATGGGCTCCCTGATCCTCGCCGCCGGCGCGCCCGGCAAGCGCTTCTCGCTGCCCAACAGCCGGATCCTCATCCACCAGCCGTCGGCCGGGTTCGAGGGCCAGTCCACCGACATCGAGATCCATGCGCGCGAGATCCTCAAGACGCGCGACCGCATCGACGAGATCTACGCCAAGCACACCGGCCAGCCCATCGAGCAGGTCCACACCGACATGCTGCGCGACCGCTTCTTCAAGCCCGACGAGGCCGTCGAGTACGGCCTCATCGACAAGGTGATCTCAACGCACTGAGTGCTCGATCGAGCCCAGGCGCTCGATCTCGATCTTCACCACGTCGCCGGGCGCCAGGAACTGCGGTGGGTCAAGCGCCATGCCGACGCCGCTGGGCGTGCCCGTGAGGATCAGGTCGCCGGGCTCGAGCGTGCATGTCTCGCGCAGGAACGCGACGAGCGCGGGCACCTTGAAGATCAGGTCCGACGTGCGCGAGTCCTGACGCAGCTCGCCGTTGACCCAGGTCCGCAGCGCGAGATCGTGCGGGTCGCCGGCCTCGTCGGCGGTCGTGACCCACGGGCCGTACGGGCATGAGCCGTCGAACCCCTTGGCGCGGGTCCACTGCGGTTCGCGCCGCTGCAGGTCGCGCGCCGACAGGTCGTCGGCGACGGCGTAGCCCGCCACTTCGCCGCCGGCGCCCATGACGACGGCGAGCTCGCCCTCGTAGTCCAGGCGCCGCACGACCGCGGGCGCGCTGATCGGCGCGTTCGGCGCGGCGGCCGACGTGGGCAGCTTCATGAACACGATCGGCGCCTCGGGCACGGTGCCGCCCGTCTCCTTGACGTGCGCCGCGTAGTTGAGGCCGATCCCGAAGATCGCCCGCGGCCGCGCGACGGGTGCAAGCAGCTCGACGTCGGCGAGGGCGAACTCGTCGCCGGATGCGGGCGCCCGGTCGCCGGAGGCGAGGCGGTCGAGCACGGTCGTCCCGTCGGCGAACGCGACGGCGGTGTCGCCGCGGATCTCCCCGGGAAGCGGGGTGCCACCGCCGGGCGGTAAGAAGGTCGCAAGGCGCATCGCCCCCAGGGTATGCGAGTGTCCCGCCGCGTGGCAGCACTGACCTCCCGCGAGCGGCTCGCCCTCGTCGTGATCGTGGTGTTCACGGCCGCCGCCGGCATTGCGCGCTATACCGACGCAAAGCCGCTGGTTGCGTTCGGCGCGGCAACCGTCGCACTGGCGGGACTCGCATACGTCGTGTCGTTTGCGACCGAGCAGGTCGGCGAGCAGTTCGGGCCCGCGGTCACCGGCCTGCTCCAGTCGACGCTGGGGAACCTGCCCGAGCTCTTCGTCGTGATCTTCGCGCTGCACGCGGGGCAGACGGTCGTCGCGCAGACGTCGATCATCGGATCGATCTTCGCCAACGCGCTGCTCGTGCTCGGGCTCGTCGTCGTGGTCGGAGCGCGGCGTTCGGACGACCGCTGCATGCGCTTCGGCGCTCGGCTTCCGAACGACACCGCGACGCTGCTGCTGCTGTGCAATTTCATCATCGTCCTGATCGGGCTGAGCCTCGCGTCGAGCGACCCGGCGAGCCACCACGTCAAGGGCATCAGCACGATCGGCGCGATCTGCCTGCTGGGGGTCTACGTCGCGTGGGTCATCCCCTACGTGCGCAGCGACAAGGGGGCGAGCGGCGAGAACCGGCACGGCCCGCGGATCCCGCTCCCGGTGTCCGCCACGCTGCTCGGGATCGCCGGTGTCGGCAGCGCGTTCGTGAGCGACTGGTTCATCCATGCGCTCGAGCCCGCCATCGAGCAGCTCGGCGTCAGCCAGGCGTTCGCCGGCCTCGTCATCGTCGCGATCGCCGGCAACGCCGTCGAGAACGCGACCGGCCTCGTCCTGGCCTCCAAGGGTCAGTCGGATCTGGCGATCTCGGTGGTGAAGAACTCCGTCGCGCAGATCGCGGCATTCCTCTTCCCGGTGCTCGTCCTGATCTCGCTCACATTCGCCCACACGCTGACGTTCGCGCTGCAGCCCGTGTACGTCGGCGCGCTCGCGCTCACGGCGATCGCGGTGTGGCAGACGACGGGCGATGGCGAGGCGGCCGAGTTCGAGGGGTGGGCCCTCGTGGCGACCTACGTCATCCTCGCCGCGCTGACCTTGTACGAGTAGCCGTGCGCTTGGGCTTCGGCGCCTCGGCGGCGTGGTGCTCGATGAAGCGCGACAGCTGGGCGGGGCGCTCGAGCTGCGGGTGATGGCCCATGCGCGGCCACACCTCGAGATGCGTCTGCGGGAGCGCGGCCCGCACGGCCTCGGTGTGGCTCAGCGGCACGAGCGCGTCGCGCTCGCCCCAGAGCGCGGCGACCGGGCCGTCGAACCCGACGGCGCGCTGGTGGAAGCCGCGCTTGGAGCGGCCGGCGGCGGCGATCGCGGTGACGGCGCTGCGCACGCCCGGCGCGGACTGGAACGCGCGCCGGCGCAGGCGGTCGGTCAGGTCGCGCGAGGGCAGGCGGAAGTGCGCGACGAACGTCGTGTATCCGGCGGTGACGAGCAGCGGGCTGACCAGCGCCAGCGGCAGCATGAGCTGCGCGACGTCACGCACGCCCGGAAGCGCGAACGCCTCGGCGAGGCGGATCGGGCCGTAGCCCGCCGGCGCGAGCAGGACGAGCGAATGGACGCCGTCGTGGCGCTCGGCGACCGCGGTGGCGACGGCGCCGCCGAGCGAGTGGCCGACGAGTGTGCACTCGTCGATCCCGAGCCGCTGCAAGCCGGCGGCGACGTCGTCGGCGTACGCGCTGATGCGCGGGCGCAGCGGAAGCCCCGAGCCGCCGAACCCCGGGAGGTCGACGGCGATGCACGGCCGGTGCGTGTCGAGCGCGAGTCCGGTCCAGCCCTCGGAGTCGTCGAGCAGGCCGTGCAGCAGCACCAGCGGCCGGCCCTCACCGGGCCAGCTGCGAACCCTCAATCGACGGCTCTGCGCGAGCCGCACGTCACGCACCTCGGGCGCTCGCATGGTGCCCATTTCATCGGCAAGACCGGTCGGTATCGCGAGCCTTAGCGAAGAATGGCGTCCCGGAGCGCGCGCTCCTCGGCCTCGAGCAGCGGCAGCCAGGCCGGCTCGAGCAGCGCGCGCGCCTTGGTCGCGCGCCCGGTGGGCGTGGCCATGGCGCGAGCGGCCTGCAGCGCGTCGTCGAGCGATCCCGGCCTCGCGATGCCCAGCTGCTCGGCCTCGCCGGCGGCGACGACCCGGCCCGTGAGACACAGGTCCCGCGCGATGCCCTCCGGCAGGGCGGCGCGCGCCGCGGCGTAGGACGCTGGGATGCCGCGGCTCACCTCGACGAAGCCGAACGTCGCCTCGCGCGCCGCGATCCGCACGTCGCAGAAGAGCGCCACGGCGAAGCCGCCGGCGAGCGCCGGGCCGTTGACGAATGCGACCACCGGCGCCGGGCACAGCGCGAGCGCGCGGAACAGCCGCGTGCTGGTCTCGACGATGCGCCGCCGGTTGTCCTCGTCGCCGCCGAACTGCGTGACGTCCATGCCCGCGCAGAACGCGCTGCCGGCGCCGGTCAGGACGAACGCGCCGGCATCGCGTTCGAGTTCACCGGCGAGCGCGTCACGCAGGTCCAGCGACAGTGCGTTGCGCTTCTCGGGCCGGTTCAGCGTGAGCTGGACGACGCCGTCGCCGGCGTCCTCGCGCAGCAGGATCGGGTCCGCCATGGACCGGATCCTCGCGGATTCCTCAGGCCGCGATGTAGTCGCGCAGCGCGGGGTCGGCGGCGAGGCAGCGGCGGGCGGCCTCGACGACGTCCGGGCAGAAGCGCGTGCCGGACTCGGCCGCGACCCCGGCGAAGGCCGTCACGAGCGCCGTGCCGCCGAAGAGCTTGTGGTCGATCGCGTCGGCGACCGCCAGGACCCGCGCGAAGATCGGGATCGCGGCACCGGCGAGGTGGTCGGGGCCACCCGTGCCATCCCAGCGCTCGAGGTGCGAGCGGGCCATCTCCTTGACGATCACGGGCAGCTCGAGCTCGGCGAGGATGAAGCTCGAGATCGCCGGATAGGAGCGCAGGATCGCGTAGTCCTCGTCGGGCAGATGACCGCGCCCGTGCAGGAGCCGGTCGGGCAGCCCGATCTTGCCGATGTCGGCGCAGACGACGCCGACGGCGATCGCGTGGTCGTGCTCGGCTCCGAGGCCCAGTTCGCCGGCGATCCGCTGTGCGAGGCGCGTCACGCGCTCGGAGCGACCGGCGGCGTACGGGTCCCGCGCCTGGACGGCACGCGCGAGCGTGACGATCGTGCGCAGGTAGGCGTCGGCCGGGTCGTGATGGGGGGTCACACGCCGGGAATCGGCAGGGGCGCCGCCGGCTTGAGGCGCGGCGTCGCGGGCTGAACACCGCCAGACTGCTCCTGTGCGCGTTCGCCACCCGCTGATCGCCATCGCCGCCGGGCTCGCTCTGGCCGACGCGTCGGTCGTCACGCTCGCGCTGCCCGACCTGCTCGTCGACCTGCATACGACGGTCGAGGGCGTCGCGGCGGTGATCGGGGTCTACACGGTCGTCCTTGCCATCACGCTGATCCCGGCGGAGCGCGCGATGCGCCGCGTGGGCGCGCCGCGCACCGGCGCGGCCGGGCTCGCGCTCTTCGCCGTCGCATCGCTGGGCTGTGCCGCGGCGAACTCGCTCGCGCCGCTGCTCGTGGCGCGCGCCTTCCAGGCGGTGGGCGGCGCCGCTGCACTGGTGGCAGCGTTCTCGCTGTTGGCCGCAGGGCGCGACGCGCGCCGGCTCTGGCTCGCGGCAGCGGTGCTCGCCACCGCGATCGGACCGGCGCTCGGCGGCGCGCTGACCCAGGCGTTCGATTGGCGCGCGATCTTCCTCGTGCAGGCGCCGATCGGCGCGGTCGCCGCGGTCGCGTGCCTATGGGAGCGGGTGCCGGCGCAGCGCGGGAACCCAGAGGCGACGGGGCTCACACCGCGACCCGCGATCGCGCTGGCGCTGCTGTCGGCGGCGCTGAGCGCGGTGCTGTTCCTGCTGGTGCTGCTGCTCGTCGCCGGGTGGTCCGAGGAGCCGCTGCGAGCGGCCGTCGCTGTGACGGTGATCCCGGCGGGCGCGCTCGTGGGGTCGCGCATCGGCGGCCCGCTGGAACGCCAGGCGGCTGCCGGCTGCCTGCTGGTCGGCGGTGGTGTGCTTGCGCTGGCGCTGCTGCCGGAGGCGAAGCTCGGCTGGACGCTGCTGCCACAGGCGCTCGCGGGCGTCGGGATGGGGCTCGCGCTGCCGGCACTCGCCGGCGGGCTGCTGCCGGAGCGCAACAGCGCCGACGCCGCACGGCTGCTCACGCTGCGCCACCTCGGGATCGCGGGGGCGCTTGCCATCCTCGCGCCCGTCGTCTCGCACAACCTCGACGAGGCCACACAACGCGCCCGCGAGCGCGGCGTGGCGCTCGTCCTCGACGCCCCGCTGGACCCGCTGGAGAAGGTCAAACTGGCGCCGGCGCTGCTGTCGGGCGTCGAATCTCGCGACCCGCGCGCCGGCCTGCGCGACGCCGTCGCGGACCACCGCGGCGACGTCGCCGACGACGAGCGCGCGGCCTACGACCGGCTCGGCCGCCGCGCCGACGACACCCTCACGATCGCCGTCGGGGAGGCCTTCCGGACCGCGTTCATCGTCACCGGGGCGCTGGCGCTGCTGGCCGCGCTGCTGCTCGTCCTCCCCCCGCCCGGGCTCGCCCTTGGCGCCGCCGCCGCGACCATCGCCGCCTACGCGCTGCTGCACGCGAGCCTCGCGCCTGAACCTGTCCGCCTGCAGGACCCGTGCAAGCCACGCGACCTGCCGAGCGCCGGCGGGATCGGCGGCTTCCTGCAGGACCGCGCGCTCGAGCTGCTCGACACCACCGCCTGCCGGCTGCACGTGTCGCGCGAGGAGCTCGTGCTCGCCTACGCGGACGAGCACGACCGCAAGCGCTTCGAGCAGCGCCACGGCGTCGACCCGCGCTCGCTGTCGAGCATCCTCGGAGGACTGATCGGGGGTTGAGACCCATCTGACACTGACAAGCCCCCCGAGTGAGCGGATGCTCGATGCATGTCCCGCGCCCCGCTCCTCGCCGTCCTGCGCCGCCTGCGCTCGCCGCCCCGGCCGGCGGCGGCCACGACGATCGTCCCCGACAACGTTCGGGGACGCGCTGCCCGGGGACTGCACGTCGGGCCATGTAGCCGGCACCTGCTCCCTGCGCGAGGCCGTCAACACCGCCCAGGACGGCGACCGGATCAAGCTCGCAGCAGGCACGTACGCGCCTCGTGCTCGACCAGCTGATCGTCACGCACCGACGTCAACATCGACGGCGAAGGCCCCGCGGCAACGACGATCGAACAGCACGCCACGAGCAAGCGCGTCATCAAGTTCGACGCCGGGGACGACGGCATCGATCGTCGGCGTGACGATCACCGGCGGCAACCTCGTCGGCGGCGACGGAGCGAACGGCACGTCCATCACCCCGGCGGGCGGCGCCGGAGGCAATGCCAACGGCGGAGGCGATCGCGGCGTACGGGACGGCGCTCACGCTGGCGTTCGTCGACGTCGTGGGCAATAGCGTCACCGGCGGCGATGGCGGCAACGGCTTCTCGCCCGTCAGCGGAGCCGGCGGCGCAGGCGGAGCCGGCGGCTCCGCACACGAGTCCGGGATCGACACCTTGGGACATGTCACGCTCGACCGTGTCACCGTCGCGGGCAACGTCGCGCACGGTGGCGCGGGCGGGAAGGGCGGAACCGGCAGCGGCTCGAACGCCGGCGGCGCCGGCGGCGACGGGGGCTCAGGCAACGGCGCGATCGGCACCGGGTCGGGCTTCCTGGTGATCCGCGACAGCACGATCTCGGGCAACAGGGGCTTTTCCAGGGCGGCCGGGGACGGCGGCAGCGCCGGCCCGTCGGGCGGAGGCCACGGCGGCCACGGAGGCGCTAGCAAGCTCGCCAGTGGAGGCGGGATCTTCAGCAACAACGACGTGGTCATCGTCAACAGCACGATCACTGGCAACGAGCTCCACGGAGCCGCCGCGGGCAACGGCGGCGCGGGCCCGTTCGGCACCGGGGGTGACGGCGGCTACGCCGAGGGCGCCGACGGCGGCGGCATCGCCCTGTTCAACGGCGCCACCGGTCATGTCGCGTCGTCGACGATCGCCGGCAACGCCGTGTTCGCGGGCGTCAGCGGCGCGGGCGGCGCCGGGATCGTGGCCGGAAGCCCCGGTCCCGCCTCCTCGGCGTACGGAGGCAACCTCGAGGTCGCCTCGGCGACGCTCGAGATCCGCGACTCGGTGATCGCCGGTGGAATCGCGTCGCCGTCGTTCTCCAACTGCGACGTGGACGCCATGAAGGTCACCAGCCACGGCTACAACGTCGAGGACAAGAACCAGTGCCTCGACGCGCCCGCGACCGGCGACCGCCATGACCTGGACCCGAAGCTCGGCCCGCTCCAGGACAACGGCGGCCCGACGAAGACGATGGCGCCCCTGTCGGGCAGCCCACTGGTCGACGGCGGCCCACCGATCTGCCAGGGGATCGGCACGCCGCTCACGGCAGACCAGCGCGGCATGCCCCGCGGCGCGGTCTGCGACAACGGCGCCTATGAGGCGATCCCGCCCGCGGTCACGGCGCCGCCGACGATCGCCGGTTCGCCGGTCACCGGCCAGACGTTGACCTGCCAGGCCCGCGACGTTCAGCGGCGACAACCCCTAGTCGATCGACACCATCTGGCTGCGCGACGGCCAGCAGACGGCGGCCGGGGCGCAGTACCCGATCCCCGCCGCGGACGCCGGCCATCGATCGCCTGCCGGCAGACCGCGACCAATCCCTATGGCAGCGCGTCGGCGCGATAGCGCCGCTGTGCGGTCCCGCGGCGCACGCCCAGGCCCGGGGGCAAGCGCCCAAGCTCTCGAAGCTGAAGATCAAGCCCAAGACGCTGCACCACAAGACCAAGGCGAAGGTCACGTTCACGCTCAGCGCGCCGGCCAAGGTCACGTTCAGGATCTGCAAGCGCAAGGGCAAGAAGTGCAAGCGCGTCAAGAAGGGCGCGCCGAAGGCGCTGCAGGGCAAGCAGGGCGCCAACAGCCTGCGGTTCAGGGCCAAGCGGCTGAAGCCGGGGCGTTACCGGTTGATCGCGACGCCCGCGGGCGGCAAGGGCGTGCGCGTGGCGTTCCGCGTCGTGCAATAGGCGTCGCGCGTTGCTCGATAGCCGGGCAACGGCGCGGCGAAGATGCCCTGCGCCCAGAGCGCCGCGTTGGTCTGGATCTGTGATGCGATCTGCGCGCGCTCGGCATCCGAGCGCGCGGCCACGAGCCGCTCGGCGTTGCGCCAGACGCCCTCACGCCAGCTCTTGACGAGCTCCAGCCCGGCGATGTCGTCCAGCGGCGTCAGCGGCGAGTTGACCGTGCCGACGAGCGGGTCGAAGCGCGCGGCGACCTCGTCGACGATCCGCTCGTAGGCGTTCGCGAGCACCTGGTTCATCGCGTCGTGGTCGGGCTTGCGGGTCGCGCCGCCGGCGGTGCGCAGCCCGAGGATCGCCTCGGCGAACGCCATGTCGTTCTGCACGTGCGCGTTGATCCCGGCGACGAGGTCCTGGTCGCCCACGTAGTCACCGGCGCGCGCCGCATCGAACGCGATCCGCCAGGCCGGCGGGATCGGCCTGCCGGCAGCGTCGTTGGCGAGCGTGGCGAAGTAGAAGTTCGCGAACTCGACGTCGAGCTTGATCAGCCACGCGCGGTAGCGGAAGAAGTGCGGGTCGTTGACGAGCGTTTCGCGGATCACCTGCGTCAGGCGCTCGTAGGTGAGCGCGAACACCGCCCGGTGATCGCAGCCGAACCCCTCGCGGATCGCGTCCAGCCGCACGATCACCCGATCGACGCACGCCAGGGTCGCGCGCCGGCACCCATCAACCGCCGGCGCCGGACCGCCCTTGGAGGGCAGCGCCGGCAGCAGCTGCGGCCAGGGCACGTTCGGCGGCGGCGCGGCCGGGGCCGCGACCGGCGCGGCGCACAGCACGGTAGCCGCCAGGGCGGCGATGAGGATCCCCTGCCTCATTACACCGGAGTATGGCGCTATGCTTCAGCAGGCGCCCCAGTGCGCGCGCGTCCTCGACCAGCGCGCTGCGCAGCTTGCCGCCGTGCAGTGCGCCGCCGGGTGGTACAGCGGGAACAGCGCGCGCCCGCCGGCCTCGTGCGGGCGGCCGTGCACGTCGGCGATCTTCACCTGCGGGTCGAAGCGCGCCAGCGCGTGGCGCCCGAGCGGGACGACGAGCTCGGGCTCGATGACCGCCAGCTGCGCCTCGAGCCACGGCCACGAATGCGCGACCTCGTCCGCGCGCGGGTCGCGGTTGCCCGGCGGGCGCGCCTTGAGGACGTTCGTGATGAAGATCTCCTCGCGCGCGAGCCCGGCCTCGGCGAGCAGCGTGTCGAGGAACTTCCCCGCGGCACCGACGAACGGCCTGCCGACCCGGTCCTCATTGGCACCGGGTGCCTCGCCGACGAGCACGATCCGGGCATCGGGATCGCCCTCGCCCGGCACGAACGTCGTGCACGACTCGCACGGCTCGAACCCGCAGGGCAGGTGGGTGCGGATGTCGGCGGCGATCGCGTCGAGGCGCTGCCGCCGGGTCATTCCCGGAACAGGTCCCAGTACGCGCGCGCGACCATCCGCCGCGTGTACGGGGTCGTCTCGGCCGGCAGCGCGTCGCGCGCGAACCAGCGCGCCTGCGCGATCTCGCCCTCGTCGACGTCGATCGACGCGCCGTCGCCGTCTGCGTCGGCCGCGAAGCAGTGCACGGTGTCGCGCCGGCCCGAGCTGCGCAGCAGGATCGCCCCGAGCGCGACCGGCCGCTGCGCCCGGATGCCGACCTCCTCCTCGAGCTCCCGCAGCACGGCATCCTGCGGCACCTCGCCGTCGTTGATGAACCCGCCGGGCAGATCCCACTCGGCGCGCCGGCCGTACGTGTGGCGGACCAGCAGGACGTCATCGCCGCGCCGCAGGACGACTTTCACGCCCGCGGTGTGCGGCCGCCGGACGTGCCACCACCCCTGCAGCGCGAAGTAGCCGACGCGAAAGACGCGCCGTCGTGCGGGGATCGGCAGGCGGGCGGCCGCCGCCTCGGCGTGTTGCAGCAGGGTCACCCGCCTAAGGGTCGCAGCTACGCGATCCGTCCAACCTCTTGCGTCGTCGAGCGTTGAACAACCGGGGTCGCGTCGCCCGCCCCGCGGCGCGGCCCCTACTTTGCGCTGAGGCGAGCTACTTCTTGCTCTGACCGTTGACCGCGCCGGCGACCTCGTCCGTGACGGAGGTCACGGTCGAGTCGGTCGTGGCGGGCTGCTCCTTTGCCGGGGCGGTGGGCTGCACCGCTGTCGGCGGCCTTGCGGGATGAACGGGCGCGGTCCTCTCAGGCTTGGTCGTGACCGGCTTGGAGTGCGTCACCTTGCCCTTCGCGACCGCCCTGCCGTTGTTCGTCTTCGTCTTCGTCTGCCCGGGCGCACCGGCCTTGCCGGTGACACCGCTGTGGCGCTTGGGCTGCGTGCCGGAGATGCCCTTGCCCGTCGCCGCGTGGCCGGACTTGGCGGGCGAGGACGTCGGCTTGCCGTGGTGCGACGACGCTCCGTGGCCGTTGGCCGTGCCGTTCGCACCCTTCGCCGCGGCCCCGGAGGTCGAGAGGGCCTTCGACGGCTGCGTTGCCTTGGACTGCCCGGGCTGGGTGGTCGCCGGAGCGGGCTGCGAGTCGTTGCGCAGATGGTTGACCTCGGCCACGCCGGCGCCGATCCCGCCCCCGGCGACCGGCGGCCGCGACGAGCACCTTGGCTGCGCCCGCCTTCCCGCCGGCCACGAGTCCTGTGATCAGGCCGCTTCCGGTCGCCGTCGCTGCGGTGCCCGCAGCCGCGGACCCGCCGAGAGCGGCGCTCATCGTGGACGCCTTGAGGCCCGCGGTCGGGACGACGGGCAGCAGCAGCGCCATCGCCGTGCGCTGCGTGCGGGTCTGGTCGCGGAATGCGCGGCACCCCTCGCAGCTGCGGACGTGTCGCCGCAGCGGGCCGCGCAGGAGCGCGCCCCCGCGCAGCGTGGCGAGCTGCTCGCGGACGAGCTGGCAGTCCGTGTCGCGTGCGTCGCGTTCGTTCATGAGCGATGTCCGGGCCTGGAACACGAGCGCCTTGACCTTCTGCGGGCGACATCCGATGACCGCCGCGATCTCGTCGCCGCTGAGGTCACCGAGGCTCGAGAGCAGGAGCGCCGCGCGCTGGTCCTCCGGGAGCTGGCCGAGATCCCCGAGCAGCTCGCGCAGGTCCGCGCGGCGCTGGACGTTGTCGGCAAGGCCCTCCGTCGCGGGCTGGATGACGGGGTCGTCGATGTCAGCGTGCTCGCGGCGCGCGCGGATGATGGACAGGCAACGATTGCGCGCGACCTGGAAGAGCCACGGCTTGACGTCCACGTCACGCTCGTCAGCCGTGATGTGACGGTGCAGCGCGACGAAGGCGTGCTGCGTTGCGTCCTCGCCATCTGGCTGGGAGCCCAGCATGTGGCGGCAGAAACTGAGAATTCGAAGGTGATACCGGTCATAGAGCGCTTCGAAGGCGGCTGGCTCTCCCTGCCTGACCAGTGCGACCAGGCGCTCATCGGACCGTCGCGCAAGCATCAGCCGGCCCCCCCGCGGGGCTGTTACGGCCGGCGCCTCATGCGCTGTATGGGCCTCCAAGGAGCTTGTCCTTCCCTCCGTCAACGCCGGACTGGCGCTCAGGTTGGTCATCGACAGGATCCCAGGTTCACTTGATGTTGTCGCCTATCCGGTGTCGCGGAGCGCGACGAGTCCTCCGAGCGTCCCGACATAGGCGGTGTTGTCGGGCCCGAGGCGTCACGGGAGCGTAGTTGTTGTTGTACCCCAGTCCCGAGCCCGCTAGTGCCTTGAAGACCGTTTTCCCCGTGCGGAAATCCAGCGCTGTCAAGAACCACGGGTCATGCGAGTCGGTGCCCTTCGTGTACGTGTAGACGAGGCCGGCGCCCAGCGCGAGCTTCGGGACCACCGACGGCGCGACCTCGTCCGACGTCCAGGCGACATGGCAGCCGCGCCCGCTGCGTCGAGGTTCACGCGCGCGAGGCCGGGCGTCGTCGTCTTGCCCTGCATGACCGACGACGGGCCGGTGTAGCCGTAGTTGTTCTCGACCACCATCGCGCGCGGGGTCGCGATCAGCGACTGGTCGGTGTCCGACGCGCCCTTGGCGAAGACCGGCTGGCGGCACACGAGGCGCCGCCCCTTCACCTTGCGCGCGCGCTTGAAGACCAGCACGTCCATGGGGTCCGCGTTGTCGGTGATCGAGACGAGGCCCTTGCCCATCAGCGTCGGCGTCGTCCCGGAGCCCTTCTCGCTCTGGCCGGGCTTGGCGATGCCGATGTTCGCGTAGCGGGCGCGCCAGATCGTCTTCACCTGGCCGCGGCGTGCTTCGAAGCGGTACAGCGCTGCGTCGCTGACGATGTACACGCCGCCCTGCTCGTCGACGGCGAACGAGTTGCCGACCGGCTCCCCCAGCGTGCGCGACACGATCTTGCCCGCGGCGCCGACATAGCCCACGACGCCGCCCGTCGACGCAAACCAGATGCGCCCCTTCCAGTCGGGCAGCGCGCTGATGATCGACTCGCCGTCGGGGATGACGCCCGACAGGTCGATGTCGCGCACCGTCGAAAACCCGGGCGCCGGCGTCTCGGCGAACACCTGCACGTGGCGGGTGGTCGTCGGCACGACCGCACGGTCCTTGTTGTCGAGGTAGAAGTAGCCGCCGCCGCCGAAGTTCGTGAAGAGGTTGGCCAGCGTGCGCGGGTCGCGCGGCGGCAGCGACTGCTCGGCGAGCGTGTCGAGCGTCTTGGGGTCGAGCATCCGCAGCGTCGGCCCCGGCGACCCCGACGCAGACGGTGACGATCCGCCCCTGGGAGTCGAACGTGACCGAGCCGCAGTCGGCGGCGAACATCGTCGAGGTCGTGGTGATGCCGTGGCCCAGCGGACCGATGCCTGGTAGGTGTCGGTCTGGTAGGCGTCGTCGTGCAGGTTCGAGCGCTCGTTGGGCGCCATGAACGGGTGGCGCGGCGGCGCGGGCGCGGCGACGGGGTGCGGCGTGGCGGGCGTTCCGCTGAACGCAGGCGTCGATCCGTTGTCGCTGGGGATCGGGATGGCCGCGTCGCCAGCAGTGTCACCAGAGCGCTTCGCATGTGGCGCACATCTAAGCGCTCCGGAATATGGTGCGCGCCGGTATGAAGACCGCGCTCATCTCGCTCCTCGCCGCGCTCGCGTGCGCCGCCCCCGCCACAGCCCTCGCCGATGTGCAGCCGTACGGCACCAACGACGCCGGCGGGTTCCGCAACGTCCTGCCGCCCGGCGAGGCCGGCACCGACAACGCCGGTGCAGCTCGCGCTCTTCCAGGCCGCCGGCACCGTGCCGCCGCACTTCACCGACCAGCAGCCGCTCTACGACGGCCTTCTCTTCGCCTCGCCGACGCTCACCCACGACGACGTCGCGAAGTACTTCAAGGACGCCACGTTCGGCGTGCGCGAGGGCGACGTCGAGTCGACCGAATCGCCGCGGCCGGGCGTGATCATCGTGCGCGACAAGCAGTACGGGGTGCCGCACATCTACGGCGCCACCGACGACGACGTCGAGTTCGGCGCCGGCTACGCGGGCGCCGAGGACCGGCTGTTCCTGATGGACGTCCTGCGCCACACGGCGCCGCGCGCAGCTGAGCTCGTTCGTCGGCGGCGCGGCGGGCAACCGCGCGATGGATCGCACGCAGTGGGCGATCGCCCCCTACAACGAGGACGACCTGCAGAAGCAGATCGACCTCGCCCCCACCGTGTACGGCGACCGCGGGCGCGAGCTGGTCGAGCGCGGCAACGCGTTCGTCGACGGCATCAACGCCTACGTCGACGCCGCGAACGCGCCGCTGTCGACCAAGCTGCCGGGCGAGTACGTCGCGCTGGGCAAGCTGCCGACGAAGTGGACGCTTCGCGACGTGATGGCCGAGGCGTCGCTGATCGGCGGCATCTTCGGCAAGGGCGGCGGCAACGAGGTGCGCTCCGCGCTGCTGCTGCAGGCGCTGCAGCAGCGCTTCGGCACGAAGAAGGGCCGCCGCGCATGGGTGGACTTCCGCTCCAAGAACGATCCGGAGGCGCCGACGACGGTGCTCAAGAAGCGCTTCCCGTACGAGACCGCGAGCGCGTTCTCCAAGCGCGGCCTGGCGATCCCGGACAAGGGCTCGGTGCAGTTCACGCCGGTCGCGCCCCCGGTCGCGACCGCCAGCGACACGCGCTCGGTCGGCGCGGGGATCCGACACGCGCTCACCACGCACCCCCACGCGTCGAACTGGGAGCTGATCAGCGCGCGCGAGTCGGCCACCGGTCATCCGATCGGCGTGCTCGGCCCGCAGGTCGGCTACTACGAGCCGCAGATCCTGATGGAGGAGGACCTCCACGGCCCGCACTTCGACGCCCGCGGCGCCTCGTTCCCGGGCGTGAACCTGATGGTCCAGCTCGGCCACGGGCGCGACTACGCGTGGAGCGCGACGACGGCGACATCCGACAACGTCGACACGTTCGCGGAGGTGCTGTGCCAGGACGACTTCCACTACCTGTGGAAAGGCCAGTGCCGCGCGATGGACAAGCTCGAGCGCACGAACTCGTGGTCGCCGAACCTGAGCGACCAGACGCCGTCGGGCAGCGAGACGCTGACCGCCTACCGGACGGTGCACGGCATCGTCTACGCGCGCGGGACCGTCAAGGGCAAGAAGGTGGCGTTCGTCTCGGCGCGCACGACGTACTTCCACGAGGCCGACAGCGCGATCGGGTTCTTCGATCTCAACGACCCGACGAAGGTGCACGACCCGCAGTCCTTCCGCCAGGCCATCGGCGGGATCAACTTCCTCTTCAACTGGAGCTACATCGACGCCGACCACATCGCCTACCAGCTGAGCGGCTGGATGCCCCAGCGGGCGAAGCGCACGTCGCCGGACTTCCCTGTGCTCGGCACGGGCGCGTTCGACTGGCAGGGCTTCAACCCCGACCTGCACACGTCCAGGACGGTGCCGCTGGACCGCCGGCCGCACGCGGTCGACCAGAAGTACCTGGTGTCGTGGAACAACAAGCAGGCGCCGGGATGGGCCGCCGCGGACGACAAGTTCTCCTACGGGCCGATCTTCCGCTCGCAGATGATCGAGCGCCGCGTGCAGAGCGCGCATCAAGGGCTCGAAGAAGGCGACGATCGAGCAGCTGGTGCAGGCGATGGACGAGCCCGCCTCGCAGGACCTGCGCGCGTGGTCGCTCATGCCGATCCTCAAGCGGGCGCTCGGGAACCCATCCGACCAGACGCTGCGTGGCGCGATCAGGCTGCTGTCGGCGTGGGCGGCCGCGGGCGCGCATCGCCGTGACCTCAACCAGGACGGCAAGGACGAGGACGAGCAGGCGATCGCGCTGTTCGACACGTGGTACCCGCTGCTGGTGAAGTCCGAGTTCGAGCCCGCGCTGGGCCAGGCCGCGTACGACGCCCTGACGACGGTGCTGCGCCCGGCGTCGGTCCTGCCGGGCGACGACCCCGCCGCGCCCGACTACGACGACGGCTGGTGGGGCTTCGTCTCGAAGGACCTGCGTGGACCGCTGGTCGCGGCGCTACTGCGGGCGCGGGTCGAAGGCGAAGTGCCGCCGCGCGCTGCAGGCGTCGCTGCGCGAGGCGCTTGCGACCGTCGATCCGGCCACGCTCTACGGGCGCGGCGACTGCAAGGACGACCCCGACGCCCAGTGCTTCGATCGCAACCGCTCGACGATCGCCGGGGCGATCTCGGTGCCGCCCGCGCCGTTCCAGAACCGGCCGACGTTCCAGCAGACGGTCGAGGTGACGCAACATCTGCCTCGCTGAGCGGTTCACAATGAGACAGTGGACTCGCTCCGCGGACAGCTCCTGGTCGCAGCGCCCTCGCTGCAGGACCCGAACTTCTTCCGCACGGTCGTCCTGATCGTCGAGCACAACGACGAGGGCGCGATGGGGATCGTGCTCAACCGCGAGGCCGACGCAGGCCTCGACGAGGCAGTCCCCGACCTGGTCGGCATCCCCGGCATCGAGGACACGATGCACGTCGGCGGCCCGGTCCAGCCGCAGAGCGTGATCCTCGTCGCGGAGTTCACCGATCCCGAGGCCGACACGCCGCTCGTCGTGGGGAGCGTCGGGGTCGTCGGGGCCGAGACCGATCTCGACGAGCTGCCGGCCGCGATCATCCGCGGCCGGGCGTTCGCCGGCTACGCGGGCTGGGGCCCGGGCCAGCTGGAGGGCGAGATCGACCAGGAGGCCTGGTTCACGGTCGCGCCGCTGCCGGAGGACCTGCTCGCCGACGAGCCCGACGCGCTCTGGAGCGCCGTGCTCGCGCGCAAGGGCGGCTGGCATCGCGTGGTCGCGCGGATGCCCGCCGATCCGTCCCTGAACTAGGCTCCCCCGCCGCATGGCCAAGCAGAAGCGCCGCAAGCCGCCCAAGCCCCAGCAGCGCTCAGCCGAGCCGACCGTCGCCCAGCAGCGCGAGGAGTGGCGCAAGGCGAAGGCCGAGGACGAGGCGCTCGAGGAGCTCGGGCTGATGCTCGACCTCGAGGGACGAGAACCCCCGAAGTACGACGTCATCGCCGGCGCCGACGCGCGCGACCAGATCGACCGGCTGGAGCTGCTGCTCGCCTACTACCGCTGGACCGTGCTCACCGGGACGACGCCGCTGCCTGAGGACTGGGAGGCCAGCGAGGACTGGCCGCACCCCGACGCGGCCGACGCCGCTGTTCGGCTCGTGGGACGGCCTCGTGGATTCCACCCGGATCGAGGACGGGCTGCTGATCGAGCTCGTCGACAAGGCGCTCGACGCGCACGCGAAGCTCAAGGCCCGCGGCGAGGAGCTCGACCGGCGCGCGCGCGGGATGGACGACGAGTCGGTGAAGGTCGCCGAGCTGCGCCGGCAGGCCGAGCTCGCCGGGCAGCGGCGCGACGAGGCGATCGGGCGCGCGCAGGAGGCCGAGGGCGCCAACGATCGCGCGCTGGCGGAGAACCAGCGTCTGCGCGAGCGCGCCGCCGCGCTCGAATCGCGGCTGGCCGAGGAGCAACCCGAAGCGGCCGCGCCGCCGCCGGACTTCGACGACTGGCTGCAGGGCTTCGAGCAGCAGCTCGCCGCCCAGGCCGCGACGGAGGCCGCGCGCGACGAGCTGCACACGCGCCTGGAGGAGCTCGCTTCAGAGCGCGAGCGCGACCGCCAGACGATCACCGAGCTGAGCCGCCTGCTTGCCGCCGCCGACACCGAGACCGGCGCCGCGCCAACCGAGGAAACCGCCGAGGAGCCGCCCGCGACGGTGCTCGAAGCCGTGGAGCGCGCAGCCGACGGAGCGACCCACCTGCGCTTCGCGCCGCGCGCGTTCGAAACCGCCGCGGACTCCCCGTTCCGGCGCCCGGGCCTCGTGCTCAAGACCCTGCGCCAGCTCGACCAGCTGGCGGCGAGGTTCGCCGCGGGCGACATGGGCATGTCGCTCTCGCAGGCCGCCGCCGGCCTCGGGATCACGCAGTACAAGCAGGGCGTCAGCGAGCTCGCGCGCACCCGCTACGAGAAGGACTACACGTTCACCTTCGACGGGCACGAGCTGCTCGTCGGCCC
Organism: uncultured Actinomycetes bacterium; assembly: GCA_963794105.1. Classification (GTDB taxonomy): domain Bacteria; phylum Actinomycetota; class Thermoleophilia; order Solirubrobacterales; family Solirubrobacteraceae; genus AC-49. The sequence continues at coordinate 24,769 of CAWCEB010000182.1, read as the reverse complement.
GCACGTCGGGCTCGGGTCTGGCTCCGGCGCGGCGTTCGTGGCGCGCATCTACTTACACGCGCATGAGGGCGGCGACGGCCTGGAGCGCGGGCTCATTGTTGCGGTCGTGGGAAGGCACTTGCCAGACACGACGACCTGAGGGAGCATCGAAGGCATGCCCGACTATGCCCCCGGTACTCCGTCCTGGGTCGACCTCGGATCGCCCGACGTCGACGCATCCATCCGCTTCTACGGCGACCTTTTCGGATGGTCGGCGTCCGAGGAGGGGCCGCCCGAGGCCGGCGGCTACCGGTTCTTCCTGCAGGACGGCAAGATGGTCGGCGGCCTCGGGCCGCTGATGATGGAGGGCCAGCCGCCCGCGTGGCTCAACTACGTGACCGTCGCCGACGCCGACGGGACCGTCGCGAACGCACGCGAGGCCGGCGGCGCCATCCATGTCGAGCCGATGGACGTCATGGACGTCGGGCGCATGTCGATCGTGGCCGACCCGACGGGCGCCGCGATCGGGCTCTGGCAGCCGCGGCGGCACACCGGCGCCGAGATCGTCAACGAGCCGGTCTCACTGTCGTGGAACGAGCTCAACACGCGCGACACGCACGCCGCGAAGCCGTTCTACGAGGCGATCTTCGGCTGGCAGGGCGACACGGCGCAGATGGGCGACATCGAGTACACGACCTGGCAGCTGGACGGCAAGCCGGTCGCCGGCATGATCGCGATGTCCGACCAGGTGCCGGCGCAGGTCCCGGCGCACTGGCTCGCCTACTTCGCGGTGACCGACGCCGACGCGACGGTGGAGAAGGCCAAGGCCGGCGGCGGGAACCTCTTGTTCGGCCCGACGGACGTCCCTGCCGGGCGCTTCGCGGTCCTCGCGGACCCGCACAACGCCGTCTTCGGCGTGATCAGGTTGTCATAGCGCGCCGCGCGTTCCCCAAAGCTTTACCTCGGCCTCAGGCGCGGGCACGAACCTGCGGGCATGCCACGCATCATCGTCACAGCCGATGACTCCGACCAGCGCGTGCTGCATTCCGAGCGCGTGACGACAGCCGACTTTGAAACCGACCATTTCCGCGCCCAGCTCGCCGAGCGGGTCGCGTGGGCGGTTGAAGATGCCGCTAGCGGGGCGGCTGCTCCGCCGGCTCGGACGGCGGCGGACAGCGAAGCAGCGACGCCCGCACCAGCTCACGCTGTGTGAACCTGCGTTCGCGGTCCTCAGCGGCTTGGTCGGCCTGCGTGCTGTCCTCGACCGAAAGCGTTTCGACGTACTCGTCCACGGGTGCCTCCTGCTTGCGCAGGTGCCCCGCGGACGCGCTCGTCAAACGCCGGTGTGACGCGTATCACGCAGGCGGGATGTTCTGGTTCAGGCGGAAGAGGTTCTCGGGGTCGTAGACGGCCTTGATTCCCTGCAAACGGGCGAACTTCTCGTCCCCGAACGCCTCGCGCACGCGGCCGGTGCCCTCGTCCCCGATGAAGTTCAGGTACGCGCCGCCGAACGCGAACGGCTTCATGGCCGCGCCGAACTCCTTGATCCACGCGATCTGGGCCTCGTTCTCGGCCGGATCGGCCCACATGTGCAGCAGGTGGATGTTGAACGGCGCGCTGCGCTGGCCGAACGCCATCGCGTTGTCGTCGACGCGGGCGATCGCCCCGCCGCCGGGGATGCAGATCGCGGTGCTGAGCGGGCTGGGACGCGCGTTGCCGTAGCGAGCGAACACCTCGCAGGCCTCGTCGGGCATCGCCGCGAAGTCGGACTGCCAGTAGTTCTGCATGCCGGGCGGGCTGCCGGCCTCGATCAGCTTCTGGATCCCTTCCGCGTACGGGATGGGCGCGACCATGGCCATCGCCGGCGGCCCGAACTCGACCAGCGGGCGCATGACCTCCTCGCCCTCGGCGGGATCGCCCGCGTAGCAGACGATCATGGCCACGACGGGCTTGCCGCGAACCGGCTCGGGCACGAACTCCTCGGGCGGAGCCGAGATGAACGCCACGGCGCCGTTGACCTCGTCGGGCGCGTCGGCCATGAAGTCGCGGAAGAACTTCAGGAGCTCCTCGCCACGCTCGGCCGGGTGCATGAGCATGCCGCCGTACAGCAGCGGCCCCATCGGGTGCACCTGGAACTCGAACTCGGTGACGATGCCGAAGTTCCCGCCGCCGCCGCGCAGGCCGAAGAACAGGTCCGCGCGCTCGTCCTCGGACGCGGTCACGACCTCACCGTTGGCGAGCACGACCTCGCAGGACAGGAGGTTGTCGCACGTGAGGCCAAGCTTGCGCTCCAGCCAGCCGGAGCCCGAGCCGAGCGCGAGGCCGGCGACGCCGGTGCCCGGCACGCGGCCGCCGGTCACGGCCAGCGCGTGCTCCTGGGTGGCCGCGTCGACGACGCCCCAGGTCGCGCCGCCGCCGACGCGCGCGATTCTGGCGACGGGATCCACGACGACCTGGTTGAGCTCGCGCAGGTCGATCACCATGCCGGCGTCGCAGACGGCGTGACCGGTGGCGCTGTGGCCGCCGGCGTAGACGGCAATGGCGAGACCCGTCTCGCGCGCGTGGTTGACGGCGGCCTGCACGTCGGTCGTCGTACGGCAGCGTGCGAACAGCGCCGGGCGGCGGTCGACCATGGCGTTGAACACCTTGCGCAGCTCGTCGTAGCGCGCGTCCTCGGGTTGGACGATCTCGCCGCCGAAGGCGGTCTCGAACTCGTAAAGGTCGGTAGCGGTCATGGCGGTTGACCGTACGCCGTGGCCCCATTCGCGTGGGGTTTTTTTCGTGACCGGTAGCGTCCCGCGCATGAGCGAAAAGATCCTGTACACCGCCGGCGCTCACGTGACCGGCGGCCGCATCGAAGGGCACGGCAAGACCACCGACGGTGCGCTCGAGGTCGACCTGCGCCTCCCGCCCGAGCTGGGCGGCCAGGGCGGCGGTACCAATCCCGAGCAGCTGTTCGCAATCGGGTTCGCATCGTGCTTCGAGAGCGCGATCGGCGCTGTCGCCCGGCGCATCCGGGCCGAGCCGCAGGACGTCGCGATCGACTCGCGCGTGAACCTGCATCCCACGCCCGAGCGCGGCTTCAAGCTCAGCGTCGGGCTCGACGTGACGCTGTCGGGGATGGAGATCGAGGCGGCGAGGGACCTCGTCGAGGCGGCGCACAACGTCTGCCCCTATTCGAACGCCACGCGCGGGAACATCGACGTCGACATCCGGGTGAACGGACAGCCATTGCAGTAAACTTGACGTTGACGTGAAGAATAAGTTTGGCGTCAGCGTCGATCACGACAACTACCGCTGGTGGGCCCTCAGCTGCACGTCCCTCGGGATGCTGCTGGCCGCCACCAACTCGGGCACGCTGATCATCGCGCTGCCCGACCTGGAGCGGGCGCTGAAGACGAGCATCCTCTCGCTCGTGTGGGTGATCCTGGCCTACATGATCGCCAGCACGGTGCTGGTGCTCACCGCGGGCCGGCTCTCCGATCTCTTCGGCCGCAAGCGCGCCTACGTCGGCGGCTTCGCGGTCTTCGCGCTCGCCTCGCTCGGCGCCGGCTTCGCAGCCGATGCGACCCAGCTGATCCTCTGGCGGATCGCCCAGGGCGTCGGCGCGGCGTTCCTGTTCGCCAACGCGGCGGCGCTCGTGACCGACGCGTTTCCGCGCGAGGAGCTCGGTCTGGCGATGGGGACGAACACGATGGTTGCCGCGATCGGGCTGGTGCTCGGCCCGGTGCTCGGCGGCGCGCTCGTCGCGATCGGCTGGCAGTGGGTCTTCTGGTTCAACGTCCCGTTCGCGCTCGCGGGCGCGCTCTGGGGCGGACTGGTCCTGCACGAGCTCGCGCGGCCCGACAGCGTCCGCGGCTACGACATCCCCGGCGTGCTGGCGTTCGTGCTCGGGCTCACCGGGCTGGTGCTCGGCGTCTCGCGCGGCGGCATCTCGCAGTGGAACGACCCGATCGTGATCGTCAGCCTGATCGCCGCCGCCGTGCTGCTGCCCTTGTTCGTCCTCATCGAGCGCCGTTCGCGCGCGCCGATGCTCGACCTCGCCATCTTCCGGAACCGCCTGTTCGCCACCGCCACGGCCGCGGCGTTCATCAACGGCATGTCGCGCTTCGCGCTGATGTTCGTGTTCGTCTTCTACTTCCAGGGCGCGCAGGGCGACGATGCGGTGACCGCCGGGATCAAGCTGGCGCCGATGGCCATCGGCATGCTCGTCGCCAGCCCGCTGGCCGGCGTCTGGGCCGACCGCCACGGGTCGCGAAAGCTCGCCGCCGGCGGGCATGGCGCTGAGCGCCGTCGGCCTCGCCGGGATGACGACGCTGCAGGTCCACACGGCCTATTGGGAGAGCGCGGTGTGGCTGGCGGTCGTGGGCATCGGCTCCGGGCTGTTCAACTCGCCGAACACCGCGGCGATGATGGGCACCGTGCCGCCGCACCGCCGCGGGATCGCCGCCGGCGCGCGGACGATGCTGCAGAACACCGGCGCGGTCCTGTCGATCGCGTTCGTCATGGCGATCATCACCTCGGCGGTGCCCAAGGACGTGCTGCTGAAGATCTTCTCCGGGGTGGCGAGCGGCCTTGAGCCCAGCCGCCTGGATCAGTTCATCCACAACATGCACACGGCGCTGTGGGTGCTGGCCGCGACGTCCGTGATCGGTGCTTTCGTGTCGCTCATGCGTCCCGCCCACGTGCGCGCCGAAGCCGAGGCCGAGCCTACGGCGGTGGCGGCCTGATGCGCATCGGCGCGGTGGCAGAGGCGGTCGGCACGACGTCGCGCACGATCCGCTACTACGAGGAGATCGGGCTGCTCGGCGCCGGTGGCGAGCGCGAGTCCGGCAAGCACCGCACCTACACCGAGCAGGACGTCGAACGCCTGCGCGACGCGCTGCGGCTGAAGGACCTGCTCGGCGTCTCGCTCGAGGAGCTGCACGAGCTGCTCGAAGCCCAGGACGCGCGCGCCGCGCTGCGCGACGAGTGGCACCACGGTGATCCGGGCCCGGCGCGCCGGGCCCGGATCCTCGAGGAGGCGGCGGGCCACCTCGACCGCCAGCTCGAGCTGATCGGGCGCCGGCGAGCGGAGATCGAGCAGCTCGAAGCCGAGCTGACCGAGCGCCGCGCGCGCGTGCGCGAGCTGCTGGCCGAGTCGCGCCAGCCCGCCTAGCTGGCCCGCAGCTCCTCGATCGTCTTCGCCACACGGTGCGCGCCCCGCGGTTGAGGCCGAGCAGGAACTCGATCAACGAACCAACGTCCGCGATGCTTGCACGATGCACGAGACGGCGGAGGACCTCGCGGCACTGCAGGAGCTGCTCGACCGCAGCTATGCGAACGCCGGCGCGCACCTGCTGCGCATCCACACGCCGGAGCGCCGGCTGACCGCCGAGCAGCTCTGCGAGCGGCTGCAGGGGATGTGCCTGCTGGCGCTGGCGACCGTGTCGGCCACCGGGCACCCCGTGGTCGGCCCGGTCGACGGCATCTTCTTCCGCGGCGCCTTCCATTTCGGCTCGTCGCCGGACTCCGTGCGCTTCCGCCACATCGCTGCGCGGCCGTGGGTGAGCGCGACGCACCTGCCCGGCGAGGAGCTCGCGGTGACCGTGCACGGCCGCGCCGAGCGCGTCGACACCAGCACCGGCCCGTTCCGCCAGGCACTGCTGGACATCTACACGCCGCGCTACGGCGACGACTGGTCGAACTTCCTGGACTCGGGCCCCGTCTACGCCCGCATCGCCGCCGACCGGATGTTCACGTTCTGGATGCAGGCGGACCAGTAGCGCAACTCCATGCTGTGGCCGAGTTGCGTGCTGCGCTCGGCTCGGGCGTTTGCGGGGCGCAGGCGTGGTTCGGCATTGAGGAAAGCGAGCCGGCAGCCGCGGCGCGCGGCCGTCACCGAACGCGACTTGGGCGGCATAGTTCGCGCATATAGCGACGTAGGCAGCCCAAGTGAGCGCCAGCGGTTCACCCCCCTCCCTCAATGACCGCGTCCACGCGAGCGCGCCGCGCTGGGGACAAAAGGGTCAGACCCCAATGTCACCCCCCTTCTCAGTTGGGGTGCGGGACTCGTGCGCGTGGGCCCCGAGCGTCGTAACTATTACGACGTTGGGGGCCCACGGCCACAACGGGCGCGGGCGGTTCACCCCCTCCCTCAATGACCGCAGCCCGCGCGGAGCGCTCACGCGAGCGCGCCGCGCTGCGCGCCACCCACGTGACGCAAAGCCCGCAAAGCGAAAGCCACGCGAGGCCGGGCGGACTCAGGGGTCTGTCCCCTCAGTCCGGCTCCCTAAGCCAGGTGGTCGTCCAGCCAGGTGAGCGTGCGTGACCAGGCGTCGCGGGCGCTCGGCTCGTGGTAGGCCGAGCGAGCGTCGCAGTGGAAGCCGTGGCCGGCGTCCGGGTAGCGGACGATCTCGGTGTCGACCGGCGCGGCGGCGACCGCCTCGCGCAACGCCTCGACCTGCTCGACCGCAATGCCCTTGTCCTCGTCGCCGTAGCACCCGAGCCACGGCGTCTTGAGGTTCGGCGCGAGCTCGAGCAGCGGCGGCGCGCCGAAGCGCCCTTCCGCGATGCCGCTGCCGTAGAACGTGACCGCGGCGCCGAGCTCGCGCTCGTGGGCCTCGATGAACGCGACGGTGCCGCCCATGCAGAAGCCGACAACCGCGATGCGCGCGTCTTCGAAGCCGTCGTCGTGGAGGTGGTCGTAGGCGGCGTTGAGATCCTCGACGATGCCCTCCTCCGTGAGCTGCCGGATGTGCTCCAGCGCCGTGTCGAAGTCCTCGTAGCGGGATCTCGGGGTCGCCGCTGCGATGGAAGAAGTGCGGCGCGACGGCGCGGTAGCCCTCGGCGGCGAAGCGCTGGGCGACGTCCTTGATGTGGTCGTTGACGCCGAAGGCCTCCTGCACGACAACGACAGCGCCCTTCGGCACGCCGGTCTCGGCGGCCTCGAACATCGGCGTCTCAGTCATCGGCGGCGCGCGGCGGGCTCGAGAGCGGGATTCGACCAGCCGGTGTCGGCCGGGTTGGCGCTGCTGCCGGGCGGCACGATCGCGTCGATGCGGTCGAGGACGTCGGCCGACAGCGTCACGTCCGCGGCGCCCAGCTGGGACTCGAGCTGCTCAAGCGTGCGCGGGCCGATGATCGCCGACGTCACCGCCGGGTGGTTGATGACGAACGCGAGCGCCATGTGGATCAGGCTCATGCCCGATTCCTCCGCCAGCTGCGCGAGAGCATCTGCCGCGTCGAGCTTCGCCTGGTTCTCGGGGAGGCTCAGGTCGAAGCGCTTCGGAAGCCGCGAAGCCCGGCTGGACTGCGGGGTCTCCTGCCCCTTGCGCCACTTGCCGGAGAGCCAGCCGCCGGCCAGCGGAGACCACGGGATGACGCCCATCCCATATTCGAGCGCCGTCGGCAGCACGTCGTTCTCGATATGGCGGACGAGCAGGCTGTAGGGCGGCTGCTCGGTGACGAAGCGGGCGTAGCCGCGTTCCCGCGCCACGTACTGCGCCTTGACGATCTGCGCGGCCGGATAGGTCGAGCTGCCGATGTAGCGGACCTTGCCCTGCCGGACGAGGTCGGTCAGCGCGCCGAGGGTCTCCTCGTGATCGGTCCACGGATCCCAGCGGTGCACCTGGTAGAGGTCGATCCAGTCCGTCTGCAGTCGCTTCAGCGACGCCTCGACCTCGCGGAACACCCACCGCCGGCTGTTGCCGGCCTCGTTGGGGTCGTCGCCCATCGTCCCGTGGAACTTCGTGGCGAGCACGATGTCGTCGCGCTTGCCCTTGATCGCCTTGCCGACGATCTCCTCGGACTCCCCGCGGCTGTAGACGTCGGCGGTGTCGATGAAGTTGATCCCGGCCTCGAGCGCGGCGTCGATGATCCGGCCCGATTCCTTGTGGTCGCCGTTGCCCCACTCGCCGAACATCATGGCGCCGAGGCAGAGCGGAGAGACGTGGACGCCCGTGCGCCCGAGGGTTCGATGCGTCATGTCCTGGACGCTAGCGAGCCGGCGTTCCCGGCCTGCGAAGCTGGGCGTATGAGCGCTTACACCGTCGTGAACCTGATGGAGCTCGACGACACCGTCGGCGATCGCGTGCCCGGCCTGGAGGGCCGCTTCGGGCGCAAGCACATGGAGTCGCGAGACCTCGGCATCAGCCACTGGCGCTACGCGCCGGACCTGCGCGCGCCGTCGAGCCACCGCCATGGCGAGCAGGAGGAGGCCTACGTGGTCCTCGCCGGCTCGGGCCGCGCCCGCCTCGACGACGAGATCGTCTCGCTGAAGCAGTGGGACATCCTGCGCGTCTCGCCCGAGGTCGTGCGCGCCTTCGAGGCCGGCGCCGGACGGCATGGAGTTCCTCGCGGTCGGAGGGCCGCGGCCGGAGGAGGGCGACGGGAAGCTCGTCGAGGAGCCCTGGCCTGACGAGAGCTAGACGTGTGGCTCTTCGCCGGCGCGCAGCCGCACGATGCCCAGCGCGAAGGCACGCTGCAGGCACGCGCGACGGCCTCCGGTCCCAGGAGCCTCGAAGACGGGCACGTCGTGCTCGTCGAAGAGTCCCCAGCCGGTCGCGGTGCGCTGCAGCGTGATCTTCGGCATCGTCCGCCGCGCATCCGCGAACAGCCGGATGCGCGGCATGCGTATGTGGACGAGTGCGGCGGACATGCGTGAATGGTCGCGCCACTGCCTCAGCGCGAGCTAAGGGGAAGCTCAGCGTTACCTGAGGATTCTAGCCCCGCGCTCGAACCGCGGCAGCCCGTCGTCGGGGATCGGCTCCCACGCGACGGCGCTCGCCACGTGGTTGCGCTTCTGCGGGCGGATCCCCGGATCGCCGTCGAAGGTCCCGAGCCGCACGCCGATCGTGTTGTCGGGGTCATCCGGGTCGCAGCTGTAGAGCTGCCCGCCGCACGACGTGCAGAACGCCTTCGAGAACCCGCCGTCGGGCGTCCACGCCCCGATGTTCTCCTCGCCCTGCGTCCACGTGAGGCTGCCTGGCTTCACGCGCGCCTGCGCCGACGCGGCCGTCCCCGTCCGCCGCTGGCAGCGGGTGCAGTGGCAGTACGACGCGCTCTCGAGCGGCGCATCGATCTCGTAGCGGACGGCGCCGCACGCGCAGCCGCCGGTCAGGGGGTCGGAAGGCATCCGGCGATTATGCGCCGGTGCATGCGGCCGCAGCCTGTGCCTGCTGGGTCGAGCCGTCCGTGTACGTACTCGTCGCGGTCATGGGCCACACCCGGTCGGCGGGGCAGCCCGGCGGGGTGCTGAAGTAGACGCGCCGTCCGCGGACGTGGACCGGGATGTGGATCCGCAGGTCGAGCAGCGAGAGCGAGGGCGGGAGCGCGAAGTGCACGGTCACGGACGAGCCGACGACCGTGTCACGGTAGACCGCCAGCGTGCTCCTGCCGACGCGCACGACGACGATGATCTGCCTGCGCGCGTTGATCAGGACGATGTTGGCGGCGAGCTGCTGCTGTCCTGACGTCAGCAGGCTCTCCCCCTTGCCGAGACGCGTCTTGCGGGGGCACGCCGACGGACCCAGCCTGGCGATCCGCTTGTTCGTCGCACGGCAGCGCGGCAGGGCGGCCGTGTTGATCCTGGTGCCCGGAGGGAAGTCGAGGCGCAGCAGGCGAAGCGACACCGGCTTGCCCGCGGGCTCGCCGGGATCGGCCCACGTCATGTGCAGCTCGACCGCCGAGGCCACGCCCACCGTGCCGGGCGGGAAGCTCGCCTCGAGCGTCGCCGCTCGCTGGTCGCTCGCGTACGCGGACACCGACAGGCCGGCCAGCAGGACCGCGGCGAGCACCCGGTGCACGACGCGACACTACACCTGCAACCCCTCAGCGCCGCCGCGGCGCGGCGCGGCGCTGGGCGCCCGCGCACGTCACGCAGAGCACGCTGTCGGGCATCGCCTCGAGCCGCGCCGGGGCGATCGCCCCACCGCAGGCGTCGCAGCGCCCGTACGTCCCCTCGCCGAGCTTCTCCAGCGCGCGCTCCGTGCGCGCAAGCGAGTCCTCCAGCGACGAGCCGACGCCGATGTCGGTGAGCCGGCTGATCGCCTCGACCGTCCCGTCGCCGATGCGCTTGCCGAACCCCTGCGCCTCCCCGAGCTCGGGCGGCTTGGCGAGCTCCTCCACGCGCGCCCGGATCTCCTCGCGACGCTCCTCCAAGCGACGGCGCGTGTCATCCAAGTCGGCCACGAGTACCTGTCGCCAGGTTCATGCGGGCGCTACCGTCCAGCAGCAGGTCGTCCTCGACCAGCGCGTACGCCGCCTCTGCGGGCAGATCGCGTTCGGCGAGGCGCAGCTTCGGCGGTGCCACGAGCGTCGGGTCAAGCATCGCCCGCAGCTCAAGCGGCGGTTCGGCATCAGAGGCGATATGCCGGTGCAAGGCGATCACCTGAAACTAGCGGGAAGGAGTCGCTCATGTGTCGACTGTTCGGGCTCTCCGCGGGACCACAGCGGGTCACGGCGACGTTCTGGCTCGTGGAGGCGCCCGACAGCCTCGCCGAGCAGAGCCGCCGCATGCCGGACGGAACCGGGCTCGGGTGGTTCACCGAGGACGGGACGCCGTGCGTCGACAAGCGGCCGGTCCCGGCCTACTCAGACCCTGAGTTCCACCGCCGAGCCCACGAAGTGAGGTCGGACGCGTTCATCGCGCACGTCCGCTACGCCTCGACGGGCGGCCTCGACGAGCGCAACACGCACCCGTTCGAGCAGGACGGCCGGCTCTTCGCGCACAACGGCGTGGTCGAGGGGCTCGACCTGCTCGAGGAGCGCCTGGGCGATGCGCGATCGCTCGTCCAGCGGCGAGACCGACTCCGAGCGCGTGTTCGCGCTGATCACCAAGGAGACGCGTGCCGCCGACGGCGACGTGAGTGCCGGCATCGCCGCGGCCGCGCGCTGGATCGCGGACGACGCTGCCGCTCTTCGCGTTGAACATCGTCCTTGTCGCGAATGGAGAGCTGTGGGCGCTGCGCTATCCCGACGCGCACGACCTCTTGCGCTGGAGCGCGCAGCCGGCGGGCCGAGCGGGCACCGGCACCTCGAGCACTCCAGCGCCGCGGGCCGAATCCGTGTGCGCGCCGGCGAGCTTGCCGATCGCCCGTCGGTCGTCGTCGCAAGCGAGCGCATGGACGAGGACTCCGGATGGCGCAACCTCGAGGCCGGCGTGCTGATGCACGTTGCGCGCGACCTGACGGTGGATCAGGCGATGATCCTCGACGGGCCGCCGCGCCACCAGCTCACGCTCGAGGACCTGGCCGACCTGCCGGCGGCGTCGCAGGCGGCGTGACGCCGACGCGGTCGGTGAACGGCGACCGGAACACGCCCGACGCGTTGAAGCGGTGCTGGACCGCGAGCCAGTCGCCCCAGCGCGGATACAGCTGCGCGACCCGCGCGCCGTCGAGCGCGTTGATCTGCCCCCAGTGCGGGCGCACGCCGAGGTCCGCCAGGCCTTCCTCGTAGCCCGCGAGCAGCCGGTCCCCGCCCCGCGTCCCGACGACCAGGATCAGCTCGATCATCATCGTCGGCTGCTCGAACATCATCGACGCGTACGCCTTCGACGGCGCGACGAATCGCAGCGCGATCGGCGACGTGTGGACGAGGTGGTCGTGCTTGCGCCGCGCCGCGGCGATCTCCAGCAGCCGGTCGATGCACTCGACGTGGCGGTTGCCCTCGAGGCTGACGCCGAGCTCCATCGAGTACGCCGGCAGGTGGTTCGCCTCGCCGATGTTGAAGACGTTGTAGGAGACGTTCGCGTAGCCGTCGTCGCGCATGTCCGACAGGAGCCCGTCGAACCGCCCCGCGATCAGGCTCGGCATGAAGCGCGCCGCGAGCCGCAGGAAGAACCACACGACCGGCAGCGACGCCTCGAGCTCGGTGAGCGGATGGCGCTGGAGCTTGTCCTCCGGAAGGTCGATCGGCTCCGGGCAGTCGGCGCGCCGCGTGACGAGCACGCGGTGACGCCCTCGTCGCCCGCGTACGGGTTCAGGAAGAGCTCGTAGTGGTCGCCCTCCCCCAAGACGCCGTCCGGCGTCAGCGTGTCGCGCACCTCCTCCCACGTGCTGAGCGTTCGCACCTCGTTGAGCCAGAACCGCTCGCGCACCTCGATCACGAGTGAGTGCACCAGCCCCATCGAGCCGATCCCGCAGACCGCGGCGAGGAACGTGTCGTCGTCCTGGATCAGCGTGCGCTCGGCCGCCGAAGCGCGCCGGGTCGGTGATCCCGCCGGCGGGCTCGACCCGCACGACCTCGCCGCCCGCAACCACCAGGTCCAGCGAGCGCACCATGTCCGGGAACGGCCCCCACCGCAGGCCCGAGCCGTGCGTCGACGTCGCGACGACCCCGCTGATCGTCTGCTCGTCGTAGCCGCCCATGTTCATCAGCGCCTGCCCCTCGCTCGCCAGCGCCGGGTTGAGCTGGCGCAGGTGCGTCCCGCCGAGCACCCGGGCCAGCGTCGAACGCTCGACGCCGTCGCGCAACGTTCCGTCGTCGAGGTCCAGCAGGCCCGAGAGGTTGCGCGGGTCGACGAGGTACCCGTCGGTCAGCGCGACATCCGACCACGAGTGCCCGGCGCCGACGGCGCGCACCGTCGTGCCGGCGCGCTCGGCCCGGCGCACGAGCGCGACGAGCTCGTCCAGCGTCCGCGGCGCCACGATCTCGCGTGGGTTGCAGCGCTGGTTGCCCGTGTGGTTGTGCCAGCGGCTCAGGCCAGCTCCTCCGCCAGGCGGTGCGCCGCGCGTTCGGCGAGCGCCGCGATCGTCTTGGAAGGGTTGACCCCGAGCGATGTCGGCACGATCGAGCCGTCGAGCACGTACAGACCCGGGTGCCCGTGCACGCGCCCCATGTCGTCGACGACGCCGTGCTCGGCGTCATCGGCCATCGGGCAGCCGCCGAGCGGGTGCACCGTGGCGAACGTGTCCAGCGGCCCGGCCTCCAGCGCGTAGAACGGCGTCGCGTCCGACGCCTCGGCGAGCTCCTTCGCCGTGCGCTCGAGATCGGCGAAGAGCTGCGCGCTGGCCTCCTTGCTCCAGCGGATGTCCAGCCGGTGGAACAGCGGCGTCAGCCGCATCTGCCCGTCGGCGGCGTCGCGCCCGATCATCAGGAAGATCAGCGCGTCGGTGTCGGGCAGCCGCTCGCGCACCGCGAGCTGACGCGGGCGCAGCCGCTGGTCGCTCAGCCCGATCTTCACCAGAAGCTGCTCGAGCCACACGAGCGCGCGCCGCCAGCCCTTGATCACGTTCACGCCGCGCGCGACGTCGAGCAACACGTCGAAGTTCGCCGGCAGGCCGCCGTCGGCGACGATCAGGTGGCGGTCGGCGGTGTAGTCGAGCTTGCTCGTCATGACCGGGCCGTGATCGTTGCGCGCCCCCTGCACGTCCTTCGCGCCCGGATCGAAGGCCATGCCGAGCGCGTCGCCGTTGCCGGAGAAGCGGCTTCCGAGCGCCGGCGACAGGCCGGGCAGCCGCCGCTGGTTCTTCAGCAACAGCCGCGACGAGCCGAGCGTCCCCGCGGCCAGCACGACGGTCGGCGCCTGCACCGTCCCGTTGCGCTCGCGCATCAGGTCGCGGAAGCCGACGGTCCAGTTGCCGCCCGGAGCCGGCGGCGGCCGCAGGTCGCGCACGTCGTGCGAGGCGTAGACCTCGGCTCCGTGGGTCTCGGCGCGAGCGACGTACGTGATGTCGACGGTGTTCTTGGCGTGGATCGGGCAGCCGAGATCGCAGCGGCCGAGGTTCTGGCAGCCCTGCTGCGGAGCGCCGCTGAACGGGTGCGTGCGATCCGCGCCGAAGTGCACGGCGATCGGCAGCAGGTCGGCCTCCTTGCCCGCGTGGCGCCCCATCGCCGCGAATGCGCGCGACCTTGTCGAGCTCCGGGATCGGCGGCGTCGGGACGGGATCCAGCGCGTCCTCGGTCTTCGTCGTACCACGGGTCGAGCTCGGCCAGGGTGATCGCGGCGGGCCAGCCGGCGTCGAACACGTCGGCGGGCGCGCGCAGCTGCACGTTGGCGTAGACGAGCGAGCCGCCGCCGACGCCGGCCGCGGTGATCACCGTGACGTCGCGCATCATGCGCACGTCGAACAGGCCGTTGGGGTTCAGCTTGTCGTGGAACAGCAGCGACGACGCCTTGTCGGGGTCGTCGATGAAGTCCCCGCGCGCGAAGCGCCGGCCGCGCTCCAGCACGCACACCGACTTCCCCGCCTCGGCAAGCCGGCACGCCGTGATGCCTCCGCCGAACCCGGACCCGACGACGATGACGTCGTAGGACGACCTCACCGCCCGATGCTAGGTCGCGCGCGCCACCCCGTGCTCGGGATGCCGCGAGTCTGCAGCGGTTTTGTGCGTCAGGCCGTTGCGGAAGCACCGCGCCACAGCGCGGCCGCGTCGGGAAGCTGCGTCAGCCGCGGCTCGATCTGCGCGCGCCGATCCTCCAGGAACGGCGGCAGCGCGAGCTTCTCGCCCAGCGTCTCGGCCGGCTCGTCGGTCGTGAAGCCAGGCCCGTCGGTCGCCAGCTCGAACAGGATCCCGCCGGGCTCGCGGAAGTAGATCGAGCGGAAGTAATAGCGGTCGATCACCGGCGTCGGGCGCGCCTCGGGCGAGGCGGCGAGGCGGTCACGCCAGTCCTCCTGGTCGCCCAGCGCGATCCCCCACGCCACGTGGTGCACCGACCCGGCGCCCTGCAGCGGGCGGCTGTCGGGCGGGGTGTCGGTGATGTAGCGCCCCTGGCGCCGGGAGCCCTGCACGAGCTCGCCTTCGAAGCCGAGCGTGTCGTGCAGCAGCGAGTGGCCGACGTCGGCGCGGTAGGCCCGGACCCCGTGGAAGCCCAGCAGCGCGTGCTCGCGCGGGACGCCCGCGCCGGTCGACGGCAGCGGCTCGTCCGGCACGTCGGCGACGAGCAGCTCGTGCTCCAGCCCCTCCGGGTCGGCGAACAGCAGGCCCGCGCTCGGTGCGGGTCGACTCCGGCAGGCGCTGCTCCCAGTAGTCCAGCGACTCGGGCGAGCCGACACGCCAGAGAACCCGGTGGACCATCCCCTCGCCCGGGCGCCCGCGCGGGATGCCGGGGTACTCGAAGAACGTGAGGTCGCTCCCGGGCCGCGCCTCGGGATCGGCGTAGAAGAGGTGGTAGACGGTCGGGTCGTCCTGGTTGACGGACTTCTTGACCAGCCGCAGGCCCAGCACCCCCACGTAGAACTCGACGTTGGCCGGGGCGTCGCCGGTGATGGCCGTGATGTGGTGGATCCCCTCGAGCTGCATGACCAATAGGTTCCCACGCGTGCGAAAGCTGCTCCCCGCGCTGTGCGCGTTCGGGCTCGTGGCGGCGGGGTGCGGCTCGAGCTCGAGCTCCTCGCCGGGCACGAAGACCGTCGACGTCGCGCTCGACTTCGTCCCCAACGCCGTCCATGCCCCGCTCTACGAGGCGGTCCGGCACGGGCGCCGACCGGCGCCACGGCATCCGCATCCACATCGTCGAGCCGGGGTCCTCGCCGGACTCGCTGAAGGCCCTGCTCACCGGCCGCGCCGACGTGGCCGTGATGGACATCCAGGACCTCGGCATCGCCCGCCTGAAGGGTCGCGACGTCGTCGGGATCGCGGCGCTGGTGCAGCGGCCGCTGGGCGCGCTCGTCTCGCTGCCGACAATCCAGCGCCCGCGCGATCTCGAGGGCAAGACCGTCGGCGTCTCGGGGCTGCCCAGCGACCCGGCGTTCGTCGACGCGATCGTCCGCCACGACGGTGGTGATCCGAAGAAGATCAAGCAGGTCACCATCGGGTTCGAAGCGGTCAACGCGCTGCTGGCCAAGAAGGTCGCCAGCGTGCCGGCGTTCTGGAACGCCGAGGGCGTGACGCTCAAGCGCAAGGGCCTGCCCGTCCGCGAGTTCAAGATCGACGACTACGGCGCGCCGCCGTGGCCGGAGGTGGTACTCGCGACGACGCGCTCGCGGATCGACAACGACGGCGACACCGCTGCAGCGCTTCATCGCCGCCGTGCAGGACGGCGCGCGCGCCGAGCTGAGCGACCCGGCCGCGACAGCGCAGGACATCGCCAAGGCCTCGGACAGCAAGGACGTCGGCCTCGTGCGCGCGCAGCTCGCCGCGGTGCGCCCGATCCTCGATCCGAAGCTGCGCCTGCAGCGCGCGGTGCTCGAGCGCTGGGCCACGTTCGTCGCGCAGATCGGCCTGCTCAGCGGCCGTCCGAACGTGCCCGACACGTTCGATTTCACGCTGGCGCGCTGAAACCGCGCAGGTTTCCGCGCGCCGCCGAACCATTCCCTGCGCGATCCGAGCGCCGCGTGGAGCGACCGGCCTAGGGTCGCACCAACTCAGAACACGTGAGGTGCGTGAGCAGGATGCTCGGGATCAGCGCTCATGTAGGGGGCCTACCGGTCGAAGAGACCGCGCTGAGCCTCGCGCCCATGTTCACGGCGGCGCTCGCACTCGCCGCCGCGTCGATGCGGGCCGCGTTCCGGCGCCGAGGTGAGCGCCCGTGAGTCCCGCCGGCGTGACGATCCAGCCGATGGCGCCCGCCGCGCTGCGCCACCGTCGCGATGCACGCAGGCTGACGACGGGGCAGCTTGCCGACCTGCGCCTGGCGATCACGAAGGCCCAACAGGTCAAGGACGACCGCGGTTACCAGGCGTGGGCCGGCATTCATGGGCTGCCGCTCCCGATCTCGTGCACGCATCACTCGACGCTGTTCCTGCCCTGGCATCGCGCGTACCTGTACTTCTTCGAGAAGGCGCTGCAGGACCAGGTGCCCGGCATGACGCTGCCGTGGTGGGACTGGACGAAGGACCAGGCCGACGTCCCCGCGATCTACCGCGCCGCGCGCGTGAACCGCAAGCGCAACCCGCTGCACGACTCCCCCATCCAGCCCTCCGGCCGGCGTGACCCGAACGAGACGCGCACGTTCCGCGAACCCGGGCAGTTCGCGTCGTTGCCGACGCAGGCGGACCTCAGCGCTGTGATGGCGAACACCGACTTCTTCACGTTCCAGACCCAGCTCGAGAGCCTCCACGACGCCGTCCACGTGTGGACCGGCGGCACGATGGGCGACATCTCGGTCGCCGCGTATGACCCGATCTTCTGGGCGCACCACTGCATGGTCGACCGCATCTGGTACCTGTGGCAGCTCAAGCACCCCGGCGCCGACCCGCCGGCCGAGCGTGCTGGGCCGCGCGCTGCCGCCGTTCGCGATGACGGTCGTGGACACGCTCAGCACCGACCACCTCGGCTACGACTACGCCGCGACGACGGCCGCGGCCCCGGGACCTGCCCATGGTTGATCGCTACGTCTCCCCGCCGGTCGAGCTGCCCGACCCCGAGGTGTCGTTCGCGCGCGCGGACCTCGTCTTCTACGGGATCGACCACTCGGGCAGCTCGTTCGAGGCGGACATCTACTTCGGCGCCAAGGCGGGCTCGGGGCCCGACGACCCGAGCTACGCGGGGTCGTTCTGGATCTTCGGCCACGGCGGCTGCTTCGGCGACGTCGGCCACTGCGACGTCCCGACGCAGGTCGACCGGTTCGACCTGCGGCCTCCGCACCAGCTGCTGCCCGCGACCCGCGTCGTCACCGTCACCGAGTCGATCCGCCGGCTCGTCGAGGCGGGCGAGAAGGCGATCCCCGTGACCGTCGTCGCCCGTACGCCCGGCAACCGCTCGGACAAGGTCCTGCAGTTCGACACGGTCCGTCTCCTGAGCTACGCCTGATGGCCGCCGCGACGACCCACCACCGCGCCAACGGGCTGCACAGCGACGGCGACCTGCCGAACATGCCCAGCGAGGACACGCTCGCGGCCGAGCTGGACGTGCTCGAGGATGCGATCCACTCCGGCCGCGTCACGTTCCACCCCGTCGCGCACGCGTGGTTCCGGCTCAGCGACGCCGACCTCGAGCCCGAGCAGCGCAAGGCGTTCGGCAAGCTCTTCCCGAGGCTGCTCGAGGCGTTCTCCGAGCCGCGCGGCGGGATCATCACCTCCTACCTGTGCCAGCACATCCCCGTGGCGGCGGTGCTCACGGACATCGACCGCGCCGCCTCGCTCACCGAAGGCCTGCCCGTTCACAAACCTTCGAGTGAGTCCAGCAGTGAGGTCCCTCCCTCGCAGAAGATGACCGCCCGGCAGCGCGCGCAGGAAGCGCGGGCCCGCCGGGCAGAGCACCGCCGCGCGATGGCCGCCGCCAGCTCCTCGGCGATCCATCTCGAGCCCCTCCAGGGGCAGCCGGCCGACTGGAAGGCCAAGGAGCTGCTGTTCCGCTGCATGGACCTGCACTATCGCGCCCTGCAGTACCTCAACCCGAAGCCACGCAAGATCTGCATGCGGATGATCTTCGGGATCGTCGTCGCGCTGCTCGGGACGCTCGACGTCCCGCCCAGCCAGGGCCGCCAGCGGCCGTTCTCGACGAACCTGACCGCGGTCGAGTCGCTGGAGGCCGAGCTCGAGCAGGCACGGCGCTACTACGACCGCTCCGCGCAGCGCCAGGCGCAGGTCGAGTACTTCAAGGGCATGATCGGCGGGCTGGTGTTCCTGCTCGCCGGGCTGATCGTGCTCGGTGTCATCGCGGGCGCGCCGCTGCTGCACGAGCCCCTGCTCGCAACACCGCTCGCCGGCGGCGCCGGGGCGATCGTGAGCGTCATGACGCGCATGACGCGCGACCAGCTCTCGCTGAACTACGAGTCGGGCGTGACCACCATCCGGCTGCTGGGCGTGATCCGGCCGCTGCTCGGCGCGCTGTTCGGCGGCGCCCTGTACCTGATGCTCGCCGGCGGGCTCATCACCGTCGCGCAGACCCCGACGGACGAGACCGACCTCATCTACTTCTACACGGCGATCGCGTTCGTGGCCGGGTTCACCGAGCGCTGGGCGCAGGACGTGGTGACCGGAAAGGGCAAGGCGGGCCCCGTGGGCACCACCGGGATCTCGGCCCCGCCCGCCTCGCGTCCGAACCCCACACCGCGCGTCCCCGGAGCCAACTGACCGCCGCGGATGCGGGCGCACGCGCACGCCGGCGGGGTGAGCGTGAAGGCGTACGCCGGCACGACCGGAGTGCTGCTGGCGTTCGACGTGACACAGAGCAGGCGCAACGGGCTGCTCGGCTTCGCGCTCGAGCGCGAGGGCGGCAACCGCCCCAAGCAGTTCCTCAGCGGGATGCTCACGTTCCCCGGCATCGCACACCCCGCGGGCGCGCCGGTCTCGACCGAGCAGGCGCCGATCCAGCGCTTCCGCTGGTCGGACTACCGCGTCTATCCCGACACGCAGTACACGTACGTCGTGCACCCGGTCTACGGGACGCCGGCGGCGCCCGACGTGCGCGACGGGCCGGGGCTGACGGTGTCGACCGCGAGCGTGCAGCGCGGCGACCATCGCGTCCTGTTCAACCGCGCGGCCGCCGCCAGCCAGGCGTTCTCGCGCGAGTTCCCGGAGGTCGATGCCGAGCTGGCGCTGGCGAAGAAGGAGCACCGCGACCCCGTGCTGCCGCCCGCCGCGCTGGCGTGGCTGAGCCGGGGCGTGCTGGAGCAGATCACCGGCTTCTGCGCGCGGGCGGTTGATCCGACCTGGGCGCTGGACGTCGGCATCTACGAGTACGAGCTGCCGGAGATCCGCGCGGCGCTCGACGCCGCGCGGGCCCGCGGCGCGCAGGTGCGGATCGTCTTCCACGCGAAGCCAGGCGACCCGCAGACGACGATCAACGCCGACAACCTCACCGCCTGGCCGGCGACCGACAAGCGCGCCCGCGTGACGTCGAAGATCTTCCACGACAAGTTCATCGTCGCCAGCCGGATGCACGGCGACGACCGCGTCCCCCAGGCGGTGCTCTGCGGGTCGACGAACTTCACCGAGAACGGCGTCTACCGGCAGGCCAACGTGGTCCACGTGGCCGAGCGCCCGGACCTCGCCGCGCAGTACCTCGTCCTGTTCGAGGTGCTGTTCGCCGGCGACGATCCGACGGCGACGCGCCATTGGATCGACGCGCACGACCCGCTCTCGGGCGACGCGCCGATCGTCGTCGGCTTCTCGCCGCGCAGCGGGCAGGTTGATCTCGACCTGTTCGCGGCGGAGATCGGCGGCGCGGCGCGCGACGTGCTGTTCTGCACCGCGTTCGCGCTGCACGAGAAGATCCTCAACGCGCTGCTCGGCGCGCCGCACGACACGATCCTGCGCCTGGGCCTGCAGAACTCGCGCAGCACGATCACGGGGATCCACCGCGACCGCACGGCGGAGTTCGTCGCGACCGCGATGCTCAACAGCGGGCTGGAGGGATTCCTCAAGGAGTCCACCGCCGGCCAGAAGGGCAACATCCTCATCCACACGAAGCTGATCGTCGTGGACTTCACCGCCGACGCGCCGACGGTCATCAGCGGCTCGCACAACCTGTCGGCCAGCGCGTCGAACGGGAACGACGAGAACTACCTGATCCTGCGCGGGGCCACCGACGTCGCCGACTGCTACGGGGTCGAGCTGATGCGGCTCTACGACCACTACCGCTTCCGCTTCCAGGAGCGCGAGAACAAGAAGGCGCCGCCGCCCGCGCTCGCGATCGACGACAGCTGGACGAACCCGTACTTCGAACCCGGCAGCCTGCATGCGGCCGACCGTCAGCGGTTCGCCGGCAGCGTGGCGTGAACGGGCGTGCTGCTGTGCCCGTCGGAGTCGTAGGCCGACACGGTCACGTCGTAGACGCCGTCTCCGAGCGTGATCGGGAACTGGTGCGTGCCGCTCACCGATGTGACGTCGATGGTGTCGCTGTAGGGCGGCAGCTTGTCGTCGGGTGAGTCGATCGTCGCGACGAGCTTCGCGGCCCCGGGCGCGCTGTAGTCGAGTTCGGCCTTGTCGTGCTCGCTGCGCACCATGATCGCCGGCGCCGGCGGCCCCGCCACCGCGCGCACGCGATCCGCGCGGGCGCGCACGTCGCGGCTGGGAACGGCGTGGGCGTGGAACGGCGGCCGGGTCGGTCCAGGCGAGGTGCTTGGCCGGCCCGCGCGGGCTCGCGCTCTCGACCGCCGTGCGCGCGCGCGTGCTGCCCCAGTACCCCGGCCACGCCGCCCACGACGGGAAGCTGTCGTCGATCTCGATCAGGTCCGGGCGCACGGTTCGGCCGCGGCCGTCGTTGTAGTCGGGCACCACCGGCGCCTGGTACTTGCCCTTGCGGATGTGCGATGCGTGCGAGCCGCGCGCCGGGTAGATGACGGGCGCGCCGTCCGTCAGCTCCAGGTCGCTGTAGTTGCAGCGCTCGCCCGTGTTGTGCTGGGCGAGCGTGACGACGTCCGGCGCGCCGTCGGCGTCGAGGCCGATCTGGATCATCTCCCAGTCGCCCTCGTGCAGGCCCACCCCGAGGAAGCTCTTGTCGTTGTAGTAGTAGAAGAACCAGTACTGCAGCCAGCGCTTGTCGGCGTTGTCGGTGGCGAGGTACGCGCAGATGCGATCACCCAGGCCTTCGACCGCGTGCATGCGCCGCGCGTCGGCCACGTAGTTGCGGCCGGCCGCGTCGAGGAAGTCGTCCTGCTTGACCTGCTCGACCGGTGACGTACTGCGCGCCGTCGAGGAAGTCGAGGCCCAGCGGCGCGGGGCCTGCGCCCGGGTCGGCGGTCGCCAGCACCGTGCCGTCGGCGCGCTTGAGGCTGTTCGTCCGCCCGTTGCGAAACGCGTCGGTGAGCACCCCCGGCGAGTCGCAGGTGAAGCTCTCCTGGGAGTCGTAGCGAAGGTGCGGCCGGTAGAGCGCGAGCAGGTCCACCGCTTATGCCACCTCGGCGCGCTCGCGATCGTGGGCCAGCAGCTCGCGCGCGACCGCCTCGGCGATCGGCTGCCTGGTCGCCTGCTCGACGAACAGCCACTGCCCGGCGGGGTTGACCTCGAGGAAGACGTGGCGCCCGTCGGGCGTTCGGCGCAGATCGATCGCGCCGTAGACGATCCCCAGGCGGCCCATCAGCTCGAGCAGCCGCTCCGAGATCTCCCACGGCAGCTCGGCGGGCTCGATCCGCGTGTTGGCCATGTCCATCCGGAAGTCGACGGGGTACTCGGACTCCTGCGAGTGGATCGCCGCGGGGAAGATCTGGTCGCCGACGACGGTGACGCGCAGGTCCACGTCGGCGGGCACGTACTCCTGGAAGATCACCGGCGCGTAGCGGACGTTCTCCAGCGCTGCGAGCTCCTGCTCGCCGACCAGCCGCGTCTCGCGCCACTGCTGCTCGGTCGCCGAGAACGCCTTGCAGATGACGTCGCGGTAGCCGTGCGCGTCCACGTACGAGCGCGCCGCGGCGACGTCGTTGGTCACCAGCGTGCTCGGGATCTCCAGGCCGACCTCCTGGGCGACCCGCAGCTGCAGCAGCTTGCGGTGGGCGACCTCGTCGCGCCCCGGGTCGTTGATCCAGAACACGTCGAGCGCGTGCCAGAGCCCGCGCATCGCCTCGTGGGTCTCGTTGACGACGAACACCTGGTGGTCGTGCCGGCGCAGCATGGGGCTCGGCGCCGGGTGCTGTGGGCGCCGCCACCAGGCGGCGCCCACGGTCCCCAGGTCGAGCCTCCCTCGTTCCAGTTCAAGCAGGAAGACGCGCTCACGGCAGTGCTCGCAGGTCTCGTAGCGCGCGACCACCCGCGCGCGATCGGGGAACAGCGACGTGTCCACGATTTCGGCGTGGCCGCCGAGCCGTTGCAGCTCGGCGGCCACCGCCGCGGCGTGCTCATCGCGCTCTTGGGCGAGGATGAGAACGCTCATTGCCCCGTTCAGCCGCCGAGGTGGTTGATTGCGCGGCCGCCATGCCCGGATGGCCGCGGATTCGTGGATGGCAGGCGACGCACGCCGCCGCGGGACAGTGCCGATGGGCACGGACCGCGAAGGCGGGTGGCGTCTGGCGCCGCGAGACGCGGGCAGACGGGCGTGGGGGTCGTGGAATCAACCACCTAGCTGTTGGAGCTCGGAGACGAGCCGCTGGTACTCGGCGTAGAGCGCCTCGACCTGCGCGCTGTCATCGGGCGTCAGCTGCCCCGCCTCCTCGGCCTGCGAGGCCTCCTCCAGCGCCTGCTCGTACTGGGCGATCTGCTGCTGCAGCGCGACGATCCCCGCCCGCTGGGCCTCCGGGAACTGCTGCGTCCAGGCCATCGAGTGGTGGCCCGTCGACAGCAGGAACGGCGCCGGGTCACCCGGGCCGCCGGGCGGCAGCTGCGGGATGTCGGCGCCCGCCTGCGTGCCGATCGGGTCGTCGAGCACCTTGATCGACCCGCCGCCGTCGTCGCGGAACTTCAGCGTCGGGATGTCCTCGCGGAACTTCAGCGTCGGCGGCTGCTGAACGTCCTGCTGGACGGTCGTGAGGATGTCGTCGCGGAACTTCAGCGTCTGCGGCTGGATGTCGTCGCGGAACTTCAGCGTCGCGCCGCCGCCGATGTCGGCAGCGATCGCCGTGTCGAGCAGGATGCCCGTCGGGCCGCCCGGCTTCGGGTGGCCCAGCGTCGGCCGGTCGCCGTCCAGGCACGCCTGCATGCGCGTCACCTGGCCCGCCGTGAACATGAACATCCCGGCGTCGTCGGTGTAGTCCATGTAGTTCTCGAACAGGTCGCCGTTCGGGCCGTTGCTGCACGTGATGTGCGGGAACGCCGGCATGCCGGTGTTCGCCCCGGCGCAGTTCGGCGTGTCGGCCACGAAGTCGTCGCCCGAGCAGCCCGTCGCCGTCGTCACCCCAGATGTGGCGCAGGTTCAGGAAGTGCCCGATCTCGTGCGTCGCCGTGCGGCCGAGGTTGAACGGCGCCGCCGCGGTGCCCGTGTTCCCGAACGCCGTGTCGAGGATCACCACGCCGTCGGTCGCCGCGGGGCCACCGGGGAACTGCGCGTAGCCCAGCAGGCCGCCGCTGAGCCGGCACGCCCAGAGGTTCAGGTAGTTGTCGCGCGGCCACGCGTCCGCCCCGCCGTTCGCGGCGTGCTTGACCTTGTTGTCGTCGGTGAAGCCGGTCGAGGTGGTGGACGTGCGCGTGATGCCGTTGGTCGGGTTCCCCGACGGGTCGGTCGTCGCGAGCTCGAACTCGATCCGCGCGTCGGCGGCCAGCGGCTGGAAGGCCGCCGGCAACGACGCGATGTCCGCATTCGTCTTGCGGAAGTCGTGGTTGAGGACGTCAATCTGGCTCTGGACCTGCGCGTCGGAGATGTTCTGCGCCGCGCCGTTGTAGACGACGTGCACCACCACCGGGATGACGGTGACGCCGGTGCGCCCCAGCATGTGCGGCCGCTGCGCGAACAGGAACGCGCGGTTCTCGCTGTCGTTGCGAGCGGCCAGGTAGCTCGGGTCCATCCGCAACAGCCGCTCGTGGACCTCCATCGTCCCGCAGCTGCGGGTCTTGGGCGGGCCGTCGTCCTTCTTGTTGCTCCCACCGCTCCGGCCGCTCCGTCGCCGCTCAGCCATGTCGCCCCTCCGTCAGTTGTGCTGATCCTCGTCCGCTGGCCGCAGGACGAGCTTGTCCTCTGAGGCGTCGTCGACGACGTACCGCTGAGGCGGCCCGTCTCCGGGCTCGAGCACCAGGTGCTCACCGTCCAGCCGCCACGTCCCGGGGGATCCGACTCTCCGGTCATCCGCCCCCGGGGCGTAGGTCGTCAACTCGCCGCCGTCCTTCAGGTCGATCGCCATCCGTGGCATGCGCGACGGCTTGATGGCCGGCGAGTCGGACGGGCGGAAGACCATGCAGCCTCCCTCGTCCTCCTCGAACGCGTGCGTCCAGGACTTCGCGGCGATCTTGTCCTTCACGAGCCGACGTTAGGACGGCGCGATGCACCGGGGTTCGGGGTTTTATTGCTCTGCAACGGTTGGTGGTCGTGGCGGTGCAGAAGCTTCATCTGAGGAATTCGC
>CAWCEB010000181.1:0-11964 GCA_963794105.1 uncultured Actinomycetes bacterium | reverse complement strand
TCGCTCCGCGAACGCAACCGCCGTTCGCTCATCAGCTCGTTGTCCGAGCGAGGCATGGCGAGCCGCGCCGACCTGGCCCGGCTGACCGGCCTGTCCCGGCTGCACCGTTTCCAGCCTTGTCGCCGAGATGCAGGCAACCGGCCTCGTCGAGGAACTCACATGCGTCGGCATCTGGTGGACGCCCCGGCGTCCTGCTAGCGCTGAGCCGCGGCGCCGGGGTCGTCGTCGCGGCAGACTTCGGCCACCACCGCCTACGTGTCGCGGTCTTCGACCTCGCGCACAGCGTCCTGGGCGAGGCGGTCCACGACGTCGACATCGACGAGCCCGCCGACGCGGCCATGGCGACCGCGGTCGCCGCGATCCACGACACGATGGACCAGGCCGGGGCGAGGATGAACGAGGTCGTCGGCGTCGGGATGGGGCTGCCCGGCCCGATCAGCCGCGACACCGGCACCCTGGGCAGCTCGACGATCCTGCCGGCCTGGGTCGGCGTCCCGGTCGCTGCAGTGATGAGCGAGCGCCTCGGCGTCCCGGTCTACGCGGACAACGACGCCAACCTCGGCGTGCTCGCCGAGGCGACGTTCGGCGCCGGGCGCGGATGCACCGAGGCCGCCTACCTCAAGATCTCGTCGGGCATCGGCGCCGGTCTCTACATGGACGGCCACATCTTTCGCGGCGGCAACGGAACCGCCGGCGAGATCGGCCACGTGATCCTCGACGAGGACGGCCTGGTCTGCCGCTGCGGCAACCGCGGCTGCCTGGAGACGCTCGCCGGCGAGCAGGGGATCGTCGACGCGCTGCGCCGCAGCCACGGCCCGGACCTCGACCTCGCGCGCGTGCTCGAGCTCGCCAAGAGCGGCGACCTCGGCTGCGCACGCATGATCGCCGACGCCGGCGCCGCCATCGGCCGCGCCGCGGCGAGCCTGTGCAATCTCTTCAACCCGCAGCGCGTGATCGTCGGCGGCAGCCTCTCGCCCGCCGGCGACCTGCTCCTCGAGCCGCTGCGCAACTCGATCGAGCGCTACGCCATTCCGAGCGCAGCGCACGACGTCAAGATCGTCCCCGGCGAGCTCGGCGCTCGCACCGAGACTCTCGGTGCGCTGGCGCTCGTGATCGCCGAATCCGACCGCCTTGTGGGCGGGACCAGTACCCACCCACCGGCCAGCACGGCGGTCGGAGCATGACGCGGACGAAGCAGTGCCAGCAACCCGCCCGCCGGGCGGAAAACGAACCGGGGCCGAGATCGGCGCCCGGAGGAGGAGGTTCCCCGATGATCAGGCGCTCCCCCGGCTTCACGGTCGGGATTGCGGCGGCTGTTGCCGCCCTCGCCTTCGCCGTCGCAGGATGCGGCAGCGACAACAACAGCAGCACGTCCAGCGGCAGTTCCAGCACCAGCAGCAGCAAGGCCGGCAAGGTCGCCGTCCTGCTGCCCGACACGAAGTCCTCGGTGCGCTGGGAGACCCAGGACCGTAAGTACCTGGACCAGGCGTTCACCGCCGCGGGTGTCCCCCACACGATCGTGAACGCCCAGGGTGATCCGGCGACCCAGGCCAGCCAGGCCGACCAGGCGATCACGAACGGCGCGAAGGTGATCCTGCTCGTCGACCTCGATCCGGGGTCGGGCGCGGCGATCATCAACAAGGCCCATAACCAGGGCGTGAAGGTGATCGACTACGACCGCCTGACGCTCGGTGGAGGCGCCGACTACTACGTCTCGTTCGACAACGAGTCGGTCGGCAAGCTCCAGGGCGAGGGCCTCGTGAAGTGCCTCAGCGGCAAGCAGAACCCGGTCGTCGCCGAGCTCAACGGCTCGCCGACGGACAACAACGCCACGCTGTTCGCCAACGGCTACAACAGCGTGCTCGACCCGAAGTACTCGGCTGGCGATTTCAAGAAGGGCCCGAACCAGTCGGTCCCGGACTGGGACAACCAGAAGGCGCTGACGATCTTCGAGCAGATGCTCCAGCAGACGAACAACAAGATCGACGGCGTCCTCGCAGCCAACGACGGGCTGGCCAACTCGGTCATCTCGGCGCTGAACGCCCGCAAGCTGGGCAAGCTCCCGGTCACCGGGCAGGACGCGACGGCCCAGGGCATCCAGCACATCCTGGCCGGCGAGCAGTGCATGACGGTCTACAAGGCCGTCAAGGCCGAGGCCGACGCCGCGGGCAAGCTGGCCATCGCGCTCGCGAAGGGCCAGTCGCCGACGACGAACGGCACCACGGACAACAAGGGCACCAAGACCCCGTCGGTGCTCCTGACGCCCGTCTCGGTGACGAAGGCGAACATCAACGACACGGTCATCAAGGACGGCTTCCTGAAGCCGAGTGAGATCTGCGTCGGCAAGTACGCCTCCCTGTGCCAGTCGGCAGGCATCGGCTAACGAACCGCGACTCCTGGAGGGGGCGCCGCGGCGCCCCCTCCTCGTCGCAGGAGGAGAGCAATGAGCGGGCAACAACCACTTCTCGAGTTGAAGGGCGTCTTCAAGCGCTTCGGCGCGGTGACGGCGCTCAACGGCGTCGATTTCCACGTCGCTTCCGGCGAGGTCATGGCCCTCGTCGGCGACAACGGCGCCGGCAAGTCGGTGACGGTCAAGTCGATCGCCGGCATCCATCCCATCGACGAGGGCCAGATCTTCTGGGACGGCCAGCCGGTCGACATCCACGGGCCGAAGGACTCAGCCCGCCTGGGGATCGAGGTCGTCTATCAGGACCTGGCGCTGTGCGACAACCTCGATGTGGTCCAGAACATGTACCTGGGCCGCGAGACGATGTCGTCGTTCCGCCGCCTCGACGAGGCGAAGATGGAGCAGGCGGCGGCCGGTGTGCTGAAGGACCTGTCGGTCACGACGATCCAGTCGACGCGCCAGGTCGTCGCCGGCCTCTCCGGCGGTCAGCGCCAGTCCATCGCCGTCGCCAAGGCGGTGCTGTGGAACTCCAAGCTCGTCATCCTCGACGAGCCGACCGCTGCCCTCGGCGTCGCGCAGACACGGCAGGTGCTCGATCTGGTCAAGCGCCTGGGTGAGCAGGGCCTCGCGGTCATCCTCATCTCGCACAACATGAACGACGTCTTCGAGGTCGCAGACAACATCACCGTGCTGCGCCTCGGTCAGAACGTCGCCGAGTTCAAGACATCGGAGACCAACCAGCGCGAGGTCGTCGAGGCGATCACGGCCGGCGAGCTGCACCACGTCCCAGGCATGCAAGAGGAGGTCATCCAGTGAGCGCCGTGGCCGGAACGACCCCCGAGAACCTTCCCGTCGAGAAGCAGTCCCTGAACGATGCCGTGCGCGGCTGGTGGGTCGGCGTGCGCAACGGCGAGCTGGGGTCGCTGCCGATCTTCATCGGGATCATCGTCATCGCGATCTACTTCCAGTCGCGCAACTCGCACTTCCTGACGGCCGGCAACTTCGTCAACCTGATCGCGCAGGCGTCGCCGGTGATCGTCATCGGCATGGGCATCGTGTTCGTCCTGCTGCTGGGCGAGATCGACCTGTCCGTTGGCTACGTCAGCGGCATGGGCGGCGTGGTAGCAGCCACGCTGCTCGTCCCGGACAGCAATCAATGGTCCACCGGGCCGGCGCTGGTCGCGGCGCTCGGCGCCGGCCTGGCGATCGGCCTCCTGCAGGGCTACTGGTTCGCGAAGGTCGGCGTGCCGAGCTTCGTCGTGACGCTGGCCGGCCTGCTCGCCTGGAACGGCGTCGTGCTTCAGGTGATCGGCAACCAGGGCACGATCGTCATCCAGGACAAGGTCATCAATGGCCTCGCCAACGACTACATGAGCAACACGCTGGCGCTCGCGGTGCTGATCGTCTCGATCGCGGCCTACGTCGTCCAGCAGCTGCTGTGGGTGCGCAAGCGCGCGAAAGCCGGGCTGCCGAACGTGCCCTGGTCGCTGATCGGGCTGCGCATCGTCCTGCTCGCGGGCGCAGGTCTGTTCGTCGTGCTGTGGGCCGACACCGACCGCGGCATCCCGTACGTGGGTCTGCTGATGCTGGTGTTGTTCGTGTTCTGGACGTTCATCCTGGGGCGCACGCGCTTCGGGCGCCACGTCTACGCCGTCGGCGGCAACGCCGAGGCGGCGCGGCGCGCGGGCATCAACGTGGACGGGATCCGGATCGCGGTGTTCGGGATCTCCGGGTTCATGGCCGCGCTGGGCGGCATCATCCTGGCCTCGCGGCTGAGCTCGGTGGACACGTCCACCGGCGGCGGCTCGATCCTGCTGTACTCGATTGCCGCGGCGGTGATCGGCGGAACGAGCCTCTTCGGCGGGCGCGGTGACATTCGCAGCGCCGTGCTCGGCGGCGTCGTCATCGGCATGGTCGCCAACGGCCTCGGCCTGCTGAACGTCGCGGTCGGCACCCAGTACGTGGTCACCGGCATCGTGCTGCTGGCCGCAGCGACGCTGGACTCGCTCTCGCGGCGCAAGAGCGCAGCGTCCGGCAGGGTATGACGAGCTGGGGCGTCCTCGGCGCAGCCCGCATCAACCAGAGCGTTCTGGAGGGTGCGGTGCTCGCCGAGGGCGCCTCGCTTGTCGCGATCGCCTCGCGCGATCGCGACCGCGCCCAGGCCCAGGCCGGCACGTTCGGCATCGGGAGGGTCCACGGCTCCTACGACGAGCTGCTCGCCGACCCCGAGGTGGAGGCCGTCTACATCCCGCTGCCCAACGCGCTCCATGTGCAGTGGTCGGTCCGGGCGCTGGAGGCGGGCAAGCACGTGCTGTGCGAGAAGCCGCTCGCACGCACCGAGGCCGAGGCGCGGCGGGCGTTTGCCGCCGCGCGCGCGGCCGACAGGCTGTTGATGGAGGCGTTCATGTGGCGCCACACGCCGCAGACGCGCAGGCTCGGCGAGTTGCTCGACGGCGGCGCGGTCGGGCAGCTGCGGACGGTCAAGGCGACGTTCGGCTTCAGGCTGGAGCGCGATGGGGACGTGCGCCTGTCCGGCGAGCTGGACGGCGGGGCGCTGATGGACGTCGGGTGCTACTGCGTGTCGGCCGCGCGGCTCGTCGCGGGCGAGCCCGTTCACGTCCGCGCCGAGCAGATCGTCGGCGGTGACGGTGTCGACGTCCGGCTCGTCGCGACGATGCGCTTCGCCGGTGACGTCCTCGGCGTCATCGACTGCGCGCTCGACGCGCCGATCGGCCACCGGCTCACGGTCACGGGGGAGGCCGGCGAGCTGGTCCTCGAGGATCCGTTCCACGCCCGCAACCCGGGCATCCTGCATGACGGCCGCCTCGTCGAGATCCCGTACGTCAACCCGTACGCGCTCGAGATCGAGAACTTCTCCGCCGCCATCCGCGGCGAGGCCGAGCCGCTGCTCGGTGGCCGGGACTCGGTCGCCCAGGCTGCGGCGATCGAGGCGCTCTACCGATCGGCGGCGGCCACGTGAACGGCGCTGCCGGTCCGGGCGGATTCGACGATCGCGTCGCAGACGCGGGCGGCGGCGGTACCGTCGGCGAAGGTGGCGCCGTAGGGCCCGACGCCGTGCTCTTTGGCGATCGCCCCGAGCAGGTGCGCCCACTCGTGGGCGAAGGTGTGGTCCCAGCCGAGCCCATGTCCGTGCGGCCACCAGTAGGCGGCGAAGGGGTGGTCGGGCTCGGTGACGAGGATCCGGCGGAAGCCATGACCGTCGGCGATCTCGAGCTCGTTGAGGCGCTCGAGGTCGAACCGCAGCGCTCCGCGGGAGCCGTTGATCTCGAACGTCAGCCGATTGGCGTTGCCGGTGGCGAAGCGGGTCGCCTCGAGCGTCCCGACGGCACCACCGGCGAAGCGCAGCGTGGCGGCGACGGCATCGTCGACGGCGCGCCCTTCGACGAACCGCTGCTCGAGTCCGGTGACGACGTCGATCTCGCCGACGAGGAAGCGGGCGAGATCGACGACATGGCTCGCAAGGTCGCCGAGAGCGCCCGAGCCCGCCTCGCCCGCGTCAAAGCGCCAGACGGATTCGTCGGCATCGGCACCCCAGGCCTGGAGGTAGGCGAACCGGGCGTGGAAGAGGTCGCCGAGGTCTCCGGCCTCGAGCATCTGCCGAGCCAGCCGGACGGCCGGGACGAAGCGGTAGTTGAACGCGCACAGCGCCGCGACGCCCGTCGCAGCGACGTCCCGCTCGATGGCGAGCGCCTCCTGCGCATCGCGGCCCAGCGGCTTCTCGCACAGAACGTGCTTGCCCGCGCGCGCCGCTTCGATCGTCGGCGCCGCATGCAGGGCGTTGGGCCCGAGGTTGGCGAGGACGCCGACGTCGTCGGCGATCAGCTCGCGCCAATCGGTCGTGACGCGATCGACGCCGAAGCGCTCGGCGAAGGCACCCAGCCGGCCGGCGTCGCGCCCGGCAACGGCGACGAGCCGGGGCCGCAGCGCGAGCCCCTCGAACGTGGCGACCCGCCCGATCGCGAGGGCGTGCGCGCGCCCCATGAATCCCTGTCCCAGCATCGCGACACCGATGTCCATGGGCTCGACCCTACGACAAGGAACAAGATGGCTCTGAAGACCAGCCTCGGCATCTGGGCGCTCGGCCCGATGGTCACCCGCTTCGTGCCCGGCGGCTATCAGCCCGAGCACGCCCACGAGTCGATGCCCGCGAAGGTGCGGCGCGCGGTCGAGGGGCTCGGCGACCTCGTCGACGGCTACGAGTTCCACTACCCGCGGCGAGCTGAATCCCGACAACCTGGACGCGGTCCGCGAAGCGCTCGACGGCCACGACGTCTACACGATCTGCTCCGGGCCTGCACGTCGACCCGCGCTTCGGCAAGGGCGGCCTCACGTCCCCCGACCCGAAGGTCCGCGAGGAGGCGCTCAGGCTCACCCGGGAGGCAGCCGAGTTCGCCGCCTCGTTGGGCGCGCACTTCATCATCTGGCCCGGGATCGAGGGCTACAACTACCCGTTCCAGTCGCTGTACGCCGACGCCTGGGCGCGCCTGATCGACGGCATCGGGCAGGCCGCGGAGATCATGGCCAAGCACGGCGGCAAGGTGCTCCTCGAGCACAAGAACTCCGAGCCCGCGATGAAGATCCACATGGGCAACATCGGGATGACGCTGCACGTGATCCACAAGCTGCGCACCCAGGGGATCGACAACGTCCAGGTCAACATGGACTGGCAGCACCTGATCATGAACGGCGAGAACCTCGGCGAGTACGTGGCGCTGCTCGCCGCCGAGGGTCTCCTCGGCCACCAGCACGCGAACTCCGGGCTGGGGCACGTTCGACGACGACAACATGGTCGGCGCGACGGCGTTCATGGAGACGCTCGAGGTCGCGCTCGAGCTGCGGCGGGCCAACTACGGCGCGGGCGGCGAGCGACTCGGCATGGACCTCTACCCGTACACGGAGGACCAGGTCGGGGCCGTGCGGCGCAGCGTGCTGCAGTGGCGCTTCATCGACGAGGTCGCTGGGCGGATCGACGAGCCCGCGCTGCGCGCGTGCCAGGAGCGCAAGGACGCGGTCGGCGCCTACGAGCTCGTCTACGCGGCGCTGGGGGCGTGACCGGCGAGGCGTTCATCGGGATAGACGTGGGGACGACCGCCGTCAAGGCCCTGGCGGTGTCGCCCTCCGGAGAGGTTCTGGCCCGGGCGCAGGCGAGCTACCCGCTCAGCACGCCGCGTCCGGGCTGGGCAGAGCAGGACCCCGAGGACTGGTGGCGGGCCACGCAGGAGGCGCTCGGCGCGCTCGCTGTGAGCGCCGCCGCGATCGGGCTGAGCGGCCAGATGCACGGGCTCGTCGCCCTCGACGCCGCCGACCGCGTCATCCGCCCGGCGATCCTGTGGAACGACGGGCGCACGCAGCGCCAGTGCGAGGCGATCGAGGACACGTCGGCCTCGATCGCCTGATCGCGCTCACCGGCAACCGAGCGCTCGCGGGCTTCACCGCGCCCAAGCTGCTCTGGCTTCGGGACGAGGAGCCGGACGCGTACGCGCAGATCCGCAGCGTGCTGCTTCCCAAGGACTACGTCCGCCTGCGGCTCACGCGGCGAGAAGGCCACCGACGTCAGCGACGCCTCCGGCACGCTGCTGTTCGACGTGGGCGCCCGCGTGTGGAGCGCACC
This sequence comes from uncultured Actinomycetes bacterium, assembly GCA_963794105.1. Lineage (GTDB taxonomy): Bacteria > Actinomycetota > Thermoleophilia > Solirubrobacterales > Solirubrobacteraceae > AC-49. The sequence goes on along the minus strand of CAWCEB010000181.1, from coordinate 3,925 downwards.
GCTGCTCGACGCACTCGAGATCGACGCCGCGATCCTGCCGCCCGCGCTCGAGTCGCCGGTGGTCACGGGCGCCCACGAGGGCGTGCCGGTCGTCGCAGGCGCCGGCGACCAGGCCGCCGGCGCGTCGGCGTCGGCGTCACGGTGCCCGGCGGCCCGCTCTCGGTCGCGCTGGGGACCAGCGGCGTCGTCTTCGCGGCGCTGCCCGCGTTCGCGGCGGATGAGCGGGCCCGCGTGCACGCGTTCTGCCATGCGGTGCCGGGCATGTGGCACGCGATGGGCGTGATGCTGAACGCCGGCGGCGCGCTGCGCTGGCTGCGCGACGCAACCGGCGGAGCACCCTACGACGAGCTCATGGCAGAGGCCGAGCGCTGGGAGCCCGGCGTCGAAGGCCTCACGTTCCTGCCCTACCTCGCGGGCGAGCGCACGCCGCACGCCGACCCGGACGCGCGCGGCGCGTTCGCGGGGCTCTCGCTGCGCCACGACCGCGGCGCACTGACGCGCGCGGTGCTCGAGGGCGTGGCGTTCGGCCTGCGCGACTCGCTGGATCTCCTGCGCGAGCTCGGCGTGCGACGCGCAGGTCGCCCGCGTCTCGGGCGGCGGCGCGGCGAGCGACCTGTTCCTGCGCGTGGTCGCCAGCGCGCTCGAGCTGCCGGTCGAGCGGATCGCCGTCGACGAGGGCGCCGCCTACGGCGCAGCGCTCCTGGCGGGGGTGGGGGCGGGCGCGTTCGACTCGGTCGAGGAAGCCGCCGCGCTCGCGCGCCCGACGGCGACGATCGAGCCGGCATGGGACCTCAGCGAGCCGCTGGCGCGTTACCGCGCGCTGTACCCGGCGCTGCGCTGATCAGACGCCCGCGGGCTCGTTGCGCGTCATCCGTCGCAGCACGAAGCCCAGGCCGGCGAGCGCGGCGCAGGCAAGCACGATCCACACGAAGTCGCCGCTCGAGAACGGCGACGTCGAGTCCGACGCCGACGGCGTGCGCGCCACGGCGCCGGTCCCGCCAGACGAGCGCAGCGCCGCCGCCGTTGCCCGAGGCGCCGCTGGTGCCACCGCCCGAAGCCGGCCGCCGGCGCCGGTCGCGCTGGCCGCCACCGGTCGCCGGACGTGGTGGCCGCCGGATCCACCGGCGACGTTGCCCGTGCCGCCACTGCCGGTGGTGCCGTGCCCGTGCCGGTGACCGGGGTCTGGGTCTCTGGCGCGACGCCCTGGTACTGCGCCTGGGAGCTCGACTGCGCGAGGCTTGCCGTGGGCGCAGCGAGCGCGAACGATGCAGCGAGGAAGGTGAGGCAGTTCCGTCTGCTCATGGGAGAACTCTAGTGGACGCGCGCAGCCGCGTTCGCCACGAGGTCGCGCGCGACCTGGCGCGGGTCCAGCCGGCCCTTGCGCGCTCCGCGAGCTCGGTCGTCGCGGTCTGGTCGCCGGGCGCGAGCTCCAGCGCGTGGCGCAGCAGCCGCGAGGCCTCCGGGCGGTGGCCGGCGTGGGACTCCATGCCCGGCGAGGCTGATCGTCGCGGTCAGGTTGCGCGGGTCGCGGTCGAGCACCTGCTGGAAGGCGCTGCGGGCGCGGTCGTAGCGGCCGAGCTGCACCGCGATCCCGCCGGCGAGCAGCCCGGGGCGCTCGCTCAGCGGGTTGAGGTCCGCGGCGCGGTCGAGCTGCCGGAACGCCGCGTCGGGGTACTTCGTCCAGCTGTTGGCGGCGCGGCGGACCTCGATGTCCGACGTCCAGGGCCCGAGCAGCGAGAGCAGCGCCGCGAGCGCGGCGAGCAGCTGCCGCGACGGCGGCCGCGATGCCGGCGCGCCCGCGGGCAGCACGGCCGCCCGCCGCTCGCCCGCTCCAGCCGCGAGGCCGAGCAACGCGAACGCCGCGCCACCCAGCGCCGGGAACTCCCACAGCCAGTCCGCCGAGGTCTGTACGAGCCAGTACGCACATGCCAACAGGCCGCCCGCGGCCACGGCCCGATCGAGCGGCATGGCCCGGCGGGCCGCGCCCCCGGCCGCCACGAAGGCGCCGCCCAGCGCGACCAGCAGCAGGACCGCGCCCACGATCCCCGTCTCGACGAGCGTGCCGAACTCGATGCTGTGAGGCGACGTCGGCCGCTCGCCGACACGACCGCGCTCGATGTAGTCCTCGGAGAAGTTGCCGACGCCGATGCCCGCGAGCGGATGCTTCTTCCAGACGTCCAGCGCGACCCGGTAGTAGTCGTAGCGAGCGCCGCCGAAGCCGGCGCCGAGGTGGCCGGCAGCGGTCGGGTCCGGCGCTCCGACCAGCTTGAACTCGTCCCAGGTCTTGTGCACGCGATCGACCGGGTCGCCCGGCCACCGCGAGGCCGCCGGCGATGCCGCCGATGACCACGAGCGCCATGGCGATCGCGACGATCCGGGTCCCGGCACGCGTCGCCGCCTCCGATGGCGGCCGCGAGCGCTCGAGCTGTCCGGCGAGCGCTACGACGATGCCGGCGGCGATCGCCGCGATCAGCACCGGCGTCGGCCACGTCGCCGAGCTGGGAGGTCGCCGTCGGGTCGTCGCCGACGAGATTGGCGATGTGGAGCGTGTGCGGCGTCGTCGCGGCGATCGCGATGGCCGGCGGGACCAGTGTGAGGAAGATGCGCACGCGCCCGGGAATGACGACGAACATGACGACGAGCACGACCCCGACCGCCACGACCGAGCCGCGGCTCTCGCTCAGCAGCGAGGTCTCCGCAAGCACGACCACGCCCGCGGCGAACACGCCCCGCAGCCATGGCATGACGGCCGTCGACGCCGCGAGCGTGAGCGCCGGCCACAGCGCCATGAGCCAGAGCGCGGCGTTGGCGTTCGAGTAGCCCAGCGGCTGCTCGAGCCCGGGCTTGAACAGCGTGACGTCCGCGTTCAGCACCTGCGGCAGCTTCAGCAGCACCACCACGGCCAGGACGATGAGCGCGAGCGTCCACGCGCCGATGACGAGCGCTCGCGCGAGCGGGCCCGCCAACGCGCGCCCGAACAGCGCGAACAGCACGAGGTACAGCAGCGCCCGGTTCGCCGCATCCCATGCCGGCCCCGGAGCGTCGGCCCAGCTGATGCTCAGGAAGCTCCAAGCGGTGAACAGCGCGAGCGCGCCGAGCGCCGCCTGTGCCGAGCGCGGCAGCCCACGGAAGCTCGCGGGCGCGCCGACCGCCGTCGCCACCAGCACGCCGAGCAGCAGCACGGTCCCGGGGTAGAAGGTCTTCTGGAAGTAGCCGCCCTGATCGGTGGACCACCAGACCAGCACCGCGACGCCCGCCAGGCCCGGGAGCGCGTCGATCAACGCGCGCCGGACGTCCTGCTGAGATACGCCCATGACGCGCGAGCCGATCCGAGTCCTCCGCGTCATCGCGCGCCTGAATATAGGCGGGCCGGCCATCCAGGCGATAAGCCTGACGGCGCTCATGCAAGACCGTGGCTACGCGACGCGACTGGTTCGCGGCAGCGAGAGCGCTGACGAAGGGACCATGGACGACCTCGCGCAGCGCCTGGGCGTCGAGCCGACGCTGGTGGCGTCGATGCGCCGCGATCCCGGGCCCGGCGACGGGCGCGCGCTTGTCGAGCTCGTGCGGATCATGCGCCGCGATCGGCCGGCACTGGTGCACACGCACGCTGCGAAGGCAGGCACGCTCGGCCGCGCCGCGGTGCTGCTCGCGTTCCCGCGCCGGCGCCCGGTCGTGGTCCACACGTTCCACGGCCACTCGCTCACCGGCTACTTCTCGTCGCGCACCGCGCGGCTGTACACGCGGATCGAGCGGTTCCTCGCGCGCCGGACCGATGTGCTGATCGCCGTCTCCGACGAGGTCCGCGATGACCTCGTCGGTCTCGGCGTCGCGCCCGCGCACAAGTTCGAGGTCGTCCGGCTGGGGCTGGATCTCACGGCGTTCACCGACGACGCCGACCGCGCGGCGCGCCGCGCTGTCGTGC
>CAWCEB010000180.1:0-27682 GCA_963794105.1 uncultured Actinomycetes bacterium | reverse complement strand
GGCGGTCGATCAGCCGCACCTTGTCGGCTGTCGGGATCACCTCCGGCTCGTTCTGGAACCCGTCGCGCGGGCCGACCTCGCGGATGCGGACGCTGTCCGGCAGCTCGTCCGTCATATGCCCGCCTGGACCATCAGCACGCTGGAGCCGAGCGTTCCCCCGACATCGGTCAGGAGGCGGTCCTCGACCACGAACTCGTCCGTGCGCTCCACGCCCGAGACCATAGACTGCGCCGCCCGTGCCAGAGCGGTCTGACAACGGCAAGGTCGTGGTCCTCGCCGGCGGAACGGGCGGGGCGAAGCTTGCCCGCGGCATGCTCGACGTGGCGGGCGAGGATCTCGTCGTCATCGCCAACACCGCCGACGACATCGAGATCTACGAGGCCTACGTGTCCCCGACCCCGACCTGTGCACGTTCTGGCTGGCCGACCGGATCGACGAGCGCGGCTGGGGCCTGCGCGACGACACGTTCACGGTGATGGACGGCCTTCGCGCGCTCGGCGAGGACGTCTGGTTCAACCTCGGCGACCGCGATCTCGCGATCGGGCTGCTGCGCGCAAGCGGCTCCACGACGGCGTGCGCCTGACCGACGCGCTCGCCGAACTCGGTGCGGCTCGACGTGCGGGCGCGCGTCCTGCCCATGAGCGACGCGCCCGTCCGCACCTGGGTGATGAGCGGCGACCGCTGGACGTCCTTCCAGGAGTTCATGATCCGTGGTCGTGCCGAGGGTCCCGTCGACGGCATGGAGTTGCGCGGCATCGAGGCCGCCACGCCCCCACCCGAGGCACTCGACGCGATCGCGAACGCGCGCGCGATCGTGATCGGCCCGTCCAACCCCGTGATCTCCATCAAGCCAATCCTCGACGTTCCGGGCATGCGCGAAGCCGTGCTGGCGAGCCCAGCCAAGGTCGTGGCGGTCTCGCCACTGGTCGACGGCGCGGTCGTGAAGGGACCGACCGCGGCGTTCATGGCCTGGGCGGCGTCGAACTGACCGCCTCCGGCATCGCCCGCTACTACGGCGACGTGCTCGACGGCATGGTGAGCGACGAGCGCGAGGCCGGCGGACTGCCGGTCGCCGTGCTCGACACGCTCATGGCCGACGCCGAGTCCCGGCGCCGCGTCGCCCACGAGACGCTGCGCTTCGCGGAGGCGCTTGGCTCGTGAGTACGTACGCGATCCTGCCCGTCAAGCGCTTCGAGCGCGCCAAGCAGCGGCTGGGCGGCTCGCTCAGCGACGGCTCGCGCTGGGCGCTGGCCGAGGCGATGGTCACCGACGTCCTCGTCGCACTGCGCCGCGCGGCCAAGGTGGACCACGTGCTCGTCGTGACGTGCGAGCCGCGCGCGGAGTCGCTGGCGATCGGCTGGGGCGCCGACGTGGTCCCCGACCCGCAGGAGCGCAGCCACTCCGACGCTGCGGCGCTCGGGATAGCCGCGGCCGTCGAACGTGGCGCGACACGCGTGCTGCTCGTCCCGGGCGACTGCCCGTCGCTGGACGCCGGCGAGGTCGACGAGCTGCTCGGCGTGGGCCCGGGCGTCATCGTCGTGCCCGACCGCCACGACACGGGGACAAACGCGCTGGTGCTCGACCCACCCGACGCGATCGCGCCGGGCTTCGGGCCCGGGAGCTGTGAGCGCCACGTGGACCGCGCCCACGAGGCCGGCGTGCACGTCGACGTGCGCCGCGTTGGATCGCTGACGCTCGACGTCGACACGGGCGAGGACCTCGAGGCACTGCAGGAGGCGCTCGCGGCGAGCACGGGCGGCGCCGCGCACACGCGCGGGATGCTCGCCCGCCTCGGCCGGTTGTGATCGAGGCGCGCGCAGTCGGCGGGCTGCCCGAGATCCAGGCGGGCGACGACCTGGCCGCGCTGATCACGGGCTGTGAGATGGAGCTGCGCGCCCCGGACGTGGTCGTCATCGCGCACAAGGTCGTGTCGAAGGCCGAGGGACGCACCCGCCGGCTGGCGGACGTCGAGCCGGGTGCGGAGGCTCTCGCGCTGGCCGCGCGCCTGGAGAAGGACCCGCGCCATGTGCAGGTGGTTCTCGACGAGTCGGCCGAGGTCGTGCGCGACGAGCGCGTGCTGATCTGCCGCACGCGCCACGGCTTCGTGTGCGCGAACGCCGGCGTCGACGCGTCCAACGCGCCCGACGGGTGCGTGATCCTGCTGCCCTCCGATCCCGACGCGAGCGCACGACGGCTGCGGGCCGGCTTGCCGAACAGGCCCGCCGTGGTGATCGCGGACTCCTTCGGGCGCGCCTGGCGCGTCGGGCAGTCCGACGTCGCGATCGGGATCGCCGGCCTTTCGGCGATCGACGACTGGAACGGGCGCACCGACCGCTCCGGCCGCGAGCTCCACGCCACCGCGATCGCGATCGCGGACGAGGCCGCGGCGGCGGCCGACCTGGCGCGCGCAGGCAAGGACTCCGGCGAGCCGGTCGTCGTCGTCCGCGGGCTCGAGCGCTTCGTCTCGGCCGACGACGGCCCGGGCGCCGCCGTCCTCGTGCGCGCGCGCGAGGACGACCTGTTCCGCTAGAGGGTCTCACCGCGTCGTGCCGAACGACGCGGCCATGACAATCCAGCGCGAAGTCATCGCCGGCCCCGGCGTTCCACCGGCGATCGGCCCCTACTCCGCGGGTGTCCGGGCCGGCGACGTCCTCTACGTCTCCGGCCAGGCGGGGATCGATCCCGAGACGCGCGAGCCCGCCGGTCCGGCGCTGCGCGACCAGGCACGCCAGGCGATGCGCAACGTCGAGGCCGTGTTGCGCGCCGGCGGCAGCCGCCCCGACCTGGTCGTGAACACGACCGTGCTCGTCGCGGACATCAGCGAGTTCGGAGTGGTCAACGAGCTGTTCGCCGAGATGTTCCCCACCGATCCTCCGGCACGGATGACGATGCAGGTCCCGCTACCGATGGGGCTGCTGATCTCGATCGGCTGTGTCGCGCTGGTCGAGACCTAGCGGGGAAGCAGCTCCGCGATCAGGCCGGCGGCCACCGCCGCGCCCGCGCCGCCGACCGGCCGGTACGCCGGCGAGCTGCCGATCAACGCGATGATCGCCGCGGCCAGCCGCTCCGGAGTCGCCTCTGCGAACTCGAGCGACGTGCGTGCGCCGTAGCGATCGAGCCGGTGGCGCACGTGGAACTGCTGCTCGAAGTGGCTCGCGAGCGGCAGCGAGACGAACGGGCGGCCGGTGGCGACGAGCTCCATGGCGGTCGTCAGCCCGCCCTGCACGACGGCGACGTCGCACGCGGCCAGGTGCCGGTAGAGCTCGTGGACGTAGCCGACGACCTCGAGCCCGTCGACCTGCGGGAGGCTCGCCGGATCGATGCGGGGGCCGGCCACCGCCAGCGCGCGCAGCTCAGGCACGCACTTGCGCACGAGCGGGAGCGCCTCGATCGCGCGGTGCAGCAGCGCCGTGCCGACGCCCGAGCCGCCGACGGAGATGACGCACAGGGGCTCGTCGCCATACCCGAGCTCGGCGCGCAGCGCCGAGCGATCGGCGAGCGCTGCCGGGTCGAAGCCGGGGATGTAGCCGGCGAAGCTGTAGTGGCGCTCGGTCCAGTCGCGGATCTCCGGCAGGCCCGGGCCGAAGCGCTCGGGCGTGATGTCCTGCGGATCGCCGACGAAGATGGCGCGATCGCGAACGCGGGGATGGCGCTCGACGTGCTCGATCATCTCGGCGTTGTAGTCGGCGGCCAGGAACGCCTCGCGCTCGCCTCCCTCGGGCATCGGCAGGAACCCGACGAAGTCGGTCAGCCATGCGAGCGGCGCCGTCTTGCGCTCCGGGTTCTCGTGCAGGAAGTGGTCGACCTCCCACGCCTCGTCGGCGATCCAGACGTCGAAGGCCTCCTCGCGCACGAGGTCGTCGAAGACCATGTAGTTCGCGCACAGGATCTCGTCCATGCGCCGCAGCGCCTCGAACGCGTGAAGATCGTGCTCGCCCGCCTCGCGGTCGATGTGCGCCGCCTCGCTGGCCAGATCGGCGCTGGCCGGGTGGATCGTCTCGCCGCGGTGCTCGAGGACCGTCGTCACCGGATGCTGGGCGAGCCAGTGGATCTCGATCTCCGGCACGCGTTCGCGCAGGGCGTCCGCGATCGCGACATCGCGCCAGGCATGCCCGAGGCCGATCGGTGAGGAGATGAACAGCGCACGCTTGGTCCGCGCGGACGCCGCGCGTCCACGTGCGCGACCGCGCAGGTGGTGGGCCGGCAACCGCCTGAGCGAAGTCGCGCAGCACCACGCTGACCGCAACGGGGTCGCGGGCCATCGGGGCGTGCCCCGATGCGCGGAGCTTGACGAGCCGCCCTCCGGTCAGCTCGCCGACCTCGGCGCCGCGCTTGAACGGGATGACGTGGTCATGGGTGCCGTGCACGACGGTCACGGGACACGCGATGCTGCGACACAGCTCCTCGCCAGCGCCGGGCTGTCGAACGGCCCGCGATCGTCGCCCTCGACGCTCGCGATCAGCACCTCGGGTTCCGTATCGAGCCCCCAGGCGATGCAGTCCTCGATCTGCTTGGTCGAGTGCGGCTCCGTGAAGACCTGGCCGAAGAAGAACGTCAGGAAGTCCGGGTAGTCGCGCAGCCAGTGGTGGCGGTTGTACTTCGCCCAGCCCTCGTAGCGTCGCAAGCTCGTCGGTGAACCCGGGGGCATCGGGATCTGGCGGCGACGGAACCGATGGCGAGATGGCAAAGACGCCGTCGACGCGCTCCGGGTGCGCCGCGGCCAGCAGCAGCGCGCGCACGCCACCCTTCGAGTGCCCCGCGGCGATGGCCGACGACACGCCCGCGGCGTCGAGCACGTCGATGGCGTCGGCCACGAACTCCGCGTTCGCGTACGCCGACGGATCACGCGTGCGGTCGGAGAACCCGTTGCCGCGCGCGTCGAAGGCGAGGACGCGAAAGTGGCGCGCAAGGTAGGGAATGACCAGCTTCCACTGGCGCGAATGCACGATCGACCACGCGGGCAGGAGCAGGATCGCCGGGCCGCCTTGCCCGTAGGACTCCCAGTGGACACGGACCCCGTCACGCTCGACGACACCCGCGTCGTCGGGCAGGCGTGCCGGGGTCTCGGTGTCGCTCCGGCCCACGTGGCCGATCGTAGTGCTCACGGCCGGGCTTCGAACACCAGGTTGAACGGCGTCTCGGCGGCGCGCCGGAAGCGCGTGAACCCGCCGCCCGACGACGACGTCGCCGATCCTCGCCTCGCCCGCCTGGGCGCCGAGCGCGAGCCCGACCTCCTGCGACAGCGACGCGGGCGTGCACAGGAACGTCGAGAACCCGTAGTACGCGCGGCCGACCGGGTTGAGGTTGTCCTCGACGCGGTCGCCGGCCATCGGCTCGACGATCATCCAGGTGCCGTCCGGCGCCAGCGTCTGACGCACGCGCCGCGCCGCGCCGACCGGGTCGCCCATGTCGTGCAGGCAGTCGAACATCGTCACCAGGTCGTAGCCGTCGCCCGGGTGGTCCGCGGCGGCCGCGACCTCGAAGCGCACGCGGTCGTCGACGCCTGCGTCCTGCGCGCGCTGCCGCGCCGTCTCGATCGAGCCCGTCGTGGTAGTCCGAGCCCGACGAACGTCGAGTTCGGGAACGCCTGCGCCATCAGGATCGTCGACGAGCCGTGGCCGCAGCCGATGTCGGCGACCGTGGCCCCCGCCTCGAGCTTCTCGACGACGCCGTCCAGCGCCGGCAGCCACGCCGGGATCAGGTTGGCGTTGTAGCCGGGGCGGAAGAACCGCTCGCAGCCCTCGAACACGTCGTGGTTGTGCTCGTGCCAGCCGACGCCCTCGCCGCTGCGCGCCGACTCGGTGATGCGCGGCGAGTCGATCACGGAGCCGAGCGCGATCTGGAAGAACCCCGGCAGGATAGGCCGGGCTCTGGTCGTCGGTGAGCGCGACCGTCTGCTCGGGCGGGAGCGTGTAGGTGCCGCCGGCCGGGTCGTAGGTCACGTAGCCGCCCGCGGCCTGCGCGTTGAGCCACTCGCGCACGTAGCGCTCGCTGATGCCGCTGCGCCGCGCGAGCTCGACGGGCGTCAGCCCGCCCGCGCCCGCGAGCGCGCGGTACAGGCCGAGCTTGTCGCCCATGACGACCAGCGCGGCGTTGAGGGTCGCACCGACCTCCTCGACGGCGCGGAATACGAACTGCTCGAGCTTCTGCTCGTCGATGGCGACGGGCTCCTGGATGGCTGCCATGGCGTGCCTCCTCGGTCGATGTGGCGCGACCGTATGACCGCCCCTGGGCGATCGCATCAGGGGCCCCACCTAGTCCGTGGCAGAATCGCCGCATGCTGCTGGGGCGCGACGACGAGCGCCTGGCGATCGACCGGCTGCTGGCGCAGGCACGACGAGGGCCGCAGCGGCGTCCTCGCGCTCGTCGGGGAGCCCGGGATCGGCAAGACCTCGCTGCTCGAGCACGCCGCGCAGCACGCGGAGGGCATGCGCGTCCTGCGCGCGCGCGGGGTCCAGTCCGAGGCCGAGGTCCCGTTCGCAGGGCTGGCCGAGCTCCTGCGCCCAGCGCTTGCGGCGCTCGAGCTGATCCCGCGACCGCAGGCCAGTGCGCTCGCAGGCGCGCTCGCCCTGCAGCCGGCGACGCGCCCAGGACCGGTTCGCGGTCGGGGCGGCGACGCTGAGCCTGCTGTCGGCGTGGGCGGAGGAGGCGCCGCTCCTGCTGCTCGTCGACGACGCACACCGGTTCGATGCCGCCAGCGCCGAGGCGCTGCTGTTCGCGGCCCGCCGCCTGCTCGCCGACCCGATTGCCCTCGTGCTCGCCGTCCGCGAGGGCGAGCCGTCGCTGCTCGACGGCGCCGATCTGCGCGGTGCTCCGGCTCGCCGGCCTCGCGCGCGGCGATGCGGCCGAGCTGCTACGCCGATCGGGCGCATCCGACGACGCGCTCGAGCGCCTCTACGGCGCGACCGCGGGCAACCCGCTTGCGCTGCTGGAGCTCGCGCCGCAGGCGGCGCAGCTCGCGGCGCTGCCCGGGGACGGCCCGGTCCCGATCTCCGCGAGCATCGCTCGCGAGTTCGCCCGCCGGTTCGGCGAGCTGGCGGAGCCGGCGCGCCGCATGCTGCTGCTGGCCGCCACCGAGGACGGCGGCGATCTGGCGACGCTCGCACGCGCCGCGAGCGTGGCGGGGCTCGAGATCGCCGATCTCGCCCCGGCCGAGGAGTCCGGCCTGCTGACCCTCCAGGGCGGCCAGGTCGAGTTCCGTCATCCACTGGTCCGCTCGGCGGTGTACGCCGATGCGTCCGCGAGCGAGCGCCGGGACGCGCACGCCACGATCGCCAACGCACTGCCGGACCGCGACGCCGACCGCCGCGCCTGGCACCTCGCCGCGGCCGCCATCGGCCCCGATGCGCCGGCGTCGAGCGCGCTCGAGCAGGCCGGCGAACGCGCCCGCAAGCGCAGCGCCTACCGCGTTGCCGCCAGCGCGTTCGAGCGCGGCGCCCTGCTCGCCCAGGGCGACGCCGACCGTGCGCGCCTCCTGCTCACCGCGGCGGATGCAGCCTGGCTCGGCGGCGACGCCGATCGCACGCTCGACCTGCTCGGCGACGCCCGCGCCGCACGCTCCCGACCGGTCGCTGTCGGCCCGGATCGACCTGCTGCAGGGCTTCGTCGAGATGCGCCGCGGCCCCGTGACCAACGGCTACCGGCTGACGATGTCCGCAGCCGACGAGATCGCCCGCACCGATCCGGCGCTCGCGGTCACGATGCTCGCCGAGGCAGTCCTGGCCTGCGTGTTCTCGGGCGACCGGCAGGCGATGCTGGCGGCAGCCGAGCAGGCCGTGTCGATCGCCGAGCAGCACGAGTCGCGCGCCGCCGACTTCTTCGCCGCGATGGCACACGGGATGGCGCTCGTGGCCGACGGCGCCGGCGACACCGGCGCGGCGGCGGTCCACCGCGCCGTGGCGCTCCTGGAGCAGTCCGGCGAGCTGCTCGACGACCCGCGGTCGCTCGTCTGGGGGGCGTTCGGCCCGCTGTGGCTGCGCGAGGCCGATGCCGGACGCGCGCTGATCGTGCAGCTGTCCGAGCGTGCCCGGTCGCAGGCGGCGATCGGCGCGCTGCCCACGCTGCTGGCGAACCTCGGCCGCGACCAGGCCACCACCGACCGCTGGCCGGCGGCCGAGGCGAGCTACGACGAGGCCATCCGCCTCTCGCGCGAGACCGGCCAGCGCGCGGACCTCGCCGCCTCGCTCGCCGGGCTCGCCTGGCTCGAAGCCCGGCAGGGGCGCGAGGCCGCATGCCGCGCGCACGCAGCCGAGGCGGCGGAGCTGAGCGACGAGCTCGGCCTGCGCCTGTTCAGCGCCTGGTCGCAGCAGGCGCTCGGGGACCTCGAGCTCGGCCTCGCGCGCCCGGACGCCGCTGTCGGCCACCACGAGGAGCAGGCACAGACGCTGCATGCGAGCGGGATCGCGGACGTCGACGTGTCCCCCGCGCCCGAGCTGGTCGATGCGTACCTGCGGCTCGGGCGGCGCGAGGACGCGGAGGCGACCGCCGCGAGCTTCGCGCCCGAAGCGGCGGCGAAGGGGCAGCCTTGGGCGCTGGCCCGCGCGGCACGCGCGAGCGCGATGGTGGCGGATCCTGGCGCTGGCGAGGGGCTGTTCGAGCAGGCGCTGGAGTACCACGCGCGGACCCCCGACGTCTTCGAGACCGCGCGGACGCGGCTCGCCTACGGAGCCCACCTGCGCCGCGCGCGCCAGCGCGTCCGGGCCCGCGAGCAGCTGCGCGCGGCCCTCGACGCCTTCGAGCGCCTCGGCGCGCGATCGTGGGCCGACCAGGCCGCCGCGGAGCTCGCGGCGACCGGCGAGACCGCGCGGCGGCGCGACGCGAGCACGCTCGACGAGCTCACGCCGCAGGAGCTGCAGATCGCGCACCTGCTCGCGGCGGGCAGGACGACGCGCGAGGCCGCCGCCGCGATCTTCCTCAGCCCGAAGACCATCGAGTACCACCTGCGCAACGTCTACCGCAAGCTCGGCATCAACTCCCGCGACGAGCTCGCGGCGGCCTTCGCCGCCGAGGATTAGCCGAGCTTCGTGACGCGCATGTCGCGCGCGCCGCCGGGCGTCTCGACCGCGACGACGTCGCCCACCTTCGCGCCGACCAGCGCGCGGGCGATCGGCGATTCCGAGCTGAGCTTGCCGGCCTTGAGGTCCTGCTCGGTGGTCCCGACGATCGTGAAGGTCTGCTCCCTGCCGGAGGTCTCGTCGACGAACGTGACCGTCGCGCCGAACGCCACGACGTCACCGCCCGCGGGCACCTCGACCACGCGCGCGCTGCGCAGCCGCGCGAGCAGCCGCAGGATTCGCGTCTCGAGGTGCGCCTGATCCTCCTTGGCCGCGTGGTACTCGGCGTTCTCGGACAGGTCGCCGTGCTCACGCGCGCGCAGGATCCGCTCGGCGATGCGCTGGCGCTCCTCGCCTTCGAGGCGCGCGATCTCCGCCTTGAGCTCCTCGAGCCCCTTGGCGGTGATGGCCTCGGTCTCGCCGCCGCTCATCCGAGCACCACCTCCGCGGCGGCGCGCAGCATCGCGGCGTCGCCGCCGATCAGGAGCGTCGTGACGAGCGAGTCGCGCCAGGGCTCCAGGTCGTGGCGCAGCTTGTCCGGGGGCCCGATCAGCGCGAGCTGTTCGATCAGCTCGCGCGGCACCGCCGCGGCGGCCTCGTCCTTCTTGCCTGACAAGTACAGCTCCTTGATCTGCGCGACGTCGCCCTCGAAGCCCATGCGGACCGCGACGTCGGCGTGGAAGTTCTTGCTCTTGGCACCCATGCCCCCGAAGTACAGCGCGTACATGGGCCGGAGCATGTCCACCCCGGCCTCGATGTCGGCTGTCGGGATGAACGGGACGGTCGCGGCGATCTCGAAGTCATCGGCGCTGCGGCGGCGGGGTGGGTGGTCGTCTGCGAAGCCCTCGGCGAGAGCGTCGCGGTAGAAGCCCTCGTGGCGCGGTGAGAAGAACAGCGGCAGCCACCCGTCGCACAGCTCGGCGGCGAGCGCGATGTTCTTCGGGCCCTCGGCGCCGAGATAGATCGGGATGTCCTCGCGCAGCGGATGGATCGAGCTCTTGAGCGGCTTGCCGAGCTCCGAGCCGCGCAGCGGCAGCGGGTAGTGCTCGCCGTCGTTGGTGACCGGGCCCTTGCGCGCCCAGATGTCACGCAGGACGCCGACGTACTCGCGCGTGCGGGCCAGGGGCTTGGCGAACGGCTGGCCGTACCAGCCCTCGACGACCTGCGGCCCGCTGACGCCGATGCCGAGGATGAAGCGGCCGCCCGAGAGGTGGTCCATCGACATCGCCGCCATCGCGGTCGCCGCCGGCGTCCGCGCGCTCAGCTGCACGAGCGCGGTGCCGAGCTTGATCGATTCGGTGTGCGATCCCCACCACGCCAGCGGCGTCAGGCAGTCGCTGCCGTACGCCTCGGCGGTCCAGCACGAGTCGAACCCGAGCCGCTCGGCCTCCTGCAGCCCCCCCACCGCGTTGGGCGGAGGGCCGCCTGCCCAATAGCCGAAGTTCAGGCCGAGCTTGAGGTCGCGCGCCACCGGTCGACCCTACCGAGGGTCAGACCGCGGCGACCTCGAGCGGGAAGCGGTTGCGGATCTCGTAGAGCGTCGTGCGCTCGGCCGCCGGGCGGCCGGCAGCGTGCGCGGCGCCGATCAGCTGCGGCGGATCCAGCCGCACGCCGTGCTCACCGCCCGCCATGCGGGTGATCGACTCCTCCATCAGCGTGCCGCCGAGGTCGTTCACGCCCCAGCGCAGCGACTCGGTCGCGACCTCGAGCCCCATCTTCACCCAGCTGGCCTGCACGTTCGGGATCGTGCGCCCGAGCGCCAGGCGGAAGACCGCGGTGTGCTTGAGGTTCTCCTCGCGGCCGATCGGCTCGATCCCGTGCGTGCGGCCGAGCAGCGTCTGGAACGGGACGAAGCTCAAGGGGACGAACTCGGTGATCCCGCCGGTGCGCTCCTGCAGCTCGCGCACGACGCGCATGTGCTCGGCCAGCTCCCAGGGCTCCTCGATGTGGCCGAACATCACCGTCGACGTCGAGCGCAGCCCGGCGGCGTGGCTGGCCTCGATGATCTCCACCCAGCGCGCGGCGGGCAGCTTGTTCGGGCTGATGCGCCCGCGCACGCCGTCGTCGAGGATCTCGGCCGCGGTGCCGGGGGTCGAGTCCAGGCCGGCCGCCGCGAGGCGCGCGAACACCTCGGCGGGGGCAAGCCCGCTGACGTCGACCATGTGCGCGATCTCCATCGGCGAGTAGGCGTGGAGGTGGATGGCCGGCGCCTCGTCCTTGGCGACGCGCAGCCAGTGCTCGTAGTCCTCGAGGCCCCACTCGGGATGGATGCCCGACTGCATGCAGATCTCCGTCGCGCCGTAGTCGATCGCCTCGCGCACGCGGCCGCGGAACTCGGGCTCGGAGTGCTCGTAGGCGTCCGGCGAGCGCCGCCCCTGGCCGAAGCCGCAGAACGCGCAGCCCACGGTGCAGATGTTCGACACGTTGATGTTGCGGTTGACGACGAACGTCACCGCTCCCCCGCGACCTCGGCGCGCAGCTCGTCGGCGGCCTGGCGCATGTCCTCGATCGCCTCGGGCCGGTGCTCGGCGAACAGCGCGGTCAGCTCGTCGGCGCTGAGCGCGAGCCCGTCGCGGCCCTTGGCGATCGCGCCCGGCACGAGGTCGCTGCGGATCGCGCGCTGCTCGCGCCGCGCGGAGCCGCTGCGCGGGATGAAGCTCCAGTAGTGCGTCTTGATGACGTCGAGCACGCCCTGGGACTGCCACTCGGGATCGATGAAGCGCGCGTAGACGCAGAGCCGCTCGGCGAGGTGGTGCCCGTCCTGCGCGAGGCGCTTGCGGACCTGGTGCGGCGACGGGAACGGATGCTCCGGGGAGATGTGGTCGCCGTTGGCGCTCAGCCCGCCGAGGTCCGTCGCCCCGGCCTCCACCAGCTCCGGCCACCAGTCCGCGAGGTTCGGCGGGATCTGGATCCCCACGCCGGGCATCAGCTCGCGCGTCGCCGCGACGAGCTCCTTCATGTCCTCGATCGTCACCACCGTCGCCCACGGGGGTGACATCGGGGTCTGCCCTTTGTCCTACCCCCGTGCGCCAGTAGACGTCGGCGGCCTCCGTGGCGATGTCCGCCGGCTCCTCGCCGTAGTAGCGGCGGTGCGGGACGAAGTTCTGGAGGATGACCTCCTGGAGGTGGTCGAACTGCGCGAGCGCCTCGAGCGCTGCGATGCGGTCCGCCGGCGTCTCGCCGATGCCGACCAGGATGCCGCTCGTGAACGGGATCCGCAGCTCCTGCGCGTCGCGGATCGTCTGCAGCCGCAGCGCCGGGTCCTTGGTCGGCGAGCCCTGGTGCGCGACGAGGTCGGTGCGCAGCGACTCGAGCATCAGGCCCTGTGACGCCGTCACCTCGCGCAGTCTCGCCAGGTCCTCGCGCGGCAGGGCTCCGAGGTTCGTGTGCGGCAGGATGCCGCGCTCCAGCGCGCGCTCGCAGCACCACACGACGTAGGCGACGAAGTCGTCGAAGCCCAGCGTGCGCAGCTTCTCGGCGACGCCCGGATGGTGCGCCGGGTCGTCGCCCGTGAGGACCAGCAGCTCCTTGACGCGGCGGCGGGTCGCGCCGTCGAGCAGGCGGACCACCTCGTCGGGCTCGTGCAGGTGCGGCCGGTGCGTGGCGAACGCGCAGTACTTGCAGTGGCTGACGCACGTCCGTGACAGCGACAGCGTCAGGTTGCGCGAGAAGGTGACGCGGCGACGCACAGGGCAAAGCCTACGCACCGGCGCGCGACGCTTCAGCGCACGATCCTGAAGCTCAGCGTCCTCGTCGCGGACTTCAGGCCAGTGACACCGGTCGCCATCAGCGTCGCGCGGTAGCGGCCGGGCCCCAGCTTGCGCCGGCCGATGCGCCCGCTGAACGCCACCTTGCGAGCACCGGCTGCCAACGCCCGCCGCGTGAGCGTCCCCTTGAGCTGCGCGCGCGTGCACGCCTTGTGCCTTCGAAGCCTGCGCGTCGGCTTGACGCAGCGCTTGCCAGAGCGCCGGCCCTTCTTCAGCTGGTCGATGCGGATGGTGACGGTTGCCGGATCGCTGATCGTGAAGCGGAACGTCGTCCCGACCTTGGCCTTGCGGCGACGGGCCGCCACGGCTGTCCGCTTGGGCCCGACGCGGAAGCGGCGGTGTGTCATCGACACGCGCGAGAGCACCGGCGGCTTCGGCGACTGCCCGCTCGGGCCGCCGCCCGCGCCTGACGCCGGCGGCGGGGTGGTGCAGTCGCCATCGAGGATCCGTTCGTATGCCTGGGCGAAGTCCGGCGACACGCCCTCGACCAGACCGCGGCCGACGGCGAAGAACGCCAGGCAGCGGCCGTCCGCGCTGAGCGACGGGTGGGTCGTACGGCCCGCGAAGTTGGTGCGCGGCACCACGGCTCCGGCCTGCGCCACCGAGGTGGTGTTGGCCGACAGCCGCCGCACGACGATGCCCGTGGTGAGCGGATCCAGCTGGGGGCTCAGATTCGACGGGCCACCCGATCCGTTCGCCTCGAACGCGACCACGTCGCCACTGTCGTCGAGCGCCGCATTGAAGGCGTTGGAGTCCCCCGCGACCCCGCTCGGCGACACGCTGGCCATTCGGGTGGTCTCGGCGCCAAGGTCGTGCACGAACACCTCGAACGTCACGGCAATCGGACCGGCGCCAGGATCGAGATTCGGCGAGCCGCCAAGGAACGCAACGACGTTGCCGTTGCCGCTGAGCGTCGGCGCGAGGCTCCCCAGCGTCCCTTGGCTCCGCCGAGCGAGGCGCTCTGCACGCTGGCGATCGTCGTCGTCCCGGCCGGTATGTCGCGCACGTACACGTCGGGGTAGCCGTCGGTGTCCTTCGCCGGGTCGAGCTGGGTGCCGGTCGCAAACGCGACACGGCGGCCGGTCGCGTCGATCCCGACCGTCGAATCGAACGTCCCCGCTGTCCCGATCGCGCCCGCCGTCGTGCGGTCGACGACAGACGTCGTCGCCGTGCCGAGGTCGCGCTCGTAGACGTGGAATCCGCCGCCCGGCGCGCCGAGGTTCGTGGCGTTTGCCGAGAACGCGACGTGCGCTCCGTCGGCGCTCAGCTCGGCGTCGTAGATGGTGCCGTCGGAGTTCGCACCGGTCGCGGTGTCCGCTCGCGACGCGAACGTGATCGCCCCCGTCGTGATGTCGCGTACGTACACATCGGAGTCGTTGCCGCTGTCGGCCACGTCGAGCGCAGCGTCGGTCACGAAGGCGATCTTGGCGCCGTCGGAGCTGATGCTCGACGTGAAGCAGGTCACCGGCCCGTTCTGCACGGGCGACACCAGGAGCGTCTCACCGGTGTGCACGTCCCGCCGGAAGCAGACCTGGCGGTCGGAGGGGCCGCCGAGCGCCGGCGCCCGGCTCGAGAAGACGACGTAGCGGCCGTCCGCGCTCACCCGGTGATTCTCCGGCGTGAAGTTCGCCTCCGGCGTGTCGGTCAGCCCGGGTTGCAGCGGCGTCCCCGAAGCCGGCACGGATACCAGCTGCAGCGGGCCGCCGAGGATCGGCGCCGTGTGCACGGCCTCCGGGGTCGGCCCATCCGGGAGGACGCCGTTCGCGCCGAACAGCACGCGTTCGCCGAGGCCGTGGGTCAGTGTCGCCCCGACGATCCCCTCTGCGCCGTCGGTGATCACCTTCGTCTCGCCCAAGGCGACGTTGCGGACGTAGAGGTCGTTGCCGTTGTTCGCACCGCCGACGTTCGTCGAAGCCGTGGTGAACGCCACACGCGCTCCGGTCGCATCCGTGGCCGCGCCGTACGCGGCCTCGTCGGAGTTCGTCTCGGTGTCCGACACGGAGACGAGCGCGTTGGCCCTTGTCGCCAGCGTGCGGCGCCACACGTCGGCCTTCGTGTCGCTGTCGGCGCCGCTCACATAGACCGATGCGGTCGAGGTGAACACCACGCGCGAACCGTCGCCGGAGATCTCCCCGTCCTGCACGCCGCCGGCGCCTGTGCCCAGCGTCAGCCCGTCCTGCGCGCTCGCGAGCACCGAGTCGGCCGCGCCCAGGTCGCGGACGTAGATGTCGGAGAGCGTGTCGGTGTCGGTGCCCGCGAGGTCGTTGGCGCTCGAGATGTAGGCCACGCGCGTCCCGAGGTCGGAGATCGAGGGCCCTGCAGAGTCTCCGTTGCCGGCTGCCCCTGCCGCTGTTGCCGACACGATCTGCGGGCTTCCCGAGCCATCCGTGTTCACGGCGTAGACGTCGAACTTCCCGTTCGTGTCGTTCGTGGCATCGAGCGCGCCGGCGGTCGCGAACGCGACCTTGCTGCCGTCGCCAGAGATCGCAGGGTGCAGAACGCTGATGGGAGAGTCCTCGTCGGCCGACGAGGACAGCAACCGCACCGTGCCGTCCGCCAGGTCCTTGACGAACACGTCGGGATCGCGCGAGCTGTCGGCGGTGGCGAGGTTCGACGCGTACGACGAAAAGACCACGAAGCGGCCGTCGTCGCTGATGCCGGGGTCCGTGGACGAGTCGTTCGCGCCTGCGTCGACGACGAGCGTGGCGCCGGTGTCGAGGTCCTTGCGCAGGATGCGCTGCGGCCCCGGGTCCTCTCCGCCCACGAGCCCGTCGGCGCGCGTGATGAACACGGCGTAGCGCCCGTCCGCCGTGATGTCGGCCTCGGTGTCGCCCGGGTACAGATTCGAGTGCCCCGAGCTGTTCCACGCGAAGAGCCCCGGGTCGAGCGGGCCGAGCCCGCTCGGGCGCGAGACGAGCACTGTCTCACCCGGCCCCGCGGCCTGCGCCGCGGGCACCATGGCCACCACCAGGACCGCGAGCACCCCGGCCGATCGAGCGCTCCATGCCCGAATTCCAGCCACGTGGGGCGAGCTTACGGTGGAGCGACGCCCGATCGCAAGTCTCGCGCGGGCCTCCCGTCGGAGGCCCGCGCGCTGCCGTCCGTGGCCCCTTCCCGAGGTCTCAGCTCAGCTTGTCCTCCGGGCGCTCGCCCGGCGTCTCCAGCGCCTCGACCTCGCCGGCCAGCCGGCCCGGCGGGACGTCGGTGTCGACCAGGCGGCCGCCGAAGAGTGCCTCCTGCTCGCGCAGGGCGATCGCCGTGTAGGCGACGGCCGCAAGGAGCGCGCCGACGATCGGCCCGATGGTGTAGCTGACGATCAGCTGGCTCCAGTCGGTGCCGCCCGCGACGACGTCCGGTCCGAACGAGCGCGCCGGGTTGAAGCCCGCGCCGGTCAGCGCGCCGAAGCACATGACCATCGCGCCCAGCGTGCCACCGATGACCCACGGCGCCCACGCCTTCTCGGCGCGGACGTTCACCGCGACGCCCATGATCGCCCACATCAGGGCGAATGTCCCGATCAGCTCGACGAACATCCCCGACAGGTTCTTGCCCTGCAGGAACTTCTCGCTGACGCTGGTCGCGCCGTAGCTGCCGTGCCCCTCGTCCTTGTAGATGAGCTTCACGATCAGGGCGCCGAGCAGCGCGCCGATCAGCTGCATGCAGATGTAGATCGCCGCGTCCGGCGGCTTGATCTTGCGGATGGCCGCCAGCGCGATCGTCACCGCCGGGTTGAAGTGTGCGCCCGACGTGCCGCCGAGCGTCGCCACGAGCATGCCGAGCACGAACACGTGCAGCAGGCCGATGACGGCGAAGTCGGTCACGCCCAATCCGGCGGCGGTGGACAGGATCGATCCGATGAACAGCACCAGCAGCAGCGTGCCGAGCAGCTCAGCGGCGTATGCGGACGGGCCGCGGTCTTCCATGTGGCGTCTCCTTTGGTTGATGAGGCGGCGCGATTCTAGGATTCGCGCCTGATGCGTCGTTTCCCGCCGTTGCTCGCGGCCGCAATCGTGCTTGCCGGCTGCGGCGGGGCCGCGCCGGACCGCTCGGGGCGCGACGTCACGCTCGCCCTGGCGAAACCGGGCGCCGCGCACGCCGGGATCTACCTCGCCGTCGAGCGCGGCTTCGACGAAGCCGAGGGCGTGCTGCTGCACCCCACTCCCTCGCCAGACCCCGCCCGCGCGCTGGCCTCCGCCCCGTCGGGGCTCGCCGTGCTCGACATCCACGACCTGGCGATCGCCCGCGAACGCGGCGAGGACGTCGTCGGCGTGCTCGCGATCGTCGCACGGCCGGTTCCCGGGCTACGCCCGGTGCGGTTGCGCCGCGCGACCGAGGCAACGCCGGGCGCGCCCGAGTACCCGGAGCTCGTCCTGGCGACCCTGCGCTCCACGATCACCGACGACGAGGGCTCCGTGCGCGGCGCGGTCGCCGCGCTGCAGCGGGGCTACCGCGAGGCCTACATCGACCCCGAGTCCGCCGTGCAGGCGCTCACGACCGCCGTCCCCAGCCTGCGCCGGACGACCGTCGCTGCCGACCTCGACCGCCTCGGCCCCGACTTCCAGGGCACCCTCCAGACCTATGGCGCGCTCGACCCCGTGCGCCTGCGCGCCTGGGCGGCGTGGGAGCCGCGCACCGGCCTCGTCAAGCACCCGCCCGATGTGGCGCGAGCGTTCGACGGGCGCTTCGTGAAACGCGGCTAGGACTGTTGCTCTGCGGGCCCGCCCGCGCCGGGGCGCGGCCGGAAACGGGGCTACGCGTGCGGGGTCGCCGCGAAGCGCTTGGCCATGACCTCCAGGAGCGCCCAGGCGACGTCCGGGTTCTGGAGCACGAAGGGCTTGAAGTTCCACGCCGTCAGGGCGGCGAGGCGCATGTCGCTGTCCGCTCGCACGGTCGACGTGCGCGGGACATCGGGCGCGATCAGTGCGATTTCGCCGAAGTGGTCGCCGGGGCCGAGGGTGCGGCGCTCCTCACCGTCGACCATCACGGTCGCCTGACCCTCGAGGATCAGGAAGAACGCCACGCCACCCTTGCCCTGGCTGACGATCTCCTTGCCGGGCGACGCCTCACGGTCGGCCATCGTCTGGGCGAGCCCGTCGAGGTTCTTGCGTGGGACGTGGGCGAGGAACGGGACTTTCTGGAGCGCGTCGAGCGTCACGGACATGGCGCCGGACGCTACACGGTCAACCGGTGCTCAGGCGAGAAACAAGCTCGGCCCCTTCGCGCACCATGCGCGAGCGCGGGACGACCAGGTCGAAGCCCGCGGCGAGCGCGCGCTCGCGAACCTCTGGCTGCGTGTGCGCGAAGACGCCCAGGAGCACCGGGGCGGGCGGGTGAGCCCCTATGTCGTCCGCGTCGACCTCCATGACGTCGACGACGAGCACGTCGGGATCCGCGCCGACGATCTCGTGGCCGCCCTGCTTGAGCACCTCGAGCACGCGCGAATGCAGCATCAGGTCCGGGATGCGCAGTGCGACGCGTGCCACGACACGCCTACTGCGCGCGGATGCGCCGGAACTCCTGGCGCACCGATTCGGGCCGGCCCCACGTCTGCACGATCTCGACGCGGCCGGTTCGCGCCTCGCGCAGCGCGATCTCGCCGTCGATGCCCGCCTCGTCGAGCAGCTTCAGCGACGTATGGACCGCCGGCGCCGCGGCCGCATGACCGAACCGGTGCGCCACCAGCACGCGCCAGTGCCAGTCGTGCTTGGAGTACGGCTGCGCGTTGCAGGTGACCATGTACACGGCCGCGTCCATGTAGCGCTTCTCGTCGAAGATGCGCACGTCGAGCTCGAGGTCGGTCCAGTCGTCGGGCAGCGAGTCGACGATCTGCTGGAACGTGTCGGCCAGGCCCATGGCCTGAACCCTAGCTCGCCCTACGCGATGCCGAACGTCTGCGCGAGCAGGAAGACATTCAGCCCGACGATCAGTGCCGCAACGACCGACGCGACGATCGTCGTGATGCGCCGGTTGACGAGCGCGCCCATGACGTCGCGCCGGCGCGTCAGCAGGACGAGTGGGACCAACGCGAACGGGATGCCGAAGCTCAGCACGACCTGGCTGATGACCAGCGAGCGCGAGGCGTCGAGGCCGAGCGCGAGCACGATCAGCGCCGGCGTCATCGTGATCAGCCGCCGCAGGAGCAGCGGGATCTTGCGGTCGATGAACCCCTGCATCACGACCTGGCCGGCGTACGTGCCGACGCTCGACGATGCGAAGCCGGAGGCCATCAGCGCCATCGCGAACGCGAGCGCCGCGCCGCCGCCCGCCAGCTCCTTGAAGCCGGCGTGCGCGCTCTCGATCGACTCGACGTCGGTGCCCGAGCCATGGAACAGCGACGCGGCGATGATCAGCATCGCCATGTTCACGATGCCCGCGAGCCCCATCGCGATCGTGACGTCGATGCGGTTGAAGCGCAGCAGCTCGCGGCGCTCGGCGTCGTTCTCGAGCTTGATCCGCTTCTGCGTCAGCGCGGAGTGCAGGTAGATGACGTGCGGCATCACGGTCGCGCCGAGGATGCCGGTGGCCAGCAGCACCGAATCCGACCCGTCGAACGACGGCACGAAGCCGCCCAGCGCGCCGCGCGCGTCGAAGCCGATGCGCAGCGTGTCGTAGAGGAAGCCCAGCAGGATGACCGCGAGGAACCCGGCGATCGCCACCTCGAAGCGCCGATACCCGCGGGTCTGCAGCGCGAGGACGGCGAACGCGACCACGGCGGTCATCAACCCGGCGACGAAGAGCGGCACGCCGAACAGCAGGTTCAGCGCGATGGCGGCGCCGACGAACTCGGCGAGGTCCGTCGACATGGCGATCAGCTCCGCCTGCACCCAGAGCCCGAAGCTGGCGCTGCGCGGGAAGTGCTCGCGGCACAGCTCCGGGAGATTGCGCCCGGTGGCGATGCCGATCTTCGCCGAGAGGTTCTGGATCAGCATGCCCATCAGGTTCGCCACGACGATCACCCACAGCAGCAGGTATCCGTACTTCGCGCCGCCGGCGATGTTCGTCGCGAAGTTGCCGGGATCGACGTAGGCGATGCACGCGACGAACGCCGGGCCCAGCAGCGGCAGCACCGAGCCCAGCCCGCGGCGCTGGCGCACGCGCTGCAGCGCGGTCGGCGACGGAAGGGCGAATTCGCCGGCGGGAGGCGGCGGGTTCACAGCTCCACCCTCATCGCGCGTGCGAGCGAGCCGCCGAGCACGTGGACCTCGCCTGCGAAGCGCGCGAAGACCGGGCCCGTCGAACGGCTGCTTCTCGATGACCTCGAAGTCGTCGCCCGGGGCGATCCCGAGCGCGGCGAGGTAGCGCAGCATCTCCGGATCGGAGTCGGAGATCCGCACGAACGTGCCGCAGTCGCCGGCACCCAGCGCCTGCAGGCTGACGGTCGGCTCGTCGGGCATCAGCCCGTCGCGCGTGGGGATCGGATCCCCGTGCGGATCGTGCGTCGGGTTGCCGAGCTTCGCCGCGATCAGCTCCTCGAGCTCCTCGGACAGCACGTGCTCGAGCACCTCCGCCTCGTCGTGCACGCGATCCCACGGCACCCCGAGCGACTCGCTCAGGTACGCCTCGAGCAGGCGGTGGTGGCGGATGACCTCGAGCGCGATCGCGGAGCCCTTGGCGGTCAGCTGCACGCCCTTGTAGGGCCGGTGCGTGACCAGGCCCATCGAATCGAGCTTCTTGACCATGGCCGAAGCCGACGCGGCCGTCACGCCCAGGCGCTCGGCGAGTGCGTTCGTCGTGACCGCGCAGCCGTCCGCGCGCTCCTCGAGCGCGTAGATCGCCTTCGCGTAGTCCTCGACGGCGGACGAGATCTGCATGTCGTCCCGTGTTATCGGCACAATTCAAATTTAGTCACAACGAAATTTGTTTTCAAGGCGCTCGGTACGATTGGCCTCGATGGACTCCCTACGCAGCCATGACCGAGGGCGCCGCCCTCGTCGACCGCTCCGAGAGCGGCAAGCTCGCGCTGACCGGGCCGGAGGCAAGGCGTTCCTCAACGGGCAGGTCAGCAACGAGATCGAGGCGCTGACCCCCGGCAGCGGCTGCTACGCCGCGCTGCTGACGCACAAGGGCAAGATGCTCGCCGACCTGCGCGTGATCGACGCCCCCGACGAGCTGCTGCTCCTCTGCGAGCGCCCGGCGCTGCAGGCCCTGTTCGACGCGCTGCGCCGGTTCAAGGTCGGCTTCGACTGCGAGCTGCACAAGCGCACGCTCGAGCGCGGGCTGCTGTCGCTCATCGGCCCGAGGCCGACGACTCGCCGGACTGAGGGGCCAGTCCCCTCAGTCCGAGCACGCCAACGCGCCTGGCGAGATCGGCGGCGCGGCGGTCCTGCTGATCCGCACCGACGCCGGCATCGACGTCGTCTGCGACAGCGCGGACACCGACCGCGTGCGCGCCGCGCTCACCGAGGCCGGCGCCGTCCCGATCGACGAGGCCGCGGCCGACGTGCTGCGCATCGAGCACGGCCGCCCGCGCTATGGCGTCGACCTCGACGACTCGGTCATCCCGCAGGAGGCCGGCCTCAACGAGCGCGCGGTCAGCTTCACGAAGGGCTGCTACGTCGGCCAGGAGACGGTCGCGCGGCTGCACTGGCGCGGCAAGCCCAACCGCCACCTGCGCGGCCTGCGGCTAGGCGAACAGGTCCAGCCCGGCACCGAGCTGCGGCTGGGCGAGCGCGAGGTCGGCCGGCTCACGAGCGTCGCGCGACTCGCCGCGCTTCGGCACCGTCGGCTCGCGCTCGTGCGACGGGAGGCGCAGCCGGGCGACGTGCTCGACGCCGGCGGCGTCAGCGCCCAGGTCGTCGACCTGCCGTTCGCCCAGGAAGGCAGCTAGCGCCGTCGTCGCTCGGCGCCGGCGACAGCGCAGCTCGGCGCGTC
Organism: uncultured Actinomycetes bacterium; assembly: GCA_963794105.1. Taxonomy (GTDB): domain Bacteria; phylum Actinomycetota; class Thermoleophilia; order Solirubrobacterales; family Solirubrobacteraceae; genus AC-49. The sequence continues at coordinate 5,991 of CAWCEB010000180.1, read as the reverse complement.
AGCGGGTGCGACGCCAGCCACGTGCCGACGGTCCGCATGTCCTCGACGTCCTGCGGCGCGAGCCAGGTCGATGGCCGGTGCCGTCGCCGGCGCGCAGCGCCTCGCGGGTCCGCGCGCGCCATGTCGCCGGCGGCCGTCGAGCGGACCCCAGTCGGCGATCCGCCCGCCGACGAGCCAGAACGCGTCCCACGCGCCGCCGCGCGGATGCTCGGCCAGCACGAGCCGCGGCCGCGCGTGCGTCGCCGCCAGCACGCCGTCGAGCTCGACCAGCAGCACCGCGAGCCGCTCGCGCCGGCGCCGCAGCCAGGCAGCGCGCTCGAAGCGCTCCTCGCGCGCGGCCGCCCGCATCTGCTCGTCGACGTGTGCGAGCACCGCGCCCGCCGCGTCGCCGCCGGCGGTGAACAGCCCGAGCGCGTCGTCGAGCCTGCGGCGGTAGACGTTCGGATCCAGGTCGTGCAGGCACGGCGACAGGCAGCGCCCCATCTGGCCGTAGGCCGACGGCTGCTCGCGCCGCGGCAGCTTGCGCCCGCAGTGGCGCAGGCTGAACAGCGAGTTGAGCTGCTCGACGAGCTCGGCCGCGAGGTGGCGACCGCGCAACGGGCCGATGTTCACCGCGTGGCCGGCCGCCGGCTGCGGCGAGACCTCGAGCACCGGGAACGCGATGTCGAAGCGGCAGCGCAGGTAGACGAACGCGGTCCTCGTGCTTGATGCGCACGTTGCCCGGCGGGCGCAGCTCGCGGATCAGCCGGCGCTCGAGCAGCAGCGCGCCGAGCTCCGAGCGCGTCGCGCGATGATCGACCAGCTCGGCCTGCATCGCCCAGTCCGTCGACGCCGACGACGGCGCGAAGTGCGCCCGCGCGCGCGTGCGCAACGTGACCGACTTGCCGACGTACAGCGGCTGGCCGCTCGCGTTGCGGAAGATGTAGACGCCCGGCTCGTCGGGCAGCCCGCTCACGTCGGGCCGGCGCTTGCGCGCGCCGCGCAGCGAGCGCCCGCCGTCGGTGCCGCCCGCGCGCACGCGCCGCGGCCGCGCCGGGCGCGTGGCGGCGAGCGCGTCCTCGATCGTCGTGGCGGCCGCGCACAGCCGCGCGAACAGCGCGCAGAAGACGCGCGCGCAGGTCTCTGCGTCGGGAGCGCGCGGTGCTGGACCTCCACGTCGATCCCCAGCGAGCCCGCGAGCGCCGCGAGCTTGCGCTGGCGCACCAGCGGCGCAAAGCGCCGCGCGAGCGCGACCGTGCACAGCACCGGCGGCGCGGGCCACGCGAAGCCGGAGCGCTCGAACGCCTGGCGCAGCACGCGCCGGTCGAACGACGCCGAATGCGCCACCAGCACCCTGCCCTCCATCATGCCGCGCGAGCTCGGGCAGCACGTCCTCGGCGCGGGGCGCCTGGTCGACCATGGCCTGCGTGATGCCGGTGAACCGCTGGATCCCGCGCGACAGCGGCGTCGGCGCGGCCACGAGCGTCTCCCAGCGGTCATGCAGCTCGCCGCCGCCGACGAGCACGGCGCCGATCTCCGTCAGCTCGCAGCGATCTCCGCCCAGCCCGTTGGTCTCCGTGTCGACGACCAGGAACTCGGCGGTGGCGAGGGGAGCGACTCGGATCCATGGCGAACCTCCAACTCTCCCACCACGCCCCGACGGCATGCAGCGGGCATTGCGCGATTTCTCCGACCTCCATGCGGGTAGGAGTCGTCCCACCGATGGCCACCGTCGCCCCGAACCTCGAGGCCGCGCTCCGTGAGCGCGAGCGTGAGGCATGGAGCCGGTACAGCGCTTCCCTGCGCGACCTGCAGGGAAGCGACTACGAGGACGCCGAGACCGAGGCCTGGGCGGAGCTGCAGCGCGACCTCCGGGCAATCGACGCCGAACGCGTCGCCAGCTAGTAGGGTTCCGCCACCCGCGGAGGACGTGCGGGCAACGGGATGAGGAGTGCAAGCGCACAGGTCGTGACCTGCCTCGCCTTTGCGGCCGTGATGGTCGCTGGCTGCGGCGGCGGCACCGACTACAAGAACGAGCCGCGTCCGGCGGCGCCGATCGTCGTCACGGCGTCGATCGCCAAGCACGCCGTCTCGGTGTCGCCGCGCAAGTTCGGCGCGGGCCCGATCACCCTGATCGTCACCAACGAGACGGGCGCGTCGCAGCAGCTCACCGTCGAGATCAACTCGGGCGCGGCCGGCTTCAAGCGGCCGCACCGGGCCGATCAACCCGCGCGACACCGGCCAGCTGAAGGCGGACCTCGCCGAGGGCACCTATTCGGTGCACGTCGACGGCAACAGCATCCGCGCGGCGAAGCTCACGGTCGGCACGAAGCGACCGAGCGCGCAGAACGACCTGCTTCAGCCGTAGCCTTGGCGGTCATGCGTAGGCCCTACGCACTCACCCTGGTCCTGGCGCTCGCCGCCCCCGCAGCGGCGCAGGAGCCGCAGGCCCTGTTCAAGAAGAAGCTGCTCGCGGACGCGAAGACCAGCGCGGACGTGAAGTCGATGCTGCGCAGCGGGCGCGGCTTCGTCGAGCCCTCCCCGTCTTCGCCGACGTGACCGGCGACAGCAAGTCCGACGCGCTCGTGCGCGTGATGACCGGCGGCGCCGCCGGCGCGGTCGCCGTCTACGTGCTGTCGACCGACGGCACCACGGGCTCGGACCTGAAGGTCGTGATGCGCAACCAGCGGCTGTATCGCGCCACGCTGAAGGTCAACAGCGCCCACAACCTCGTCTGTGCGCGAGCCGGTCTACGCGGCCGGCGACACGCTGTGCTGCCCGTCGCGCGCGCGCACCGCACCTACGCCTGGAACGCGAAGGCCAAGCAGCTGCGCCGGGTCAGCATGGTCGAGTTCCGCGCTCGAACTAACTCACACTTGCAATCATTGCCTTCCGCGCAATACTTGCTTGCGTGCAAGTAACTGCTGTGAGCCGCATGAACTCGCCGGCGAGCTGCTGGAGCTGTGGTCGCACCTGATGCGCGGCAGCTCGCAGCAGATGTTCCGCATGCTCGACGAGCTCGGCCTGACGATGACCCAGATGAAGACGCTGGGCATGCTCGACGACTGCGTCGAGGAGGTCTCCGTCAAGGAGCTCTCCGAGCGCCTCGGGCTCTCGCTCCCGGCGACGAGCCGCACCGTCGACGGACTGCTGCGCCGCGGACTCCTCACCCGCCTCGAGGATCCCGACGACCGGCGCGTCAAGCGCGTGCGCCTCACCGACAAGGGCCGTGGGTCGTCCACCAGATCGTGACGGCCCGGCTTCAAGGCCTCGAAGCGTTCGCCACCACCCTCTCCGACGATCAGCGCGCCGCGCTCATGGCCGCGCTGACCGACCTCCCGTATTCGAAGGACCGTGCATGACCGACCGATTCCGACTCAACGAGGGCAACCGCCGCTGGTGGACGCTCGCCGCCATGTGCTTCGCGCTGTTCATGGTGATGCTCGACAACACCGTCGTGAACGTCGCCCTGCCGTCGATCCAGGAGGATCTCGGCGCGACGGTCTCCGGCCTCGAGTGGACCGTGAACGCGTACACGCTGGCCTTCGCCGTCCTGCTGGTCACCGGCGGGCGCCTGGGCGACCTCTTCGGGCGCCGGCGGATGTTCCTGTTCGGCGTCGTGGTGTTCGCCGCCTCCAGCGCCTTCATCGGCTTCTCGCAGAGCGAGGCCTGGCTGGTCGCGGGCCGCGCGTTCCAGGGCATGGGCGCCGCGTTCATGATGCCCGGCACCCTCTCGATCATCTCCAACGCCTTCCCGCCGCAGAGCGCGGCAAGGCCATCGGCACGTGGGCCGGCGTCAGCGCGCTCGCGCTCGCGATCGGCCCCGTCGTCGGCGGCTTCCTGGTCGAGAACGTCTCCTGGCAGTCGATCTTCTTCCTCAACCTGCCGGTCGCGGTCGGTCGCCGTCGTGGTGACGCTGTTCGCCACCGCACGAGTCGCGTGACGAGACCGCGCCGCCGTCGGTGGACATCCCGGGCGTGGCGGCCATCACGGTCGGGCTCTCCGCGCTCGTGCTGGCGCTGGTCGAGGCCAACTCCTGGGGCTGGGGCTCGGCGCGCATCGTGGGCCTGTTCGTGACCGCTGCGGTTGCTCTCGCCGCGTTCGTGCTGATCGAGATGCACTCGCGCTACCCGATGGTCGACTTCAGCTTCTTCCGGTCGCGCTCGTTCCTGGGCGCCAACGTCGTCGCCTTCATCGTCAGCTTCGCGATGCTCGCGATGTTCTTCTTCATCGCGCTGTACATGCAGAACATCAAGGGCTACTCGCCGCTGCAGGCGGGCGTCCGCTTCCTGCCGTCGACCGCGGTGATCGTCTTCGCCGGGCCGATCGCGGGCCGCCTGACCGATCGCATCGGGCCGCGCCCGCTGATGACCGGCGGCCTGCTCATGGTCGCGGGCTCGCTGTTCTGGCAGGGCCACCTGGTCGTCGACACTCCGTACGCCTCGCTGGCGGGGGCGTTCGTGCTGATGGGCTTCGGCATGGGCCTCGTGATGTCCCCCATGAGCACCGCCGCGATGAACTCGGTCGAGCAGAGCAAGGCCGGCGTCGCCTCCGGGATCCTGTCGATGAGCCGGATGGTCGGCGGCTCCTTCGGCGTGGCCGCGATGGGCGCGCTGATCAGCGGGCTGGGCAGCCACCGGCTCGGCCAGCTGCTGCCGGGACTGTCGGACTCGGCGCGCTCGAAGCTCGCCGACTCGCTCGGCGCGGGCGCGGGCGTCGACGCGACCGGCCGCACCGCGGGCGCCCTGCAGGACGCCTTCGTCTATGCCCTCAATCAGGGGCTGCGCGTCGGCGCCGCCGTCGCGCTCGTCGGCGCGATCCTGGCGTTCGTGCTGATCGAGCCCAAGCGCAAGGCGGAGGCTGCCGACGTCGCCCCGCTGCCGGCGACACCGGCGCCGGAGTCGATCGCGGCGTAGCGGTTTCTGGGGTCTGACCCCTCATTCTCAGTTGGGGTGCGGGACTCGTGCGCGTGGGCCCCCAGCGTCGTAACTATTACGACGTTGGGGGCCCGGGCGCGCGGTGAGGGACAAAAGGGTCAGACCCCAATGTCGCGCGGCGCATCGAGCGCGACGGGCCGCACCACGCGCTCACAACGGGCGCGGGCGGTTCACCCTCTCCCTCAATGACGGCAACCACCGCGGAGCGCCCGCCCAAGCGAACCGCGCTGCACGCCACCAAGGTCACGCAAAGCCCGCACAGCACGCACCACGATCCCGTCCACCGCGAGGACCACAATCCCCGCGGTGCAGCTTCTCGACAGCGTCGACGAACCGCGCATCGCCGAGCTGCGCAAGGCGGGCCACTTCTTCTGGCTCGACCTGGTGGCTCCGCCGGCCGACGCCATCCGCCGCGCCGGCGAGCTGTTCGGCTGGCATGAGCTGGCGATCGAGGACACGCTGCACTTCGACCAGCGCCCGAAGCTCGACGAATACGGCGACTACGTGCTGCTCGTGTTCTACGGGATGCATCAGGTCGACCACGACGTGCTGCCGGTCGAGGTGCACTGCTACATCTCGGGCGACTCCCTCGTCACCGTGCGACCGGGGTCGTGCAAGCATCTCGACGAGGCAAAGACGCGCCTGGCCGACCACAGCAGCGACGTCGAGGAGTACATCGTCTACCGCGTCCTCGACGCGCTCACGGACTCGGTTCTTCCCCGTCGTCGACGAGCGCGATGTCGTCGCCGGTGCCGACCGGTCCGTGGCCGGGGACGACGACCTCGGGGTCGAGCCCCTCGAGCGACTTCAGGATGCTGCGCCAGCTGGGGACGTTGCCGTCGCCCACCCACGCGTGGCTGTCGATCACGACGAGGTCGGCAGAGAGCAGGACTCCGGCGTCGGCGATCCAGAGGACGGCGTCGCTCTCCGTGTGGCCGCCGCCGTAGGCGACGACCTCGGCTCGGCCGAGCTCGAGCAGCTCGTCGAAGGTCTCGGTCGGCGAGCTCGATCTCGAGGAGCTCCGGGAACTCGTCCGAGTACAGCTTCGAGAGATGACGAACGAGGCACCACAGAA
>CAWCEB010000179.1:0-34066 GCA_963794105.1 uncultured Actinomycetes bacterium | reverse complement strand
TTCCAAGCCGCGCGAGCGGGGCTGACCCACGTGCTCGACAAGGGCCTCTCGGTCGCGCAGGCCGAGGGCATGATCGAGGTCGCGGGCCCATCGTCGACCTCGTCAAGCTCGGGTGGGGACCGCGCTGGTCACCGCCAACCTCGACCCCAAGCTCGCCCGCTACCGCGCCCACGGCATCCCGGTCGTGCTCGGCGGCACGCTGACCGAGATCGCGCTGCGCACGGCCGCATCGACGGCTCGATCGCCTGGCTGCGCGAGCTCGGGCTCCGCCACGTCGAGGTCACCGACGGCACGATCGCGCTGGCGCACGAGCGCAAGCTCGAGCTGATCGCAGCGCTGGCGCCGGAGTTCATGGTGTTCTGCGAGGTCGGCTCCAAGGACGCCGGCGCGCATCATGGCGCCCTACCGCGTGGGTGGAGCAGATCGAGGCCGAGCTGGAGGCGGGCGCGTGGAAGGTCATCACCGAGGCGCGCGAGACCGGCACGGCGGGCATCTTCCGGCCCGACGGCGAGGTGCGGATGGGCCTGATCGACGAGATCGTCCACGCGGTCGACGTCGAGCAGGTGCTGTTCGAGGCGCCGCGGAAGGAGCAGCAGGTCTGGTTCCTGCGCGCTTCGGCCGCGAAGTCAACCTCGGCAACATCGCGCCCGACGACGTGCTCTCGCTGGAGACGCTGCGCCTGGGGCTGCGCGCCGACACCGTGGAGCAGCGCGTGATCTGGCTCGCTCGCCACGGCGAGACGCCTACAACCGCGCGCCGCTTCCAGGGCCACCTGCCTGTCCCGCTCTCGCCCATCGGGCCGCGGCAGGCGCAGGCGCTGGCCGGCGGCTGCCGGCGCGAGTGCCGGTTGCGCCCTGTGGTGCCCCCCTCGCGCGCGCCGGAGACGGCCGACATCGTCGCCGCGGCGATCGGCCTCGAGCCGAGTCGACGCGCGCTCTGCGGAGACCGACTGCGGCGACTGGACCGACCGGTTCTTCGACGAGGTCGCAGCGCGAGGACCCCGAGGGCTTCGCCGCCTCATCACGGCCGATCCGGCCTTCGCCTTCCCCGGCGGCGAGTCGTTCGCCCAGCAGGGCCGCGGATGCAGCAGGGCTCGACGACGTGCGCGCCGAGCCGCTTCCGGCGCTGTGGTCTGCCACCGCGGCTCGATGCGCCTGCGCTCGCGCACGCGCGCGGGGAGAACGCCGGCGGCGACGAGGTGCCCAACGCCTCGCTGGTGGAGCTGCGGCGCGTGACACGCCGCGGCGACGGCGGCTCTTCGGCGGTGCTCGTCGCCGCCGACGTTCGGCGCGTTCTTCGTCGCCCAGCGGCTGAAGAACGAGCCCTCGGTCGTCAAGGGCTTCCGGCGCGGCGCGATCATCAGCCCCAACGGCGACGGGCGCAAGGACCGGTCGCCGATCGAGCTTCTTCCTGAAGAAGGCCGACGGCGTATCGGTGGACATCGTCGACGACCGGCGGCGCTGTCCGCTCGCTCGCCGAGGACCGCCATCTCGCCGCGCGGCAGCGGATCCGCCTGGTGTGGGACGGCCGCGACGACGAGGGCAGCGTGGTGCCCGACGGCCTCTACACCGTGCGCGTCACGCTGCGGCGCGAGGGACGCGCCGTGTTCCTGTCGGCTCCGATCACGATCGACGACAAGCCTCCGCGCCCACTCGTGGTGGCGATCGGGCCCAGCAGCGGCCAGGTCCCCGAGTACCTCCCGAACGACCGCGACGGCGGCGTGCAGATCAAGGTCGTCGCGGCGGGCGTGGACCGCAAGCTGCTGATCTTCCGCACCGACGTGCGGCCGTTCAAGCTGGTGCGCACGCTCCCGCTCGGGACGGCCGCCAAGGAGCGCGACTGGGACGGCACGGACGATGCCGGCCAGCCGGTGCCGGACGGGACGTACGTCGCCGTCGCACAGGCACGCGACCATGCGGGCAACGTCGGCTCGACGCCGCCGATGGACGGCACCGGCAGGCCCGCGTTCAGCCCGGGCACGCACTTCGCCGGCCGCGGCGGGGTGACGGTCCGCCACATCGCGGTGCAGCCGCCGTTCATCCCACCGAAGGCCGGAACGCTGATGCAGGCCTTCGTCGACGCGCGCGGCAAGCCGTACACGTGGACGATCCGGCGGCTCGGCGAGCCGGGGGTCATCCGCGGCAGTGGGCGCAAGACGAAGTTCGCCCTCAACATCCATGCGCCGCGTGGCAGCAGCGGCGTCTACCTGCTCGCAGCACGGCGCGGAAGCCACGTCACGCAGGTGCCGGTCCCGGTGCAGGGCAAGGGCCATCAGCCCGTCCTCGTCGTGCTGCCGTACATGACCTGGCAGGGCCGCAACCCGGTCGACGACGACGGCGACGGCATGCCGAACATGCTCGACCTCGGGATCGGCGTGCGCGGCGCGCGGCCCTTCGCCGGCAACGGCCTGCCGGCGGGCTTCCTGCACTTCGAGGCGCCGACGATCGCCTGGCTCGACCACACGCACCGCCGCTACGACATCACGACCGACCTCGCGCTCGCGCTCGGGCAGGGCCCCAAGCTCGCGGGGCATCAGGGGGTGCTCATCCCCGGCGATGCGCGCTGGATCACGCGACGGCTCGCGGTGCAGCTGCGCGGGTTCGTGCGCGGCGGCGGCCGGATCGCCTCGCTCGGGACGGACGCGCTGCTGCGCCGCGTACTGATCTCGCCGCACGGCCGGCTGTACGCGCCGACGCCGCCGGCGGCGGCTGACCTCTTCGGCGCGCGCCTGCGCCCGCTGGCGCACGGCAAGGTCACGCTGCAGTCGTTCACCGACGACCTGCAGCTGTTCGCCGAGACGAACGGCACGTTCGGTCCCTTCGGCAGCTACGAGGAGACGCGCGCGGTGGGCCGCGAGGCCGACCTGGCGTCCGATGCCGTGATCGCCTCCGGCGGGACGCTCGGTCGCCCGGTGATCGTTGCGGCGCGGTTCGGCAAGGGCGTGGTGATCCGCACCGGGCTGCCGGAGGTGCCCGACCGGCTCTCGGCCGGCGGAACCGTCACGACGCTGATGGAGCGCATCTGGACGCTCCTGTCTCACTGACGCGTCCGGCGCAGCGTCTCGACGCGGCGTTGGAACCCGAGCCGCTCGTAGAACCGCAGCGCCGATTCGTTGGCCGACAGCACCGCGAGCTCGACGACGTCGCAGCCGCTCTCGTCGTGGGCGCGGTCCAGCAGCGCGCGCCCGACGCCCTTGCCCTGCTGGTCGGCGGCGACCGCCAGGTCCTGCACGACGGCAAAGCGCCGTGGCTCGATCCAGGTCGGGCTGCCTGCATGGACCAGGACGAGCGCGTAGCCGACGGCGCGGGCGCCGTCGCGCGCCACGAGGAAGAACGAGCCCTCCTCTGCGACCCAGTCCGCGTACTCCTCGCGGCGCTGCGTCCACGAGCTGGCGTCGTCGTGCACCGCCTGGCCCGGCGTGCACGCGCCGTGGTGGTTCTTGAGCGTGAGCCAGAGCGGCTCGAGCTCATCAAGCACGTCGGCACCGCGGCGCTCGATCTCAACGGCTGCTGACACGGACATCCACCCCCAGTTCTCGCATGCGCTCCCAGAGCGGCTCCGCCGTCGTGAACAGCAGCGTGCTGCGGTCGCGGGCCAGCTCGTCGAGCGTACGCAGGCGGCGGCGCAGGCGCTGCGAGCCCTCCTGAGCGGGCTCGGCGCGGGCGTACCAGAGCTCGCACTGGGCGATCGCGAGCAGGCCACGGGCGAGCGGGTAGGCGCGCGGGTCGAACAGCGCGACGGCGCCGACCGGGGCGTCGAGGGCCCGCAGCAGCCGGCGGGCCTGCAGCGTGGCGAGCGCGTCGGCGACCTCGCCCGGGAGGCGGCTCTGCGCCGAGTAGGACAGGTGCGGCGGGTCGACCGCCACGACCCCGTCGGCGCGCTGCAGGTCGCGAGCCGGATGCTCTGCAGCCAGCGACTCGAGTGGCTGCGGGAGGAGCAGGACGGCAAGCACGGCGGTGACGATAGCCGCACGACATTGCGCCGGGACTGCGTCATCGCGCTGTGCTGCGGCGCGGCGGCGGGAGGGTCCGGCGATGCACTCGAACCGACTCCTCCTCGCAACGCTCGCAGCTCTCGCAGCCGCTGCTCCGGCCGCCCAGGCCGGCACCGTGATCGTGAAACTGAGCGCTCGCGCGTCGCATCGCAAGCTCGCGCAGGCGGGAATGGGGCAGACCGTCACTCCGATCGCCGGGACGGGCGCGCGGCTCGTGCGCGTCACGGGCGACCCGGCGATCGTGGCCGCCCGCCTATCGCACACCCGCGGCGTCCGCTGGGCGGAGCCGAACCTCCCGGTGCATGCGCTCGCGGCGCCGGACGACGCCCAGTGGCGCGCGCTGTACGGCGTGCAGCGGATCGGCGCCCCGGCGTTCTGGGACGCGCACGGGCTGGGATCGTTTCCGGTGTCGGGTGGCGTGCCGATCGGCATCGTCGACACGGGCATCGACGCGTCGCACGAGGACCTCGCCGGCAAGCTGCGCGCCTGCGGCGCCGCGGCCGACGGCGTGGTCAATGACGGCGGCTGCGCCGACGGCGAGGGTCATGGGACGCATGTGGCCGGCACGATCGGGGCGCTGGCGAACAACCGGGTCGGGGTCGCGGGCGTCGCGTTCAACGCCCCGCTCATCGTCTGCCGGGCGCTCGGCGGCTCGGACGGCTCGGGAACGGTGGCCGACGTCGCTGCATGCATCCGCTGGGCTCACGTCCGCGGCGCCAGGGTGATCTCGATGTCGCTCGGCGGCCCGGCCTCGCACACGCTGGCCGAGGCGGCGAAGACCGCCTACGCGCGGGGCGGACGGTCGGGATCGTTGCTCGTGGCGGCGGCGGGCAACGACGGCGACGGCACGGTCGAGTACCCGGCCGGCCTGGAGCAGGTCGTCTCGGTCGCTGCGATCGACGGGAGCGATGGTGTGGCCGCGTTCTCCAACGAGAATGCCGACGTGGAGGTCGCGGCGCCTGGCGTGGACATCCTGTCGGCGAAGCTCGGCGGCGGCTACGTGCGGATGTCCGGCACGTCGATGGCGACGCCGCATGTCGCGGGCGCCGCCGCGCTGCTGTGGGGCGCGACGCCGTCGGCCACCGCGAACGCGATCCGTCGCCGGCTGGACGCGGCGGTCGATGACCTTGGCGCGCCGGGCCGCGACCCGGCCTACGGCTTTGGGGTGGTCGACCTCACGCGCTGAGGCGAAGCGTCCGCCGCGGCGCGGACCGCGGCGATCGTGGCGCCGATGGCCGGGTGATCCTCGGCGCCACGACGGCACATGACGAACAGGTGCCGCGCCGCCGGCTCCCCGCGCAGGCGGCGGATGACCACGCCCGGCGGCGGGAGGTCCTGGGCGAGCCGCGGCACGACGGCGACCCCGAGGCCTGCGCCCACCATCGCCATGATCGCCGTCCAGTCGCCGGAGCGGTGGGCGACGTCCGGCGTGAAGCCCGCGGCGGAACAGGAGACGCGGATCACGTCGTCGCACGACCAGCCCTCGGGCGGCGCGATCCAGGGCTCACCGGCCAGATCCGTCAGCCGCGGGTCGCCGCCGGCGAGCTCGTGCCCGGCTGGTACCGCGACGTCGAGCACGTCGCGCATCAGCTCGAAGCGCGCGAAGCGCTCGTCGTCGCGCCCCGGGGCGCCGGAGTGCTCCATCGAGATGCCGACGTCCATCTCGCCGAGCGCGACGGCGTCGAAGACCTCGGGCGACTCGACGTCGCGGATCACGAGCTCGAGCCCCGGGCTGGTCTCGCGCAGCCGCGCGACCGCAGGGACGACGAGCCCGCGGATCGCCGTGGCGAACGCGCCGACGCGAACGGTGCCGACCGCGCCGCCGGCCAGCGCCGCCAGCGTCGCGTCCATCCGCTCGACCTCCGAGAAGAGTGCGTCGGCATGGGCCAGGACGGCCCTGGCGGCGGCGGTGAGGCGCACGGTGCGGCCGTTGGGCTCGAGCAGCGGCTGCCCGACTTCGCGCTCCAGCACGGCGAGCTGCTGCGAGACGGCCGAGGGCGTGAGGTGCAGCGCGTCGGCGGTCGCGGCGATCGTGCCGCGGTCGGCGAGCTCGCGAAGCGCGCGCATCCGGCGCAGGTCAACCATGCAGCTCAGCTTACGGGTTCAGTGCAGAATGTCGAGTCGTACTTACGCTCCGAGGTCGGGACCATGGGTCCGTGCCCGCCCGCCACGTCCTCCTCGCCATCGCGATCGCCGTCGTCTGGGGCGTCAACTTCGTGGTCATCCACGTGGGGCTTGGCGACTTCCCGCCGCTGCTGTTCGTCGCCCTGCGGTTCACGCTGGTCGCGTTCCCCGCGATCCTGTTCGTGCGCCGGCCGGCCGTGCCGCTGCGCTGGGTGCTCGTGATCGGGCTGTTCCTGAGCGCTGGGCAGTTCGGCCTGCTGTTCGTCGCGATGGACAGCGGGCTGCCCGCGGGGCTCGCATCGCTCGTCCTGCAGGTGCAGGTGCTCTTCACGATCGGCCTCGCCATCGTGTTCCTCGGGGAGCGGCCGCGGCGCATCCAGATCGCCGGTGCGCTGATCGCGCTCTGCGGGATCGCGGTGATCGCCCTCGGGCGCGGCGGGAACGTCCCGCTCGGCGCGCTGGCGCTCAGCATCGCCGCCGCAGCCTCGTGGGGCGTCGGGAACGTCTGCACGCGCCACGTGCAGGCCGACGACCCGGTCGCGCTGCTGGTCTGGTCGAGCCTCGTCCCGCCGCTGCCGCTCGCCGGCCTGTCGCTCGCGCTGGGCGAGGGTGCGCCGTCGATCGGCCCCGGGGGCGTGCTCGCGGTCCTGTACGTCGTCGTCGGTGCGACGTTCTTCGGCTTCGGCTCGTGGGCCTGGCTCCTGCGCCGCCACCCGGCCTCGCGCGTCGTGCCGTTCGCGCTGCTCGTCCCGATCTTCGGGATCGCGTCCGCATGGGTCGCGCTGGGCGAGCAGCCGAACGCCGCCGAGCTCATCGGAGCCGGCGTCGTCCTGGCGGGGTTGGCGGTCGTGACGTCCGCGGTTACCGCGTCGGGCGGGCGGAGTACGTTGCGGACATGGCTTCCGCCCTTCCGGTCCCGGCCGAGCGTGAGCGTTCAGGCGAGCTCGCCGCGCTGACGCGCCTGACGCTCGACGAGCTCGGCGGGGCCGCCGCCGGCATCGGGCAGATCCACCGGGCGATCGCCGACCGCGCGTTCGGGGCGTCCGGCCCCAGGGCTGCACCCGCGCGCAGGATCCACGATGCGGTGGCGCGCAACGTCTACGGCGGGTTGCGCCTCGGGGCGTCGGCGGTGGGGCGCACCGTGTCCCTCGCCGTCGCCGGCCGGCCACCGATCTCAATCGCGCCGCGGGGCGCCGCGCTGATCGCGACGATCGACGGCCTGATCGGCGACGTTCTCGAGCAGGAGCGCCCGGCGCTGGCGGCGCCCATGAGCGTTCGCGTCGGCGGCCGTCCCGTCGAGCCGGCGCGGGTGCCCAACCCGACCCCGCGCGTCGCCGTGTTCCTGCACGGCCTGATGGAGAGCGAGTTCTCGTGGGGAGCGGAGCCCTATGGGCACCGGCTGGAGGGCTGGACGCCGGTCTACCTGCGGTACAACACCGGCCGCCACGTCTCCGACAACGGCGCGTCGCTCGACGAGCTGTTGTCCGAGCTGTTCATGACCTGGCCGCTCGGGATCGCCGAGATCGCGCTCGTGGGGCACTCGATGGGCGGGCTGGTCGCCCGTAGCGCCTGCCACCAGGCCGCGTTGCGCGACGCTCCGTGGGTCAAGGCCGTGCGGCGCGTCGTCTCGCTCGGCTCACCGCACATGGGCGCCCCGCTCGAGCAGTCCGTGCACTACCTGAGCGCGGCCCTCAGCGCGCTGCCCGAGACGCGCCCGTTCGGCGCGTTCTTCCGGCGACGCAGCGGCGGCATCCGCGATCTGCGCCAGGGCTCGCTCGTCGACGCCGACTGGCGCGACTGCGATCCGGACGCGCTGCGTGCGCGGGCATGCGAGGAGGTGCCGTTGCTGGAAGGGACGACGCACTACTTCGTGTCCGCCACCGTCACGCGCGATCCGCGCCATCCAGTCGGCCGCTTGATCGGGGATTGCCTCGTGCTCGTGCCGTCGGCGTCGGGGCGCAGCCGCACCCGCCGGCTCGGCTTCCGCGACGAGGACGGACTGCACATCGGCGGCGCCAGCCACTTCGCGCTGCTGCGCCATCCGCAGGTCTACGAGCAGCTGAAGACCTGGCTCGCATAGCGTTCAGCGCCGGATGAAGCTCGCCTTCTGGCTCAGCGCCGGCCTGCTCGTGTACGCACAGGCCGGCTACGGAGTGCTCCTGGCTGCGCTTGCGCGGCTGCGCCACCGTGCGCCCGCGGCGTCCGCCGGCGCCCAGCAGCCGAGCGTCTCGCTCGTGATCCCCGCCTACGCGGAGGAGAGCGTCATCGCCGGCAAGGTCGCCAACGCGCTGGCGCTCGACTACCCGCGCGACCGGCTCGAGGTGGTCGTCGCCTGCGACGGTTCGCCCGACGGGACGCCCCGGCGCGCGCGCGAGGCGGGCGCCGACGTCGTCCTGGAGCTGCCCCACGGCGGCAAGATCCGCGCGCAGGACGCCGCGGTGGAGCGCGCGCGCAGCGACATCGTCGCGTTCTCCGACGCCAACGCGATCTGGGAGGGCGACGCGCTCGCGCGGCTCGTCGAGCCGTTCGCCGAGCCGGACGTCGGCTACGTGTGCGGGCAGGTGCAGTTCGTCAACGACGCCGGCACCAACCAGGAGGGGTTGTACTGGCGCTACGAGATGTGGCTGCGCGCGCTCGAGTCCCGGCTCGCGAGCGTCACCGGCGGCAACGGCGCGATCTACGCGACGCGCCGCGAGGACTACCTCGTCGTGGACCCGGTGATGGGCCACGACCTGAGCTTCCCGTTCAACATGGTCAAGCGCGGTCGGCGCGCCGTCTACGCGCCCGCCGCGCGCGCCGTCGAGAAGATGGTGCCGAGCATCGAGGGCGAGTTCGCCCGCAAGCGGCGGATGATGAGCCATGCGTGGCCGATCGTCGTGCGCGGCGGCCTGCTGTCGCCGCGCGGCTATCCACCGCTCTACGCGCTGATGATCGCCAGCCACCGCGCGCTGCGCTACGCGTCGCCGTTCCTGCACCTCGTGGCGTTTGCCGCCAACGCGGTGCTGCTGGGCGACGGCTGGATCTACGCGGCGGCGTTCGCGCTGCAGTGCGCGCTGCTGCTCGCCGCGCTCGCGGGCGGGATCCGCCCGTTCCTGGTCGCCCGCTACTACGTCCTCACCACCGCATCGATCGCGGCCGGCCTGTGGGACTGGGCGCGCCACGGCACGCCGGCCGGCTGGGCGCCGGCGGAGGGGACGCGATGAGGCGCCTGCTCGACATCGTCGTCGCGGGCGCCGCGCTCGTCTTCTTCTCCCCGGTCCTTCTGGCCGCCATGGTCGCGATCCGGCTGGAGTCGCACGGCAGCCCGATCTACCGCCAGCGCCGTGTGGGGCTGAACGGCGAGGAGTTCGACGTGCTCAAGCTGCGCACGATGGTCACGGGCGCCGAGCACATCGGCGCCGGGATGGCGATCGACGAGGGCGACACGCGGATCACGCGCGTCGGCGGCTTCCTGCGGCGCACCTCGCTCGACGAGATCCCGAACCTGATCAACGTGCTGGTGGGGGACATGGCGATCATCGGCCCGCGCCCCACGATCCCCGTCCAGGTCTCGCAGTACACCGATCGCCAGCGCGGGCGCCTTGCCGTGAAGCCCGGCCTCACGGGATGGGCCCAGGTCAACGGCCGCGCGGCGCTGCCCTGGCCCGATCGCATCGAGCTCGACCTCTGGTACATCGAGCACCGCAGCTGGCGACTGGATTTCCAGATCCTGATGCGGACGGCACGGATGGTGCTTGGTGGCCACGGCCTCTACAAGGGCGGCACCGGCGGCTGGAAGGACCCGGCGTGATGACGGCCGTCCTGCTCACCGGCACCGGCAAGCGCTACGACATCGTCGCGTCGTTCGCGCAGCACACGACCGTGGTCGCCGCAGACCCGAATCCGATCTCGCCCGCGCAGTACGCGGCGACGGTGCGCACGAGCGTCCCGCTGATCACCGACGCCGAGTACGTGCCGGCGCTGCAGCGCCTGTGCGACGAGCACGACGTCGGGGCGATCGTCCCGCTCACCGACCTCGACATCGAGATCCTCGCCCAGGCGCGCGCCGACGGCCGATTGCCGCAGGCGCTGGTGCCCGATCCCGAGATCGCGTCGGCGACCTATGACAAGTACGAGACGCACCTCCTGCTCGAACGGCTCGGGCTGCCGTCGCCCCCGACGGTCCTGCCGGGCGAGGAGCCGCCGTCGTATCCCGTGATGGTCAAGCCGCGGCGCGGGAGCGGCGCCCGCTCCATCCATGCCGCCCGCGACGCGGAGGAGGCCGCGTTCTTCAGCCGCTACGTCGACGAGCCGGTGATGGTGCAGAAGCTCATGGACGGCCCGGAGTTCTCGATCGACACCCTGAGCGACCGCGACGGGCGCTGCCTGAACGCGATCCCGCGGACGATGATCGAGTCGCGCGGCGGCGAGTCGATCAAGGGCACGGTCATCGACGACCCCGAGCTGGTCGCGCTCGGCCGCGACGTCGTCGAGGCGCTCGGCACACGCGGCCCGTGCACCGTCCAGGCCTTCCGCGACAGCGAGTCATCGGCCTCGGCATCACGGACGTCAACACGCGCTTCGGCGGCGCCTACCCTGCGCCGATGTACGCCGCGCTCGATGGCCGCACCTACCCCGAGCTGATCGCCCGGATGGCCCGCGGCGAAGCCGTCGAGCCACACGTCGGCGAGTTCCGGGCGGGGATGACGTTCACGCGCTACTACTGGCAGCTCGAGCTCGACGCCGACATGACGCCCACCGGGCCGCGACATCGTCAGCCCGCCGGGCCCGCCGGCGCCGCGCTGACCCGTCGCGATCAGTGCCATCGCTCACCGCGTGGCGCTCGCCTCAGGCCGAAAGCAGCTGCTCGACCGGCCCGACGACCGCCGCGACTCGGCGGCTGACGGCGCCGGCGCGGCCGGGTCCGCCCGCCGCGCGAGCGCCCGGGCGATGGGCGCGGGATCCGCGAGCTGCGCGGCAGCCCACGACGCGGCGTCGCCCTTGGACAGCCAGCGATCCTCGGTCACCCACGCCCACGCGCGGCAGGCGGCGAGGATCGCCCCGGTGGCGTCGTGCTCGCGCCACCACGCCAGGGCGTCGCGCAGCGCGGCGAGCACCAGCGGCCGCGGCAGCGCAGGCAGCACGTCGCCGGGCGGGCGCCCCGCGAGCGGGCGCGCGAGCTCGCGGGCCATCGCGACGTCGAGGGTGAACCAGAAGCGCGGCTCGGCGGCCGGGTCGAAGCCGGCGTGCGGGTCCATGCGCGGCCCCGTGTTGAGGTTGAGCAGGAACGCCGGCCCGCGGGGATCCTCGAGGTCCTCGCCGGCGTAGAGGACGAACTCGAGCCCGCGGACGGGACAGGGGAGCGCCGGGTGCGAGAGGTCGGCCGCGACCTGCTCGAGCTGCGCGTGCGAGAGCCGGGCCGTGGAGACTGCCTGGACGTCGACGTCGCTGCGCAGCGGATCGAAGTCCCCGAGCGCGCCCGACCCGACCAGCCATGCGCCGGCGAGCCGGTCCTCGAGCTGGCGCTCGAGGCGACGGATCAGCTCGGCGAGGTAGGGCTCTAGGGAATGAACTCCGGGCCCTTGTCCACGTACTGCTCGCGGTAGGAGCGGACCGCGTCGATCACGTTCGCGTTCCACGTCGGGCAGCCGAGGTAGTGCTGCCACGAGGCGACGGCCACCTCGAAGGGCATGCCGGTGTTGTTCTCGTAGAGCAGCTGGTGGTAGCCCGACTTGCCCTTCAGCGGCTCGTTGAAGATCGCCTCGAGCGTGTTGATGACGTTCTGCGGGGCGCCCGGCTTCCACTGGAGCTCGATGCGGCCGTGCTCGAGCGCGTGGACGTTGCGCTCCTTCGGCGGCGCGCCGTTGGGATAGAAGCCGTCCTGCGCCGGGTCCGGGTTGTGGTTGCCGGACGTGGGCGGGTTGGTCTTGTAGGTGACCTTCGCCGTCGTGTGGTCGCGGCCCTCGAGCGGGAACGACTTCACGACGCATCCGGCGGCCTTGGCGGCCGCGGCCAGATCGGTGACCTTGCGCACGGGCAGCTTCACGCTCGAGCTCGCGGAATCCGATGGCGACGGGCCGCTGCCCGA
Organism: uncultured Actinomycetes bacterium; assembly: GCA_963794105.1. Lineage (GTDB taxonomy): Bacteria > Actinomycetota > Thermoleophilia > Solirubrobacterales > Solirubrobacteraceae > AC-49. The sequence goes on along the minus strand of CAWCEB010000179.1, from coordinate 21,881 downwards.
TGAACTGCTGCTGCCCCCCGAGGTGACGGCGATCACGACGGCGACGACCGCGGCCACGCCCAGCAGCGCCCCGCCCGCGAGCTGCAGGCGACGCGTGCGCGCGGCCGACTTGCGCTCGGATTCCTCGAGCGCCATGCGCTCCTGGCGGCGGCGTTCCTTTTCCTCAGCGCGGCTGGCCATCGGACGCGGCAGGTTAGCGGGTGCGGATTCAGGCGACGTTGCGCGAGCCGCGCGGGCGGCCGCTCTTGCGCTTGGGCTTCCAGCACTCGTCGAGGAAATCCGCGATCTCCGTCGTCAGTCGCTCCGGGCTCATCCGCAGCTCGATGATCGAGTCGGCCTCCAGCAACCGCGCGTTGGGCATCTCGTCGGCGAGCATGCCGGAGTCGCTGAACGGGTGGACCGGGTCGCGGCGATGGCCGATCACCAGCGTCGGCGCCTTGAACGTGCGCCGCTCGGACCGATGCGGCGCGACGCGGCCGAAGAACAGGCCGTGCAGCACTGCCGCGCTCGGCGCCGGAGCCTGACGCACCGTGTCCAGCGCCACGTCGGCCCAGAACGGCCCGCGCCGCGTGGGGATCGCTCCGCGCGACCGCTCCGACGCCGCGCATCACCGGCTCGCCGAAGGTCAGCGCCATCATCAGCGGCGTGAACGCGATCGCGCAGCCCATCAGCGCGTTGTCGAGCACCGGCATCTCGATCACCGCGCCGCGCGCCCGCTCGGGCGCCAGCGACAGCACCTCCAGCGCGGTGTTCGCGCCCAGCGACGTGCCGGCGATGACCGCCTCGTCGACGTCGAGGTGGTCGAGCAGCCCGACGACCTGCTCGCCGAACGCCGACATCGAGTAGCGCCACATGTCGCGCGGGCGGTCCGAGCGGCCGTGACCGAGCAGGTCGATCGTCACGACGCGGTTGCCGCACGCGGCGAGCGACTTCGCCAGCGGCTTGTGCATCTTCTGCGAGAGCAGCAGCCCGTGGATGAGCACGCAGGTGCGCGGGCCCTCACCGAACTCGGTGTACGCGAGCCGATATCCGTCGTGCTTGAAAAACGGCATCAGTGCAGGATATTCGCGGCGGTCCGGTGGGCGAGAGCCATAGTCGTGATCATCGGGTTCGTGCCGGACGCCGTGGGGAACGCGCTCGCGTCGCCGATCCACACGCCGGGCGTGTCGTGGAGCTGGCCCCACGGGTCGGCCACCGACGTCGCGGGGTCCTTCCCCATGCGCGCCGATCCCATGTGGTGCAGCGAGAACGTGGCGTGCTCGTAGGGGTCGAGCGCGGCGTCGTGCGCGCGCTTGGCGAACACCTCGATGTCCTCGCCGGTCGCCCGCGACCAGCGCGTGAGCTTGCGGTGCAGCGTGTAGATCTCCTGGGCGCCCGCCGCCTCGTTCAGGCGCGCGCACTCCATGAATGCGCGGCGGAAGTGCCTGACGTCCAGGGCGTCGGCCAGGTCGTAGGTGTGAACCGGGTTGCCGGCAGCGTCGATCGTCACGCGGCCATGGCCGCGATCGCGTAGCAGGACCACGAGCGACGACGTCACCGGGCTCTGCGCCATGTACTCCTTGTGCTGCTGCCCCGTCACCCACGGGACCGCCGAGCCCGTGACCGCCGGGCTGGCGTGCGACGTCTCGATGAGGAAGCCGTAGCCGTCCTCGACGTTGGCGAACTGCCCGCTGAGCGCCGTCTGCGGCGCGCCCCACCAGGCCTTCTGCGGCTCGTCGTAGACCGCGGGCATCGCCGTTGCCGGGTGCAGGCGCAGGTAGTCGCCGGCCGCCGGGCCGCCGATGCCGGACCGCAGCAGGACCGCCGGTGTGTCGAGCGCGCCGGCGGCGACCACGACGGTCTGGGCGCGCACGACGACGGAGGCGCGCCGTCCCTCGTCGTCGAGGTACGTGCCCTCGACGCCGGCGGCGCGCCCGTCCTCGACCAGGATGCGGCTGACGCTGCAGTCCACGACGAAGCGCGCGCCCGCGTCGGCGGCGTCCTGCAGGTAGGTCTTGAGCGTGCCGAGCTTCGCACCGCTCACGTCGCCGAAGCCCATGAGCCCGGCGAGGTCCGCGTCGTAGCGCTCGCGGTCGGCGTTGCGGGTGATCGTGCGGAAGTCCCACCCGAGTCGCTCGCAGCCCTCCTTCATCCGCAGCGACGGGCCGTTGAAGTCCGAGCAGCGGTCGTTGACCTGCAGCCGCTCCCAGACCGCGTCGAGATGCGCGTCGTAGTCCTTGCCGGCCAGGCCCTCGAGACCGTGCTCGGACTCCCATTCCTCGCGCACCCAGTCGGTCGTGCGCAGGCAGTTGGTCCAGTTGACCGTCGACCCGCCGCCGAGGTTCGAGCCGGTCATCAGCACCAGCGAGCCGTTGGCGGTCTGCGCGACGCCGCCCGCGCGGTAGAGCTTCTCGTAGGCCCACAGCTCGAGCTGGTTGAAGTCGGCCTCGTTGTAGTAGCCGCCGGCCTCGAGCACGACAACGTCCTTGCCGGCCTTCGCGAGCTCGCCGGCGATCACGCCGCCACCCGAGCCCGAACCGACGACGACCACTTCGGCCGTCAGCGTCAGGTCGGCCTCGGCCGGCCGCGTCACGGCGATCGTCTTGGGCGCCTGCTCGGGCGTCGGTGGCTTGGCCCGCGGGCCGGGGTACCCGATGCCCTCCCAGTTCGGATTGATGGCGCTCCGCGGATCGGGCATCCCGTAGAAGAGCATCAGCGTCAGCCCCTTGAACGCGCTCAGCCCGGCCAGCGCACCGGGGTCGGCGTCCATGAAGCCGTGCAGCAGCTGCTCGCGCGCGGCTTGCGGCGCCTCGTTGAAGCCCTGGGCTGCGAGCGCGTCCAGCAGCTGGCGCAGGCCGTCGAGCTGCTCCTCGGGAACCGCTCCGGAACCGAGCTGCTGCTCGATCGCCTCGGGGATCATCAGCGCGGAGGCGGGGCGGGCGAAGAATCCGGTCGGGTCGTCGGGGACGTCGACGGCCGGAACGAACGTGTCGCACACCTGCTTGAGCGTGTCGCGCTGGATCTCGGACAGGGTGACTGACGGTGCTGTGGCCATGACTGGACACCCTGTCATAGCCTTTGCCATATGGCCAAGACCCCACGCATCCTCACCGGACAGGTCGCTGCGATCACGGGCGCCGCCCGTGGCATCGGCAAGGAGACCGCGCGCGCGTTCGTGCGCGAGGGCATGAAGGTCGCGATCGGCGACCTGGACCTCGCGACCGCCCAGGAGGCCGCGCGCGAGCTCGGCGGGGGAACCGTCGCGCTGGAGCTCAACGTCACCGACCGCGCGTCAGTGGCGGCGTTCCTCGACGCCGCCGAGGAACAGCTCGGCCCCATCGACGTCCTCGTCAACAACGCCGGGATCATGCAGCTGGGCCCGTTCGTCACCGAGGACGACGCGACCGCCCAGCGCCAGGTCGACATCAACGTCCACGGCGTGATGTTCGGGATGAAGGAGATCCTCCCGCGCTTCCAGGACCGCGGCCGCGGCCACCTCGTCAACATCGCATCCAGCGCCGGCAAGGGCGGCTTCCCGGGTGGGGCGACGTATTGCGGCACCAAGCACTTCGTCGTCGGTCTGAGCGAAGCGGTGCGCGGCGAGCTGCGGGGGACGAGCATCGAGGTCTCCTGCGTGATGCCGGGCATCGTCAACACCGAGCTCGCGCAGGGCCTGCACCAGGCGCGCGGCGTCAAGAACATCAACCCGCAGGACGTGGCGGATGCGATCGTCGAGACGCTCAAGAACCCGCGCTTCGATGTCTACGTCCCCAAGTCGATCGGGCCGATCAGCACGTTCATGACCCTGCTGCCGCGCCGCGGGCGCGAGGCCGTGGTACGGGCGCTGCGCGCCGACACGGTGCTGCAGGTCGACCCGGCAGCGCGCCGTGCCTACGAGCTGCGCGCTGCGCGCTCGGAGCCCGGCCTGGAGTCCGGCGACGCGCAGAAGGAGCTCACGACTTAAGCCAGGCGGCGATCCGCTGACCGATCTCCTCGCCGGCGTCCTCCTGGAGGAAGTGCGAGGCGTTCTCGACGACCTCGGGCTCGGGCGCGCCGATCGCGGCGGCGAAGCGGGTCCCGATGTCCAGCGAGAGGATCGGGTCCTTGTCGGCCCACAAGACGAGCTTCGGCACGTCGAGACCGGACAGCGCGTCGAGCACCCGCTGCCCCGCCTCAGCCCCCGGCATGTCGGGTGAGGTCGGCAGCATCAGCGGGAAGGCGCGCGCACCGGCCTTCGACTGCGGGTTCGGGAACGGCGCCTCGTAGGCGGAGAAGACGTCGTGGGGCATGTCGCGCGCGCACGCGCCCTTGACGAGGAAGCCGATCGGCAGGTCCTCGGTGCGGGCGACGAAGTCGCGGAACGCGATCCATGCGTCGCTCATGTGCTGGCGCCCGGTGAACAGGCCCGTGTCGAGGACCACGAGCCGCGCAACGCGCTCGGGATGCTCCACCGCCAGGCGCAGGGCGACCGGGCCGCCCCAGTCGTGGACGACGAACGTGACATCGCGCAGGTCGAGTTGCTCGAGCAGCGCGCCCATCGCCTCGGTGTGCGCGTCGTAGGAGTACCAGCCCATGTCGGTGGGCTTGTCCGAGCGGCCGAAGCCGGGCAGGTCGGGCGCGATGCAGCGGAAGCCCGCGTCGCGCACCGGCGGGACCACCTTGCGGTAGAGGTACGACCACGTCGGCTCGCCGTGCATGAACCACACCGGCTTGCCATCGCCCCCGGTGTCGACGTAATGCACGCGCAGGTCGCCCGCCTGCGCGTAGTGGGGCTCGAAGTCGTAGCCGGGGAGGCCCTCGAAGCGCTCGTCCGGCGTGCGGAAGATCTCCGTCACGCTTCGCTCATCTCGGTGCGCCGCTGCCGCGCCGCCTCGATCGTCTTGAGCGCCTCCTCGCGTGAGTACCAGCCGTCGACCATCACGTGCTTGCCCTCGGGCTGCTTGTAGATCGAGTAGAAGTGCGAGATCTCGTCGCGCAGCGGCTGGGGGAGATCGTCCAGCGTCTCCATGTGGTTCCAGTTGGGATCGCTGAGCGGGACGCAGCAGACCTTGTCGTCGATGCCCTTGTCGTCACGCATGCGGAACAGCGCGATGACCTTCACGGGAATCACGCACCCGGGGAACGTGGGCTCGCTGACGCAGACCATCGCGTCGAGCGGATCGCCGTCCTCGCCGCACGTGTCGGGGATGAACCCGTAGTCGGTCGGATAGACCACCGAGGAGAAGAGGAACCGGTCCAGCTTGATTGCCTGGAGCTCCTCGTCCCACTCGTACTTGTTGCGCGAGCCCTTCGGGATCTCTACGAGACAGTGCAGGTCGGCCACGGCAGGTGATACTAAGCGGCATGAGCGCGAGCGACATCGATCAGCTGTGCATCGACACGATCCGGACGCTGTCCATGGACGCGGTCCAGAAGGCCAACTCCGGGCATCCGGGGCTGCCGATGGGCATGGCTCCCGCGGCGTATGTGCTCTACGCGAAGGTCATGGATCACGACCCGTCGGACCCCGACTGGCCCGACCGCGACCGGTTCGTGCTCAGCGCCGGCCACGGCTCGATGCTGCTCTACAGCGTGCTGCACCTGTCCGGTTACGCGCTCGCGCATGGACGAGATCAAGCAGTTCCGCCAGTGGGGCTCGATCACGCCCGGCCACCCGGAGCGCGACCGCGTGCACGTGACGCCCGGCGTCGAGGTCACGACCGGCCCGCTCGGGCAGGGCTTCGCCAACGGCGTCGGCATGGCGATGGCCGAGCGCTTCCTGCGCGAGCGCTACGGCAGCGACCTCCAGGACCATCGCATCTACGCGATCGTCTCCGACGGCGACCTCATGGAGGGCATCGCGTCGGAGGCCGCGTCGCTGGCCGGCCATCTGGGCCTCGGCCGGCTCGTCTACCTCTACGACGACAACGACATCTCGCTCGACGGCCCGACGGAGCTGAGCTTCGAGACCGAGGACGTCGCCAAGCGCTTCGAGGCCTACGGCTGGGACGTGCATGCCGTCCACGACGCCAACGACATCGTCGCGCTGCAGGCGGCGATCAAGGCCGCCCAGGACGAGGAGGAGCGCCCGTCGCTGATCCGGGTCAAGTCGATCATCGGCTACCCGTCGCCCAACAAGCAGAACTCGCAGAAGGCGCACGGCGCGGCGCTCGGCGAGGACGAGGTGCGGCTGACCAAGGAGGTCATGGGCTGGGATCCCGACCAGCACTTCGTCGTCCCCGACGGCGTCTACGAGGCGTTCAAGCGCGAGAGCACGCACGCGGCCTGGGACGAGCGCTTCGCGTCGTGGCGCGACGCGAATCGCCGAGCTGGCGAAGGAGTGGGACGCGGCGTGGAGCGGCCGGCCGCTGCCCGGCGTGCGCGAGGCGCTCTCGAACATCGACTGGGGCAAGGACAAGCTCGCCACGCGCTCGGCGGGCCAGAAGGCGATGGTCGCGTTCAGCGACCTGGTCCCGACCATGGTCGGCGGCGCCGCCGACCTGAGCGAGTCGACCAAGACCGAGTTCCCGGGCGGGCACGAGCTTCGCTACACGCGCGCCAAGGCGGAGCGCAACGTGTTCTTCGGCGTGCGCGAGCACGGCATGGGCGGCACGGTGAACGGCCTGGCCGCCCACGGCGGGATCGTGCGCCCCTACGGCTCGACGTTCCTGCAGTTCGCCGACTACATGCGCGGTGCGATCCGGCTGAGCGCGCTGACGGGGCTGCAGGACGCGTGGGTCTTCACCCACGACTCCGTCGGCCTCGGTGAGGACGGCCCGACGCACCAGCCGGTCGAGCACCTCGCGGCGCTGCGCGCGATCCCGGGGCTGGTCGTGCTGCGCCCGGGCGACGCCAACGAGACGGCGTACGCGTGGCGCGTCGATCCTCGAGGACCTCGAGGGCCCGGCCGTGCTCGTGCTCTCGCGCCAGGACCTGCCGGTGCAGGCCAACGCGTCCGACGAGGGCGTCTCGCAAGGGCGCCTACGTGCTCCGCGAGGCGCAGGGCGACGAGCGCGCGGCGATCGCCGCGACCGGCTCGGAGGTCTGGGTCGCGATCGCAGCCGCGGAGCAGCTGGAGTCCGAGGGGATCGGGACGCGCGTGGTGTCGATGCCGTCGTGGGAGCTCTTCGACCAGCAGGACGACGACTACCGCACGGAGGTCCTGCCGCCCGAGCTGCCGAGCGTGTCGGTCGAGGCCGGCGTCTCGATGGGCTGGTCGAAGTACGTCGACGCGTCGGTGAGCATCGAGCGCTTCGGCGCGAGCGCGCCGGGCGAGGTGGTGCTCGAGAAGCTCGGCATCACCCCCGACGCCACGGTGGACAAGGTCCGCCAGCTGCTCGCGGTCGCTGCCTAGCGGTAAGGCCCCGAGCAGGTTGCTCGGTCTCGCGCGGGGGACTGGTGCTCTGCGTGCGTCGGTGGCGCGCAGCGTCGTCGCGCGCGTGGCGCTCCGCGCGGGCTGCCTTCTCCGCGCCGGGGCGTGGGCCCGCCGTAGTTCGAACTATTCATAGCCGCGGGGCCCAAGCTCACGCCGCGCTCGCGACCAGCTACGCCGGCTCACCCCCTTTCCCTCAATGCCCGAACCACGCCCCGCGCACGGCAAACGCTCGAGCTGAGCGCTGCCGCTCCTCGGCCAAAGGCGTGACATTGGGGTCTGACCCTTTTGTCCCCCCGTCCCTTCTCCCTCGACGCCCCGAACCACGCCGGGCATACCACCAGGGCATCGCGCTGGACGCTGCCGCAAGCTCAGCCAAAGCAAGAACAACGTCCCCGCAACGACACCTAGCGCACCGTCACGCCGATCAGGTCGAAGCGCCGGCCCCAGTCGATCAGCGCAAGCGCGCTGAGGCGGTCGAGCATGAACTGGAACGCAACGGCCTGACGGTGCGAGCGGTAGATCCGCGAGACGTAGAACGTGCGGCCGGACGCGGCGCGGATCGTGAGCGGTGACGTGCCGGAGATCTTCTGGACGTCGGTGCCGATGGTCTCGGCGACGGTCGCCGCGCGCGGTAGCAGCTCGGCGCCCTTGGGGAAGCGCAGGCCGTGGCCGGGCGCGAGCGCGCGCGGCGCGCCCGTGGGCAGCGGCGAGCTGCCGGCGATGACGGCGTCCAGTGCGGGGCGGTCGGTCCGGTAGAGCTTCATCAGCCGCTTGGCTGCCAGGACCCGCCAGAGGTAGGTCGACGAGTCGTCGCCGAGGCCGTAGAGGAGCCGCCACGCGGCCGCGTGGTTCAGCGGCGTCGAGTCGAAGTACAGCTGCGTGTACGGGATATCCGACGCTCCGTAGAGCGACAGCGCGCGCTGCAGGTTGCCAACGCCCATGTGGTAGCTGGCGAGCGCCAGGTCGGTGCGCCCGACCTGCTGCTTGGCGAAGCGAAGGTAACGCACGGTCCCGGCCAGCGCCTTGGACGGCACGAAGCGGTCGTCGGCTCGCCGCAGCGCCCGCGCGCTCTTGGCCTTGCGCGCCTTGCGCAGATCGACATGCATGCCGAGCAGCCCGGTCGCGGTCTGGGCGAGGATCTGCGTCAGCCCGGCGGCGCCCTCGAGCTTGCCCGCCTGCGCGTAGGGCCGGCCCGCGCTCTCCAGGAACACGAGCGCCTCGAGCGTGTCGGCGTCGACGGGCGAACCAGCGGCTGCCTGTTCGATCAGGGGCCGGAACCGGGCCACGCGCCGGGCCGTCGCCACGACGCCGCCCGGCGACTTCTCCACGAGCACAGGCGTGAGGCCTGCCGTCGCGCGCGCCTCGAACTCGGCCCGGCGCGTCCCGTCGTACGCGAGCGGGTCCGCGATCGTGCCGGCGTCGGGGTTCGGCTCGGATTTCGAGCCCCCGCAGCCCGCCAGCACGACGAGCGCGAGCAGGCCCGCGGCAGCTCGTCTCACCGTCCCGAGGCTATCGTCGGCCGCCGTGCGCCTCCTTCGCGACCCCGACACGCCGCTCGCGCTCGACGACGACCTTCTGATCGAAGGCGACAACGCGAGCGTCCTCGACCTCCTGCCGGAGGGCGCGTTTGACATGGCCTACGCGGACCCACCGTTCAACACCGGCAAGCATCAGCGCCGCGGCGATCACACCTACGCCGACGCGTTCGCCGACTACGAGGCGTTCCTGATCCCGCGCCTGGCGCGCGTGCGCGACCTGCTCGCCGATCACGGAACGCTCTATGTGCACCTGGACTGGCGCGAGCACCACTACGTGAAGGTCGCGCTGGACGAGGTCTTCGGCCGCGAGTGCTTCCTCAACGAGATCGTCTGGGCCTACGACTTCGGTGGCCGGCCCAAGCGCCGCTGGCCGGCCAAGCACGACACGATCCTCGTCTACGTCAAGGATCGCGCGAGCTACTGGTTCGACGACGACGAGGTGGACCGCGAGCCCTACATGGCGCCCGGCCTGGTCGGCCCCGAGAAGGCGGCGCGCGGCAAGCGGCCGTCGGACACCTGGTGGCACACGATCGTGCACACGACCGGCAAGGAGAAGACGGGCTACCCGACGCAGAAGCCGCTGGGCATCCTGCGGCGGATGGTGGCCGCGTCCTCGCGCCCGGGCGGCTGGTGCCTGGACCCGTTCGCCGGCTCGGGCACGCTCGGCGCGGCGGCGGCCGAGCTGGGGAGGCACTACGTCCTGATCGACTCCAACCCGGAGGCGATCCGCGTCGCGTCGCAGCGGCTCAGCGCCGGACGATCCTGAACGTGACGAGCTTCGCCTTCGACCGGTTGCCCGCCGCGTCGATCGCGACGACGCGCAGCCGATACCGCCCGGCGGCGAGCTTGCGGCCCTTCAGACGCCCCTTGAACCGCACGCGGTTCGTGCCCTTCTTCGAGGCTTTGGTGAAGCTGCCCCGGTTCACGTAGCGCGCCTTGCGCCCGGCCTTCCGTCGCTGAACGGTGAAGCGCAGCGTGCCGCCTTCGTCGACGCCCACGGTGATCCGCGTGCTGCGCCCCACGGCGAAGACGCGCGGCTTCAGCTTCAGGCTCGTGATGCGCGGGGCGGTCTTGTCGCCGGCCCCCGCGGGCGGGTTGGCGGTCGTGAAGGTCCGGTCCGCGCCGGGCGTGGTTCCCCCGGCGCTCGTGGCAACCAGGCGGTAGTGGTACGTGGTCCCGGGGGTGAGGCCTGTCAGCGTCTCGTCGGCCGGTACGAGCGTCGGACCCGAGCCCGCGCTGGCCCTCCGGCGTGGCCGCGCCATAGGCGGTTGTGGCTCCGAACTCGAAGTGGTAGGTCGTCTCGACGGTGTTCGGGTTGACAGTGCCGTTGACGACGGCGCTGGTCGTCGTGATCGTGCCCGGCTCGCCCGTCACGACCGTCGGCGGAGGCACGAACTCGTCGGCGCCGATGTCCGTCCCTCCGAGCCCGAGCGCGCGCGGGTCGCCGTCGAAGTCGGTGAGGCCGTTGAGCGGGTTCGTCGCGCCCGCGTCGATCGTGATCGATCCGGGCGCCTCGTGGTAGTCGCCAGGGGCGACGAAGGTTGGCGGCGTCGAAAGCTGCTGGTTGCCCTCGCCCTTGTGGATGTGCGCGAGGTCGCTCTGGAACCCGAAGTTCGAGTGGTCGATCGTGATCGACGCGTCGCCGGTCCCCGCGAACGCGGCGACCGACGTGCCGCCGGCGACGATGATCGTGTTCGTCACCGTGAGGTTCTCCGCCTTCTCGGCCGCGTCGCCGCCCTGCGCGTAGATGCCGGTGCTGCTGACCACCGGCGCGACCACGGTCGCGTTGCGGACGATTGAGCTGTTCGCCAGCGGGCCGACGGCTCGGCGGTACGGGAAGACGCCGTAGGCGTTGGGCCCGGTTGCCTCGCAGACGCTGTCGGTCAGCTGGGAGGTGCCGAGCAAGGTGCACGCCGCGCCGCTGCTTCCACCGATGTTGCGCAGCACCAGGTCCGTGGCCTGTCCGCTCTCGAGGACCAGCGCCGACTGGTAGCTCCCGTTGGCCGACTGGTGGATCTCGAGGTGGCGCGCCGTGCTCCCGCTGCCCCCGAGGTCGAGCCCGAAGAGCGCGTTCGTGAAGATCCGCGGGCGCGGCTGCCCGCCGGCGCCGTGCACGTTCAGGTTCGTCTGGGTCGACGCCAGCGCGGCGGTCAGTGGGCCGTAGTCCCCGGGAGCCAGAATCACCTCGTCGCCACTGGTCGCAGCGTTGATCGCGGTCTCGATGTCACACGGGGACGACTGGCTGCAGTCGCCGCTGCCGCCGGGCGCAGCGAAGCGCTGCGTGGGCGCTGCTGCCGCCGGCGACGCGCAACAGATCGCCAGGAGGGTTGCCAGGACCGAGAGGCGCCTCATTGCGCGACTCTAACTCGATATAGGGTCTGCGCCGTGAAGCTCTATGTCTGCTGGGGCACCTTCCCCTCTCCGCGGCCCGGTGGCCACCCGTGCGCCAACGCCTACCACGCGCTGAAGGACGCCGGCCATGACCCGGAGGTCGTCAAGTCCTACGGCTGGACGATCCTGCCCGACAAGCCGTTCAACGACACCGCCGGCCGCAAGCGCGCCAAGGAGCTGACCGGCTCCCCGACGGTCCCGGTCCTCGAGTTCGACGACGGCACCGCGATCGGCGGGTCGAAGGAGATCGCCGACTGGGCGAAGGCCAATCAGGCCGCCGCCAGCCGGCAGTAGCCGGGCGTCCAGCCGGCGGCCTGCAGCTGCCCGGCGAGCGCCGCGTGGCGCGCCAGCGCCGCCGCATTCAGCGCCGGCAGCCTCGAGGTGCCGCTGGTCCCGCGCACGCGGCCGGCCTCGCGCCTGACGCCCTTGCGCCCGCCGCCCTTGGGCACGTAGTGCGAGCCCTTCCAGCGGATGATGTCGATGCCGCGGTCGTAGTCCAGCGAGTAGACGACGTCGCCGCTGGGCGCCCACTTGGGCGACGACGAGGAGCCGCCGAGCGCCGCGAAGAACCCCTGCTCGACGATCTTCCCGTCGGGCTTGACCTGCAGGAAGCGCACGCCGTCCTCGTACTCGGAGAGGGCGAGCAGGCCGCCGTTGCGCCACGTGGGGTGCTCCTGGAACCAGTGGACCGAGCAGCCCAGGTGGTTGGCGACCGGCTTGCCGTCGGTGTAGGTCCCGTTGCCGGCCGGCTGCAGGTGGTCGATCGGGCCGGTGAACGTCTTCGATGAGCCGCTGTTCACGGCCTCGGCGCTGTAGGTGCGCAGCTCCCCGTTGGAGCCATCGCAGCGGCCCGTGAAGTTGGTCTCGCCACCGATCAGCACGAACTTGTCGCGTCCGCTGCGGGGCCAGCGCGCGGAGTGCACGAACGCGTCCGATTCGCCGGTGTACAGCACCTTGGGATGCTCCGGCGAGGCACCGGCCGCGTCCTGCGGGTTGACGGTGATCACCGAGAACGGGCGGCACGCCGTCAGCAGCACGCCGGGGCGGATCTCGCGGATGTGGTGGCAGCTCTGTTCCTCGACGCCCTGCGCCTTGAGCTCGTCGATCCAGTTGCCGGCGACCTTCGGCGCTCGGCCGTCGAGGACGCCGCGGGCGTCGATGATCGTCCCGGCGCGGCCGTAGAACCACTGGCAGTCGAGCACGCACTCGGCCGTGTGGTTGGCGATGGGGATCGACCCGACCTCGTGGATGTTCGACGGGTCGCGCACGTCGAACAGCTGCACGCAGCCGTCGGCGGCCAACGCAGTCAGGCAACTCGGCATCGCCGAGTAGAAGTCGCTGGCGACTGCGAGCACCTTGCCGTTGGTGGGGACCTCCTCGTTCTCCCACGCGATGTTCAGCTTGAGCGTGCCGAGCGTCACGGGCGCGGCGGGCCTGGAGATGTCGTAGATCGTGAGGTTCTTGGCGCTCGTGACGAAGAGGCGATCGCCCACGACCTTGGCGCCGGTCGTGAGGCCGATGTCCTGCTTGATCGAGCCGAGGTACTCGACGTTGTCGGACGACACCCAGTCGGGGCCGGTCTTGTCGGCGGCGGCGACAGGGGCGCTGAGGAGCGCGAAGGCGGCCACGGCCGCCGTGATCGCGAGAGCAGGACGCATGCAGCTCTCAACGCGATGTCCGATGCAAGCTTGCGGTTTGCGCCGTTACTCGAACAGATGTTCTGCTACCCTCCGCGGCGCGACGGGCAGGTTGGCGCTTCGCCATGCACGCCGTGAGCCCCCGTTGGGCTCCGGCCGCAACATCTCGCCCGTCCTCAACACGACCGGCTTTCGCCCGACCGCTCGCGCGGTCGCGCGCGGCCGACCGGAGGACCCGAAACCAATGCGTTCCAAGACACTCATGTCCGTACTCGCGTGCGCCGCTTGCGCGGTGCCCGCGGCTGCCGTCGCCGGCGATTCGCCGACGGCGACGACGAGCCAGCAGGCTCATGCGGCCCGTTACCACAAGCACCTGGTCCGCAAGGACCACAAGCTGGCCAAGCGCAAGGCGTACCTGCACCGCCAGCACGTCACGCGTGATCGCGTGACGATCATCAGCCGCTGGTCGAACATCAAGCTCGTCCACGACATCCGCAAGCTGCGCCGGCAGACGCTCGGCCCGGCTCGATTCCCGTGGGTCCGCGCCAAGCTGCGCCGCATCGCGCAGTGCGAGTCGCACAACAACCCGCGCGCGGTGAACCCGACGGGCACCTACCGCGGCAAGTACCAGATCTCGTTCCGCACCTGGGCCGCCGCCGGCGGCCATGGCGACCCCGCTGCTGCCCCCGCGTGGGAGCAGGACCGCCGCGCGGCGATCATCATGCGCCGCTGGGGCATCGGCCAGTGGCCGGTCTGCGGCTACCGGTAGTCCGCTGACCACTCCGGACCCCGGCGCACGATCGCGTGCGCCGGGGCCGAAAAGCGCAGCACCTCGGCAGCATTTGCACCCCCAACCTGCACGTTGTGCAGGGTTGCGCACCTTCGAGGTTTGAACCGCCGAAGGTCCTCCCAGCAGACGGATTTCTGGGGGGAACCATGCGCAAGGATGAGCAGGTACACACGATCCGCGACGTGCGCTGCGCGTGCGCGGTCTGCGGCGCGCACGTGCTGGCCTGGGAGGGCCATGCCCTCAGCGGCTCGTGCAGCGTGTGCGGCAGCCATGACGTGCGCCCGCTCGCGGCGCTGTCAGGCGACGGCCGGCTCGGGCGCGACCAGTTCTTCTTCGGGCAGCAGCCCGTGCTGCATGGCGAACAGGCTCGCGGTCGCGCGGCTTGACGCGTCGATCTTCGCGTAGATGTGCTCGATGTGGTTGCCGGCGGTCTTCGGCGAGATCGACCAGCCGCTGCGCGATCTCCTTGTTCGACAGCCCCTGAGCGAGCAGCCGCAGCACCTCGACCTCGCGGGCGGTGAGCCCGGCCGGGCCCTCGCGCCGCCGGCGCACGCGATGGCCGGCGGCGCCGAGCACGGCCTCCGCCGCCTCGCCGTCGAGCCGGCCCGCGCGCACCTCGGCGCGCAGCTCGGCGGCCGCCTCGGCGGCCGAGCGCGCGTCGCGGTGCGGGCGCGGCTCGCGCATCGCCTGGTAGACGTCCGCGGCCGCCGAGGATCCGCGCCGGCCGCGCGATCGCCGCGCCTGACGAGCCCGCGTGGGTAGCCCGAGCCGTCGAGGCGCTCGCGCAGCTGCACGGCGATCGCGCCGAGCGGCGCCAGCGCCGGCGACTGCTGCAGCATCCGCTCGGTGAAGTACGGGTGCATGCGCACCCGCTCCCACTCGCCGGCGCCGAGCGGGCCGCGCTTGTCCCAGATCGAGTTCGACACGCCGAGGCGGCCGAAGCCGTGGACGAGCCCGGCGCGCCGCAGCGTCCGCACCTCGGCTCGCGGCAGCCCCAGCTGCTGCGCCGGCCGCCGCCGCGAGCTCGGCGACCGCGCGCGAGTGGCCGAGCGTGTACGGCGACTTGAGGTCGACGAAGTTCGCGATCGCGGCCAGCGCCGCGTCGCAGCGCTCGCCGCGACAGCACGACCGCCAGCGCCGGCTCGGCGTCGATCACCGCGTCCCACGTGCCGACGCCGTCGATCCCGTCGAAGATCTGCCCTCGCGCGGTCACGCAGCAGCGCGGCGAGCGCCGGGTCGAACTGCTTGCCCGACCGCTTGCGCGCCATGCTCGCGCGCCGCCGCGACGCCGCCGACGCGGTGGGCGACCTCGACGAACTCGGCAAGCTGCGCGATCCGTGCCGCCATCGGGACCGCGTCGCCCTTCACGCTCGCCCGGCCAGCCGCGCCCGTCCCACTGCTCGTAGGAGCTGCCGAGCGCGTCGAGCGACCGCGTCGGGCAGGCCGAGCTGCTCGCCGAGCATCCGCGCGCGACCGCGGCGTGGCTCGGCGATCATGTCGTCGAGCTCCTTGTGGCCGGACAGCGCGAACTCGAGCCCGACCCGGAATCGGTGCAGCGGCGCGTTGCCCGCGCCGAGCAGGCGCACGCTCGCCGCCGCGCCGCGCAGGCTGCGGAGCTCGTAGTCGTACTTGGTCGACTTCAGGCGATGTCGTCGCCGAACCACTTCGCCTGCTCGTGGGCGTCGGTGTGGCAACCCACGTTGACGAGCAGCGCCGTGTAGTAGACGACGCCCCGGTCCTCCTCGTCGAGCCCGACCTGCTCGGCGATGCGCAGCGCGATCAGGCACTGGCGCAGCACGTGCTCCATCGGCTGGCCGAAGCCGAGGTCGATGCCGAGCGAGAGCGCGCGCGACGAGCTCAGCCAGGCGCACGTGCGCGCGGTCCAGATCCCCGCTCACGAGCGTCGTCTACGCCTCCGCGGAAGCGAAGTCAAGTCGGCCACGTGGACAAACGGATCCCCGGCGGTATGGCCACGTGGACAAACACCGTCGCGCGCGGGCGTTGAAGGCTGCCGGAGGGTCCACATCAAACCGAGGAGTCTCTGTCCCCATGAAGCTCGTGATCGGCATCGTCCGTCCTGAGAAGACGAACGACGTGCTCGAAGCCCTGTACCGCGCGGAGGTGCGCGGCCTGACGATGACGCGCGTCGAGGGGCACGGCGGCGAGCTCGACCGCGTCGAGACCTACCGCGGGACCACCGTGCAGGTCGGCGTCCAGAGAAGGTGCGCTTCGAGATCGCGGTGTCCGACGCGTTCGTCGAGCCGACGATCGCGGCGCTGTGCGCGGGCGGACGTACGGGTCAGGTCGGCGACGGCAAGATCTTCGTCGTGCCGGTGGAGCGGGTCGTGCGGATCCGCACCGGTGAGACCGACGTGGCCGCGGTGACGCCGGTGACCGCGTGATCGCCGCCGCCCAGATCGATAGTGGCGACACCGCGTGGATGCTCGCCGCGACCGCGCTGGTGCTGCTGATGACGCCGGCACTGGGGCTCTTCTACGCCGGGCTGGTGCGGTCCAAGAACACGCTGAACACGTTCATGATGTGCGTCGCGGCGCTGGCGGTCGCCACCGTCACCTGGGCCGCGGTCGGCTACTCGCTGGCGTTCGACGGCAACGGCGGCTTCGTCGGCGGTCTCGGCAACGCGTTCCTGCACGACGTCACCTTCGCCCCGCGCGAGGGGACGCACATCCCGCACCTGCTGTTCTTCGCCTTCCAGGCGACCTTCTGCATCGTCACCACCGCGCTGGTGTCGGGCGCGGTCGTCGAGCGGATGCGCTTCGGGCCGTTCCTCGCCTTCGCCGCGCTGTGGTCGGTGCTCGTCTACGGCGTGATGGCGCACTGGGCGTTCGGTGGCGGCTTCCTGCAGGCCCACGGCACGCTGGACTTCGCCGGAGGCGTGCCGGTCGAGATGGGCTCCGGCTTCTCGGCGCTGGCCGCCGCGCTGGTGGTCGGGGCGCGCAAGGACTGGGGCCGCCAGGCGATCCTGCCGCACAACGCCGTGTACGTCCTCGTGGGCGCGGGTCTCCTGTGGTTCGGGTGGTTCGGCTTCAACGGCGGCAGTGGCTTCTCGACCGGCAACGCGGGCGTGCTGGCGTTCGTCAACACGCTGCTGACGCCGGCCTGCACGCTGGCGACCTGGTTCGTCCTCGACGTCATCCGCGCGCGCCAGGTCACGGCGATCGGCGCGGCGACGGCGATCGTCGTCGGCTGCGTGGGGATCACCCCCGCGGCCGGGTTCGTGAGCCCGGGCTGGGCGATGGCGCTGGGCGTGATCGCGGCGCTGCCGAGCTACGCGGTGATCATGTTGCGCCCGCGCAGCCGGGTGGACGAGACGCTCGACGTGCTGGCGGCCCACGGCGTCGCCGGCTTCACCGGGATCCTCTTCATCGGCTTCTTCGCCCAGCAGAGCTGGAACGGCGTCTCGGATGGTCTGGTCTACGGTCACGCCGCGCAGCTCGGGCATCAGGCGCTGGCGGCGCTCGTCGCCCCGGCGTATGCGTTCTGCGCGACCTACGTGCTCCTGAAGCTGATCGGGCTCGTCATGCCGTTGCGCGTGGAGGAGAGCGAGGAGGCGATGGGCCTGGACATCGTCAGCCACGGCGAGGAGGCGTACGCGACCGGCGAGGGCGCGATCCTGATCCCCGTGTAGCTACCAGCTGACGAGCTTCCAGACCTCCGGCAGTCGGGTCGCGTCGTCGCCGCCGATCTCCGAGAACGCCGCCACGGCTCGCTTGAGATGGTCCATCGAGTCGTCGGTGCGACCGGCCGCGTGATGGAGGTCGGCGAGGTTGTTCTCGAGCGCCGCCTCGCGGTGGCGGTCGCCCGCGGCGGCGCACAGCGCCAGCGCCTCCTCGGTGAGCGCGAGCGCGCGGTCGAGCTCGCCAGCGTCGCGCGCCACGAGCGCCAGGTTGTTCAGCGCAGCCGTCCGCGCTGACGGATCGCCCAATCGCTCAGCGAGCACCAGGCTGCGCTCGAGTTCCCGCCGCGCGGCGTCGTGGCGCCCGTCACCTCTCGCAAGGACCCCGAGCAGATTGTGGGCCTGCGCCTGGGCGCGCTCGTCGCCTCCGGACTCGGCGAGCTCCCGCGCCTCGGCGGCAATGACGCCGGCCCGATCGGGTTGCCCGGCCTGGTGCAGCGTCAGGCTGAGGTCCGCCAGGATGCGCGAGCGCAGCCCCGCGTCCGCGTCGCCCAGCGCCTCGAGCGCCACGGCGAAGCGCCGCTCGGCGCGCTCCCATTCGCCGCGGCGCTGGTGCACGCCTGCGAGCTTGTGCTCGAGTCCGGCGAGGGCGACACCGTCAGCGTCTGCTGCGGCCGTCTCGTAGCTCGACAGCGCGCCCGCGTAATCGCCCACGAGCGTTCGCAGGTCGCCCGCGCGCTCGTGCAGCTCGGCGGTGTCCGGATACCCGAGCGCGAGCGCTGCGTCGAGGTGGTCGAGCGCATCCTTGTGCGCGAGCAGCGAGGCGGCGTGCTCGGCTGCCCGGCGATGCTGGTCGGCCGCCGCGGAGTGATCGCCGGCCAGGCGCAGATGCTGTGCGACGAGCGACGCGCGCTCTGATCCGGCCGTCGCGCGCAGGAGCGCATCCGCCACGCGGCGGTGGACCAGCCGCCGGCGCGCGAGGCTGATCTGCTCGTAGACGAGCGCCCGCAGCTTGTCGTGGGTGAAGTCGTACGTGGGCTCTGCCACGGACAGCTCGCGTACGAGGCCGCGCCCGAGCAGCTCCTCCAGTCCCTCCGCGGCCTCTTCGTCGGTCCGGCCACTGGCCGCGCGCACGCCGTCGAGCTCGAACGACCGCCCCACCACGGCCGCCGCCTCGAGCAGCTGGCGCGCGATCGGGCCGAGGCCCGAGAGGCGCGCCTCGAGCAGGTCGTGCAGCTCTCGGGGGAGCGCCCCCTCCGCCACATCGCCCTCCTGTGCGAGCGCCGCCAGGTACTCCGCAACGAAGAGCGGCAGCCCTTCGGTCTCGATGTAGACGCGTCGCTCCAGCCCGGCGCGGCGGATCGGCCTCGACGCAGCGCACGAGCCGCGAGACCTCGCGCTCGTCGAGACGTGACAGGCCCGACGACCGTCGCCGCTCCGTCGCGCGCAAGCTCGGCGGCGAGCGCCCGCAGCCGGTGACCGGGAGGCACGCCCTCGCTGCGCCACGCCACCGCCAGGAGCAGGGGCCGGCGGCGCAGGCGCCGTCCCAGGTAGGTCAGCACGTCGAGCGTGGCCTCGTCCGCGGCGTGGACGTCATCGACGAAGATCAGGCCTGGGGAGGCGCCGCGCGCCGCGGCGGCGAGGACGGCGGACACGCCCTCGAGCAGGCGTGCCCGCGCGGCAGGCCCGGTCAGCGCCGCCGGCGCGGGCAGATCCGGGTGCAGCGAGGCAAGCTCAGGGAGCAGCAGTGACGCGTCGGCCAGGCGCGCAGGGGGCACCGATGCGGCGATCGCATCGCCGCTCACGCGCAGCGCTTCGCCGAGGAGCTCGACCACGGGGCCATAGGGGAGGCCGGCCTCGTCGTCGTGGCAGCGCGCCGCGAGCACGATCCCGCCGTCGCTCTCGACCACCGACATGAGCTCCCCGGCGAGCCGCGACTTCCCGATGCCCGGCTCGCCTTCGATCACCGCAAGCCGGCCGTCGGTCGTCGCAGACGCGTGCGCACCAACCAGCGCGCTAAGCGCGTCGTCGCGACCGATCAGCGGCAGCTCGCTGGTCGCTCGCCCCCGCCACACGCCGCGGGCAGCGCGCGCCACCGCCGGCTCTGGGCCGGGCGCCGCGAGCGTTCCTTCGCTCACCTGCTCGAACAGCGCCGCGGTCTCGTCGACGGGCGCGACGCCCAGCTCCTGGCTCAGCGTCCGCACGCAGCGCGCGGTACTGCGCGAGCGCCGCGGCCCTGTCGCCACTCAGCGCATAGAGGCGGATCAGCTCGCGGTGGGCCGGCTCGTGCAGGTCGTCGAGGGCGAGCCAGCGCTGGGCGTGCGGGATCGCCCGGCCATACTCGCCGCTCTCGAGCAGCGCCCGCACGAGCCGACCGAGCGCCGCGCCGAGCTCGCGCTCGCAGCGCGTCGGCCTCGTAGCGCGTACCACGCGTCGAACTCCGGGCTGTCGCGCAGCGAGAAGCCCTCGAGCAGCTCGCCGCCGAAGATCCCGACCGCCTGCTCGAGCTCCTGCGGCGTCGCGTCCGGGCCGGCCAGCGCGCGGAACCGGCGAACGTCGATCGTGAGCTCCGCGCCCGCGCGCAGCGCGACGCTGTCGGAGGCTGCGTCGATCCATTCCTCGCCCACGGCCTTGCGCAGCACCGAGAGCGTCCGCCTGAGCGCCCCGCGCGCGTGCTCGGGGTCCTGGCTGGGCCAGAGCAGGTCGCACAACGACTCGCGCGAGCGCGGGCGGTCGGCCAGGGCGAGATGGGCCAGCAGCGCGGTCGCCTTGCGCGTGTCGAAGGACACGGGGCGGCCTTCGCACGACACGCGTGGCGGGCCAAGCAGCGAGATCTCGAGTGCCGGCGCCACCGGCGCCACCGTAACGCTTCCCGGACGCCCGTCAGAGAGGGTCCCATCGTGCGATCAGCCGGTCACTTGCCGCCGGTGGGCGTCCCGAAGAGAATGGCGCCGATGCCTTCTGCCCCGACGAGCCGTCGTGCGGAGGCTCTTGCATGGAGCGTCGCTGCGCTCGCGCCGGCCGTGCTCGTGGCCGCTGGAGTCGCGGCCCTATCCGCGGGACGATCGTCCGGCGACGTCATCGGAGATCTCGTCGGCGTCGGGACGGTGTTCTGCATCTGCTTCCCTGTCCTGGGCGCGTTTGTGGTCCGCGGGCGCGGCAGCCACGCCGTCGGCTGGCTCATGATCGCGATCGGCGTCTCGATCGCGATCAACACCGCCGCAACCGCTTGGGCCCGGACGGCGCTGGTCGACGACTCGCTCGCGGGCTGGCGATTCGCGTCGTGGGTGGGGGTCTGGTCGTGGATACCTGGCTGGCTGCTCGCCACGACACTGCTCCCCGTGCTGTTTCCCGGAGGGCCGGCCGGATGGCCGCCGCCGGGTGCTCGCATGGGTCGATGGCGTCGCCGTCGCGGTCGTAACGGGCGCGGTCGCCGCAGTCGCGTGGCACTCGCGCGGGCCACGGCTGGTCGACGGCACGCATCTTCGCTCGCCCGCGATCCTCGATCAGGTGATGAGCGCGGGCTTCGTCGTGCTCGGCGTGCTGACGATCGTCTCGATCGGATCGCTGCTGGGCCGCTACCGCCGGGCGGTGTCCGACGTGCGCCGCCAGATCGCGTGGGCGGTGTACGGCGCTGCGGTCGCGGTACTCCTGTCCGCCGTCGGCGCCTTCGTGGACGCCGGCGGCCTCTTCCAGGTCCTCGAGGCCAGCGCGCTGGTCGGTGGGCTGGCCATCGCCATGCTGCGGTATCGCCTGTACGACATCGACGTCGTCGTCAACCGCACGCTCGTCTACGGCCTGCTCACCGCGGCTCTGGCGGGGTGCTATCTGCTCAGCGTGCTGCTCATGCAGCTCGTGCTCAGCCCGTCGTCGAGCATCGCGGTTGCCGCCTCGACGCTCGGCGTCGCGGCCCT
Source organism: uncultured Actinomycetes bacterium (assembly GCA_963794105.1). Classification (GTDB taxonomy): domain Bacteria; phylum Actinomycetota; class Thermoleophilia; order Solirubrobacterales; family Solirubrobacteraceae; genus AC-49. The sequence goes on along the minus strand of CAWCEB010000179.1, from coordinate 641 downwards.
GTTCCGGCCGGCCCAGGCCCGCATCCAGGCCGCGGTCGACCGCCGTTTCTACCGTCGTCGATACGACGCCGCGCAGACGCTCGGAGGGTTCGGAGCGCGACTTCGCGACCAGGTCGACCTGCGCGCGCTGGACGCCGAGCTGCGCGCCGTCGTGCGCGAAACCCTCCAGCCGGCGCATGTGTCGCTGTGGCTGCGCCCGCCCGAGGCGCGACGATGAGCGCCGCCGGTAGCCGCCGGCTCGCGCTGGCGCTGGCGGTGCTCACGCCGTTACTGCTCGTGGCCAGCCTCGTCCTGGAGCTGGCGACGGGGCTGTCGCTCGATCTCTCGTCCGACGTCATCCTGTGGGCGCTCGGGCTCACGTTCGCCGCGGTGGGGTGGCTGATCGCCTCGCGCGAGCCGGGCAACGCGATCGGCTGGATCTTCCTGGGGGCGGCGGTAGCTGCAGGCTTCGGCAACCTGTCCTCCACCTACGCCAGCTACTGGGTCGACGACCCCTCCGGGCCGGCGCTCCTGGGCAAGACGGCAGGATGGTACGGAAGCCTCTCGTGGATCCCCTGGATCCTCGCGCCGTCGACCTTCCTGCTCCTGCTCTTCCCCGACGGTCACCTGGTCTCGCCACGCTGGCGCGGCGTGGCGTGGTG
>CAWCEB010000178.1:0-81961 GCA_963794105.1 uncultured Actinomycetes bacterium | reverse complement strand
TCGAGGTCCGCCTGGCCAGGGCGGGGCTCAAGCGCCGTGTTGCGAGCGGAGAGCTCACGGTGGCCGAGGTTCTGCTCGGCACGTACTGGGAGGCGGAGAACATGACGATCTCCGATCTGCTGATGAGCCAGCGCCGCTGGGGGCACACGCGGTGCAGGAAGCTCCTGATGCAGGTTCCGGTCAGCGAGAACAAGACAGTCGGGTCGATGACCGACCGCCAGCGCCGGGCGTTGGCGTTCCTACTCGAGCAGCCTGTCAGACAGCAGCGGAGCGACTTGGCGCCCGCACTGGCTCTGTAGCGAAGGCGGTCCTGTGCATTGAGGCCGGCGCGAGGGTGGTCGCGTCGGCCTCAGTGCGTTCTGGAGGCGATCTCGAGGATGTGGCCGTCGGGGTCGCGTAGGTACAGCGACGAGAAGCCGCCGCGGTCCATCACCTCGGTGCAGTCATGGTCGTGGTGGCGCAGGTAGTCGCGCCACGCTTCGAGTTCCTCGTCGCTCTCCACGGCCAGCGCCAGATGGTGCGTCGAGCCACGCCCGACCTTGCCCTCGTCGAGCTGCGGATACTCGAGGAACGTCACGAGCGTCCCTGGCGCGCCCGTGGCGTCCCCGAACCAGAAGTGCCGCGCGTCGGGGTCGTCGTCGTTGGTGGCCTCGCGCACGAGCGCCAGGCCCAGCACGTCGCGATAGAACGCGGTCGTGCGGTCGAGGTCGGCGCAGATCAGCGTGACGTGGTGCAGCCCCGTGAGCTGCATCCGGCGTGGGGCAGGATCGATCAAGCCCTGAACCCTAGGCCGCCGGACCGGTGCATGAACGCTCGCCGCAGGAACGGGAAGGCGATCGCTGCCACGGCGATCGCGACGATGACCACGGCGCCCTTCGGAGCGCCCAGGAGCAGCGCCACGGCGCCGACGGCGAACCCGCAGAGCGTGGCGATGAGCGTGGTGTGGGAGCGGTAGCCCGCGAAGTGCTCACGCAGCGCGAGCTCACCCCCGCCCAGCGACGCCAGGCCGAGCCCGATCCCGATGAAGACGCCCCGCCGATCGCCGCTGGACACGAACCCGATGGCGAGCATCACCAGCGCGAGCAGAATGACGATCTCCGTCAGCGGGAACGGCGACCAGGGCGCCCGGGGAGCGTCGCCCATGCGCGCGCGGCGGGAGACCGGCGCGGCAGCCTGTGCACGCACGGGTTCGGCTGCGGTCGGCGGTGGCGCGATCGTCGCACCGCGCTTGCGGGAACGCTTACCCATCAGGTGTCAGGTGGCTAAGGGACAGCCCGAGGAGAGCTTGACGTGCCACCAGCCGGCGAGCATCCCGATCAGGCCCAGGCGCGGGCGCACGTGGTAGACGCCGCAGCCGCCCTCCCCCAGCTCGGCCATGGCGACGCGCTCGAACTTGTGCCGGCCGGGCGCGAGCAGCATCCGCTCCAGCCGCACACGCGCCCGCTCCTGCTCCAGGCCGCGCGCCGTCAGCGCGCGGCGCGCGTCCGCCAGGCGACCGGCGAGATCGTCGCGCACCCGTTCGAGCTCGGCCATCCCCAGGACGCGCGGCCCGCGGGCGCCCGCGACGGCGAACGGAACCTCGCCGGCGCGCGCGGAGAACGCCGTGGCGACGCAATCGGCGAGCTGAGCCTCGATGCGCGCGATCTGATCGCGCAGCGTGCGCCGCGCCGCCCGCTCGTCTGCCTCGGTGACGAGCCCAAGCGTCAGATCCTGCGCGTACGGGTCGATGAGGACCACGACGGCGCCGAGTCTAGCGCGGCCCCGGCCAGCCGGCTTCGATCGCCGTCCAGAGCGCTTCGGAGACGTGCACGTCGGGAACCCCGCCGACCTGGAGGGTGAACAGGCGGATCCGCTCGGTGCGGCGCGTGACGGCGTGCCTGGCGTCCGGATCGCCGAACAGCACGGCGACCGGTCCAGCGGCGTCGGCGACCACGAGGCGCCCCGGTGGGAGGTCGTCGGCAAAGCCGTCCGGTCGCGGCCGCTGCTCGCCGGACCGGGCCTCCCGGATGCCCAGGGGGCCGTCCAGCGTCGCGTCGTCCAACGCCCAGATCGGGACGCCGGTCTCGACGAGCGCGAGCAGCAGCGCGTCCTCCAGCGCCCCGTGGGACTCGAAGCCGCCGTGCATCAGGCGGCGCATCGCGGCCTCCTCGACCGGCGTGCGCTGGTCGTCGGGATCGAGGCCGATCTGGCGGAAGAACACGCGGTAGGCGTGGGGCACCGGGCGCCGGCGGAGCTCCACGGCCTCGCCGCCGCGAAAGCGCGACGCAAGCAGCCCGAGCCGCTGCCGGACCTCTGGCGGCGAGCGCCGCGCGGGCGGGTCGCCGGCCACCAGCGTCCACAGCGCGAGCTCGGGCAGCTCCTGAGCCAGGCCGGCGTCGACCCAGCCGCGCTCGGGCTCGGCGCCGGCGGTCATGCCCCCAGTGCTCGGATGCGGCGCGTCAGCTCGGCGGGCTCGACGAGCCCCACTGCCGTGTCGGCCACGCGGCCGTTGCGCCGGATGAACGTCAGCTGCGGGCACACGGCGATCCCGTAGAGGTTGGCCAGGATGCCGTCGTGGTCGTAGGCCACCGGAAACGTCCAGCCGTGGTTGCGCACCAACCCCTTGAGATCCCCGCGGCTGCCGCGGATCGCGACTGCCGCGAACGCCACGTCCGGGAACTGAGCGCGCAGGCGCTGGATGATGTCCATCTGCCGGATGCACTGGCTGCCCCGCGTCGCCGTGAAGACCAGCACCGCAGGGTGGGCCGCGTAGAGCCGGCACAGGTTCAGCACGCCCGGGGTGGTGACGCTGCACGCCGGCACGTTGCCCGCGCCCCCCTGGCCGGCCTTGCGCGCCACGTTGACGTCCGCGTCGTCGGCGAACGAGCTGAACACCAGCGGCGCGGCGAACGGAGGTGCAGGCGAGCCCTGTCTTGAGCCCCGCGGAGCCGTTGGACTCCGTGCGCAGCGTGTTGAGGCCGATCAGCCCCGAGCACCAGCACCGCGACGACGCCGATGAACCAGCCGTAGCGGCTTGCCCCAGGAGGCGGCGGCACCGGGATCTCCGACACGGGATGGTCGGGCGACCCCGCCGGCTGATCGAGATCCGGATCGCGCCGCTTGGCCCACCGCGCCTCGCGCTCCTCCTCGGACTCGCCGGCGGGTCCCGGAGGCCTCACCTGAGGCCGGAGGGGGGCCCCGCCTTCCTCATCGAAGTCGAGCGGCCCGCGCTCGGACACCGCGGCTCAGCCTTCCGCGCGACGTGCGCGCAGGCGCGGCAGCCGTGGGCGCCGCGGCCACCCAGCCGCGACCGGCTCGCCGGCCGCGCGGCGCTCGGCCAGCACCAGCACCGCGGGCAGGACGACCATGACGCCGATCAGCGCCACGGTCAGGTCGACCACGGTGACCTCGCCGAACTGGCGCAGCATCCGTACGTCGCTGACGATCAGCACCGCGAAGCCCGCGATCGCGGTCGCGCCGGACGCCAGAACGGCAGCTCCGGTGGACCGATACGTGCGCCGCAGTGCCTCGGTCGCCTCGTGCCCAGCCATCCGCTCCTGGCGGTAGCGCTCGCTGAGCAGCACGCTGAACTCCGTCGAGATCGCGATCACCATCGCGCCGAGCGTGACGGACATCGGGTTCAGCGGGATCCGCAGCGCGAACAGCACGAGCGCGGACCATCCCGTCGCCAGCGCGATCGGGATCAGCGGCACGAACGCGCGCCGTCCGCGAGCGCAGCGCGAGCAGGAGCACCGCCGCACCGCGAACAGGCCGAGCACGAGCATCAGGTAGCGCCGCCACGGCGACGACACCCGGTCGTTGGCCTCGGCCGCGAGCACCGGCAGGCCCGCGAGCCGCGCGCTCACCCCGGCGGGCGGGTGCAGCGCCGAGCGCATCGCCTTGATCACCTTCTCCTGGCGGTCCAGCGGCATGAGGCGAATGCCGAACGCGAGCGTGGCGACCGTGCGGTCGCCGGTGATCACGCCCTGCGAGAAGTACGCCGGAACGGCGTCCAGCAGCCCCTTGATCGACGCCGACGACGTCGCCGTGCCGCCGCGGAAGAGATCGGGAAGCGAGAACGCCGGGCACAGCTCGGCCTTCCCGCAGCCGCGGCTGGCGCTGTAGCCGAACCGCTTGACGAGCGCCGCCTGGTAGCTGCTCATCCACTTCACGACCTTCGGGTCGGTGAGGTCGTCGGCGTGGACCAGCACGTCGATCTCACCGCCGACGCCCGTGGACCGCTGCAGTGCCTGCGAGATCCTGGAGGGCACCGAGGTTCTGGGGCACGAGCTTGTTGACGTCGGATTCGACCTTCGTCTGCGTGTCGAGCGCCCAGCCCGCCACGGCCAGTGCGACGGCGACGCCAAGCACCGCAGCCGGCGAGCGCGTGGCCAGGCCGAGCGCGCCGCTCCAGCCGCGCTCGCCGCGTCCGCGCACCGCCGCGTGCGATGGGGTTGTCGCGCAGCAGCTCGCCCGCTCCGCGCATCGCAGGCGCCAGGCCAACCCGAACCGCCCGGACGGCACCCGGAGCGCTCACACGGCCGCTCAGCGCGGCCACGCCCGCCGTCAGTGCCAGCGTGAAGGCGATCGCGATGCCGATCACCAGCAGGACGCCGAAGCCGCGCACCATCGGCACCGGCGACACGAGCAGCACCAGGAAGCCGGCCGCCGTCGCCGCGGCAGCCGTGGCGATCGCCGGTGCGCCGAGACGGGCGACGCGATCGAGGTCGCCACCCTCCTCCTGCACGCGTGATTGGAGCTGGATCGCATAGTCGACCGCCAGGCCGAGAAGCACCGGAAGCACGCCGATCGACGCCATCGTCAGCGACGCGCCCGCAGCCGAGAGCGCCCCGAACGTGATCGCCACGGCCGCGACGGCGATGACGAGCGGCAGCAGCCGCAGGCGCGCGCGGAAGACCAGCGCCAGCACGAGCGCCATGACGAGCAGCGCCGCGATCAGCAGCGTCTTGATCGAGCTGACCAGCGTGTCGGAGAGGTCCGAGACGATGACCGGGGCGCCCGTCACGACGTATTGCTGGCCGCCCCTCAGGCGCCAGTCCGGCATCCGCACGGCCTGGCGGATCAACGCGATCGCGTGCGTGCGCTGTGCGTCGCTCAGATCCGGCCGCAGGCGTGCCTGGATCAGCGCCGAGTCGCACGTCGGGAAGAGGTAGGCGAACCGCGCCTTGGGCTTGCACGGGCGGTTCGTGTTCTCGAAGACCAGCGTCGACACGAAGTTCGGATCGTTGATCCGCGGGATGCCGGTGAGCTTGTACTGCAGGCCCAGCCGGACGGAGTCGCGGACGAACTCGTTGTAGACGAGCGAGCTGGCCTCGGTCGCGAACCGCCGCGCACGCTTGACGGAGTAGCCCTGCGAGCGCGCGAGCTTGTAGGCGGCCTGTGATGCCTGCTGCGCCTGCAGGGACTTCTGGTTCTTCGTGCGCGTGAAGGCATCGGCGATCTGGCCCGCGGACTCGTTGATGAAGGTCCCCGGGCCGTAGACGACCTTGACCGGCCGCGGGTTCAACCGCGACAGCTGCGCGCACGGCCCGTTCTTCCCGCCGCGCGGGGTGACGCCCGCCGGCACCCGCCCGGAGATGCAGCCCTCGAGCCCCACGACCCGCTCCAGGTCGTCGGTCAGCACCGTGCGGCGCAGGTCGCCGCGCACCAGGACGATCACCGGGTCGTCGCCGAAGCGGGAGTGCAGCTCCGTCGTGGCCCGGTAGGCGTCGCTGCTGCGCCCGACCAACGTGTCGGTGCGCGCGCTCGGATGCAAGCGCAGCGCAAAGCCGGCGCTGATCAGCACGAGCACCGTGACGATCAGCCCCGTGACCAGCGGCCGCCGCGCGGCGGTGCGCATGGCCCATCCCAAAACCCCCGGCAGGCTCACCGCGTCAGGCTAGCTCAGCAGCGCTAGCGGGAGCGCCGCCTGGCCGTGGCACCGGTCGACGGCATCACGTGCGGGAACTGGTGGCTCTCGCCCTGGAACGGGAACGGGCCCTGCTGCTTGCACGGCGGCGCCGGAACCTGCTGCCCCACCGGGCCGAATGCGTACTTCTGGATGTTGTCCTGCAGCTCCTGGGGCAGCAGGCCCGTCAGCGGGTTGACGATCGTCGGCGTCCCGTTGCCGCAGTGACGCGTCTCGTACTGCGCCATGCCCTGTGGGAGGTTGTCGAAGTTGCGCGGGAACGCGTACGGGTTCGGCCTGTTGGTCCCGACCCGGTGCGGATAGACCGCGAAGTTCTCGGGGTTCACCGGGTTCATCGTGCGCAGGTAGTGCAGCTGCACGCCCGGCTTGGGGATCGTGTAGGCCTGCGTGGCGGCGACCGTGTTGGCGAAGAACGCGGTGAGCTCGGCCTTGTAGTTCCCGAGGCCGAGGAGGATCGGGTTGACCTGGCGCAGGAACGGGTCGAAGTCCGCCAGCAGCGGGTGCAGCTCGTCGAGGAAGCGCTCGGTCGCCGGTAGGCCCTTCTTCGAGGCGTCCACGAGCGGATCGATGTTGTGGAACAGCGCGTTCAGGTCCGGCGCCAGCAGGCTGAGCTGCTTGAGCGTCGGGCTCAGCTGGCGCGCCGCCGGGCGCAGCTGCGTGACAAGCGGGTTCGTGTTCTTCGCGAACGCCGTGAGGCGCCGCACCGTCACCTGCGACTCCTTCTCGAAGGTCGGCAGCGCCTTGAACGTCGCCTCGAGCTCCTGGTCGCGCGACGCGGTGGCCTCGAAGACGAGGTTGGAGTTCGTGATCAGCGAGCCGAGCTGACCGTGCCGCTCGCTCAGGGCGTTGAACACCTCGCCCGTGTTGGAGACGAGCCGGCGCACGGCCCCCTCCTGCGAGTTGAGGATGCGCAGGAGCTGGCTCGTGTCCTGCGCGAACGGGGCGAGGTTGCCCAGCGCGTCGTTGATGTCGCGCCCGCGGCCGTGGATGCCCGCGGCCTGCTGTTGCATCCACTGGCGGAAGGCCTCGCGCGTGCGCGCGTCGAACGCGCGGAAGATCTCGTCCAGCTCGACCGTCGGGGACACGCGCGCGGCCGCGAGCATTCCGTCCTCCTGGATCGTGCCGTTGGCCTTGTTGCCCGGTGACAGCTCGACGTAGGTCTCGCCCAGCAGTGTCTTCTGGCGCAGGATCGCCTTGGAGTCCATCGGCAGCGGCGCGTAGCCCTCCTTCAGCTCGATCGTCGCGTCGCTGCGCCCGGTCTGCTTGTCGGTCTGGATGTCCTTGACCTTGCCGACGGAGACGCCCGAGATGCGAACGTCGGCCTCCTTGGCCAGCTGCGTCGCCTCGCCGAACGACGCATGGAAGCGGTAGCCCTTCGGCTTCAGCGGGATCGGGCCGCCGAACGCGAGCCAGAGGAACAGCAGCAGCCCGAAGCACGACAGAGCGAAGCCCACCATCACGAGGAGCCGTCCGAGCGTCGGGGCCTGCTTTTGCACTAGCGGCCGCTCCTCGCCGTCGGAGTGACGCCGCTACCGGCCTGCGACGTGGACGGGCAGACCTGGTCGACCGGCGGGGTGTTGAGCAGCTCGACGAGCGTGCCCAGCTGCGGGTTGACCTGGCCCAGGCGTTGCAGCGCGGCCAGCGACGTGCACGAGATCTGCACGATGCCGTGGCGGATCGGGCCGTGCGCGTCCTGCGTGGCGAAGACCGTGGCGCCCGCGTGGTTTGCCCAGGCTGTGTAGAACAGATAGCCCTCGTCGGCGCTGCCCGGCGGGTTGTAGGCCAGCTCGTTGAACAGCACGTTGACGACCTTGAACGCTGTCGTGAGCTTCGGCGTCGCGTCCGCGATGTCGCGCACCGCGGGCCGCAGCAGCTTCACCGTCGGCTGCGCGTCACGCGCGAACGGCCGCAGCTGGTCGCGGATCACCGGGGTGGTCTTGCGCAGGAACGGGCGTGTCTGGACCAGCGACGGCCCGAGGGCGCGCGCTCCCGGCCGCAGGGCGCCGAGCGTCGGGCCGAGCGTCTTGCCGAGGCGGTTGGCCTTCGCCAGGCCGACATTGGTGGCCTGCAGCGTGCCCGGAAGCAGGCTCAGCGCCTCGCGCAGGTTCTGGTCCTGGTTGGCGAAGGAGCGGAACACGACGTTGGAGGAGTCGACGAGGCGGGCGAGCTCGTCGTCCTTGTTGCCCAGCGCCTGGCTCAGCAGGCTGAAGTTGTGGATCGAGCGGCGGATGTTGTTGCGGCGCTCCGCGAGCTGCTTCGTGATCTTGAGGATGTCCCGGCCGGTGGGGCTGAAGCGCTTGAACGTCGCGGAGAGGTTCTCGGAGTTGCCCTGCAGACCCTCCCCCGCGCCGGCGACGAGCAGGCGCAGGTAGTCGCGGGTGTCCCCATCGAGCGCCGCCAGGATCTCGTCGGCGTTGACGTTCGGAAGCGTCTGGTTGACCGGGATCGGCTCGTCCGTCGGGAGCTCGCCCGCGGTCTTCGAGCCCGGCGTCAGCTCGACGAGCATGTCGTTCAGGCCGGTCTTCGGGCGCAGCAGCGCGGTCGCGTCCTTGTAGATCGGCGTGTACTTGCGCTTGATCGACATCGTGATGACGGCCTTGCCGTCCTTGAGGTCGACCTTCGTGATCTCGCCCACCTTGACGCCGGCGATGTTCACCGTCTGGCCCTGGCCCGGTGTGACCGACTGCGCGGTCTGGAAGTCCGCCGTGTACTTGACGTAGTCCGAGCCGACGATCGGCACCCACTTGGGCAGGTAGAAGCGCTGGTTGGACAGGATGTACCCGCCCACGCCGAGCGCCACGATGAACAGCAGCACGAGCGCGATGAAGTCCCGCATGTGCTTGGAGATCGCGGTTCTCACTTGCCGGCCCCCGCAGCGCTACGGAAGGGGTTCAGGCGCGAGACCAGCTGCGACGTCACCGAGTCCTTGTTGGCCGTCAGACCGCCATCGCCGGCCTGGGCGTTGCGAGCGGCCGAGCGCGAGATCGCCGAGCGCGCCGCGGCTGACGAGCCGTCCGCCGCGCCGGTCGCGGCGCCGTTGAGGTCCGGGATCTTCTGCGTGTAGCAGGGCACGTCGGGCTTGTACGGCGTGCGATGCGCGGTGAACGCCGGCCTGGTGCCCAGCGGCGCCGCGACGGCGTTGGCGAACAGCGTGTCGCCCGTCAGCGGCCCGACCTTGCCGGTGGAGATCGTCTGGTCACCGCCGCCCGGCTGGAAGCGCACGTACATGCCGTTGCCGTCGAAGTTCTGGCCCTCGCCCGCGAGGCCGACCATCGTGTACCAGAACTCCTTGTAGTTCTCGGCGCCGGAGGTCAGCGGGCCGTCGGCGATCTTGACGTCGCCGGTCGGCAGGATCACGTTCGTCGCGCACTTGGCGATCAGATCCGCCTGCGGCAGCAGCTTGAGCGTCGCGTCCGTGAGTCGCGCGAGGTCCGCGGTCGCCGGGCTGAGGTCCTTCACGAGGCCGCCCAGCTCCGCCTGGCTGACCAGCTTGTGGGTCTGCGTGATCCACGGGAAGCTTGCCTCGATCGTCGCCGGCGTCTCGCGGACGCCCGGCAGGATCTCGCGGGCGAATGCGCGGGTGTTCGGGAACGAGGCGTTCAGCGACGTCAGCGCCTTGTTGGCGTTGTCGAGCGTCGGCGCGAGCAGGTGGACCGACCGGCTCAGGTCGCCGTGTCGCGACGCGAACGACGCCATCGTCGTGTTGAAGTTCGTGATCAGGTCCTTGAGCGCGGCCTCGTTGCGGCCGAGGCCCTCCGTGGTCTTGCAAGGCCCGCCATGAGCTTCGAGAGGTCGTGCGGCTCGGTCCCGAGCAACGCCTGGTTGACGATCGAGACGTTCCTGAAGGCCGGGCCGCCGTACTTGTAGCTCTGGTTGAGCCCCTCCGCCGCGGTGAGGCCGCGCACGCTCGGGTCCTGCGCCGCGTCCTGCGCGGGCGTCGGCTTGGCTGTCAACGCCTTGCCGTAGTTGTCCAGCAGCGATTGCAGCTGCGTTCGGGTGTCCTGCTGCAGCGCCGTGAGCACCTGGTCGAGCTGAACCGGGGTCGAGGCCTGGGCGATGGCAGCGTGTCACCGTCCCCGAGCGTGGGCGCCCCCGGCGTGCCCGGTTGCATGTCGACGAAGAAGTTGCCCTCGAGGAAGATGCGCGGGCGGATCTTGACCGTCGCATCCTTGTGGATCGGCAGGCCCTTCTTGTCGATCTCCATGGTCACGACGGCCGCGTCCGTGCCGTCCTGGCGCTCGATCTTCTTGACCTTGCCGACGTTGACGCCGGCGATGCGCACCGGCGAGTTCGTCCGGATCGAGTTGGCCGACGGGAAGACGGCCTTCACGCGGAAGCCGTGCGTGAACGGCACGTGCTTGGTGAAGCCGAAGTAGGTGGCGACCAGCGCGATGAGGAGCACGACCGCGCCGACCTTGAAGGCGCTCGCACCCGAGCGGTCCTTGCGCGGGATGCGGGGGGCGTCGGGATCTCTGCGACCGAAGGCCATCACTGGTTGAGGTTGCGCTTGGTCACGTCGTGGGTCGTGCCGTTGTTGCCGGGGTCATTGCCGATCGTGGTCTTGCCGACGTCGTAGCTCTCGTTGGCCGCCTCGCACTCCTTGGGCTGGCCCGGGGCGGCGGTGTTCGGGTACGGGTTGGTATGCAGGTAGTTGTCCTGCGCGCCGGGCACGCCGCCATTCGCGGGCGCCGAGGACGGGCCGCCCTCGTTGTTGGGGCCGACGGGCGCGGCGACGACGATGAAGCGCTGGCCGGTGCCGTGCGAATCGCCCTCGCTCAGCAGCGACGCGACGTTGCGGAACCAGACCGACGCGTAGTTGCAGATCGTCTGCGCCGGCGTGACGTACGCGACCGTCGGGTTGAGGAGCTGCGCGGTGTTGGTCAGGTCCCGCACGCCGAGGGTGACGAGTGGGTCCTCTGCGAAGCGCTGCAGCGCGGCGAACGTGCTCTCCAGCTGCTTGTTCATCGCCGGGGTGCGCTTGAGCGTCCTCGTACCGGTCTCGAACGCGTCGGCGAGCGCCGGGGCCGCGGTGCGCAGCGCCCGGACGCCCGGGCGCAGCTCGTGGAAGAAGAGCTCGCTGTTGCGCAGGAACGGGCGCTGCTGCGGGAACGCGCGCGTCGCCTCGTCGAGCGCCGGCGGGCCGTTGACGATCGAATCCTGGATGTACGGCCGCGCCACGTTCGAGAGCGCCCGGAAGGTCGTGTCCAGGTTGTCGAACAGCGAGGCCTGCGTCTCGGCGACCGGCGCCACCTGCGACGCCGTCTGCTCCAGCGCGCGGAACAGCTGCGGCAGCTTCGTGCGCGGGTCCGACAGGTTGCGCATCACCGGGACGAGATCGGTCAGGAGCGGGTTGAGGGCCTCGATCGCGATGTTGAGGTCCTGCCCGCGGCCGGCGAGGGCGTTGCCGAACTCGGTCAGGTTGACGCGCGAGGCGACGCGCGTCTTGTCGTCGAACGTGTTCAGCACTTCGTCGATCTCGACGGGCTTGGGCGTCGCCTGGCGGAGCGGGATCGTGCTGCCGTCCTCCCAGCCCTTCCTCGACGTGCCCCTGGTGAGCTCGACGTACTTCAACCCGAGGGCGGACCGCGGGCGGACGATCACGGTCGAGTCGATCGGAAGCGGCTTGATGGTGGTCTCGAGCTTCATGCTGAGCTCTGCGGTCACCGAGCCGTCCGCGTGGCGGACGGGCGTGATCTTGTCGACGACGCCGACGCGCGTGCCCCCGAGGCGGACCTCGTTGCCCTTGACGAGCTGAGCGGCGCTGGGCACGTCGGCCTTCAGCGCGTAGGACGGGACGAACGGGAGGCCGTTGTTGGCGTTGTAGGCCAGGAACACGGCGACGATGACGACGAGCGTCGTCGCCGCGCCGATCAGCACGGGGTTGGCAGCGATCGATGCCGAGCCGCGACGGCGCATCAGCCGCTGCCTCCGAGCAGGTAGTCCAGCAGCGCGCCGGACGGATCCTGGCGCGGCGCCTGCGGGTTGGAGGTGGGCTTCGTGGCGGCGCCGCTGTCAGTGCTGCCGCCCGGCAGCAGCGCCGGCGGCAGGGCGATCGTGCCGGCGTTCCCGCCGGTCTTCTTCGCCAGCGGCTGGCCGGTCGTCAGGCCAGCCAGCACCTGCGCCACGCTCTCGCCGTTCGCCACCCGGTCCTGGGCCACGAGCGTCGGCGAGCGGATCGCGTCGTCGCGACTGGCTGCCGTGGAGGCGCGCGCCGACGACCCCTTGACGAAGTTCGCCGTGCACGACGGGTCGTTCGCCACGCGGTAGGTCGTGCACGTGTTGACGATCAGCTGCGCGCGCAGGTAGTGGCCGTAGGAGTCGAAGCCGTTGATGGCCGAGACCGAGTAGTAGAGGAAGTCCATCAGGCGCTCGATGCCACCGGTGTCGCGCAGGCTCGTGAGCAGCGAGGCGAGGTTCGTCGAGAGCGGCTTGACCTCGGTGCCGAACGTCTTGAGGTCCTGCGTGATCGGCTTGGCCGCCACCAGCGCCTTGCGGCCGGGCACCGAGGCGGCACCCAGCGATGTGAGCGCCGGCGTCGCGGACTTGCTGAACGGCCCGAGCGCGATGATGAAGCGGTTGATCGCGGGCGCCTGCGCGCCGAGGTCCTCGAGCACCGGCGACATCTCGTCCGACAGCGCGCCGAGGCGGATCATCGTCGGCTTGAGCTGACGCAGGAACGCCGGGAGCTTCGCGATGTTCTGCTCGAACGCCGCGCTCTTCTCGGCGGTCGCCTGCGCCGTGTTGCCGGCATGCTCGATGAAGCCGGCGACCTTCGCCCGCTCGCGCGCCAGCGGTGCCAGCGCGGCGTCTGAGTCGCGCGCCAGGTCGCTCAGCGTCTTGTTCTCACCCGCCAGCAGCTTGAGGACCTTGTCGGTCTCCTCGAGCGCCGGGTCGGCCTTGCGGATGACCTCGTTGAGGTCGGCGCCGCGCCCTGCCAGGCCGGTGCCGAGCTCGTTGAGAATGATCGACAGCCGTTCGCGATAGGGCAGCCGCAGGATGTTGTTGAGGAGGTCGATGTCGATCGGCCGCGTCGTCTGCGTCGACGGGATCACGTGCGTGCCGCTGTAGGGGCCGCGCTTGGACTCCCGCAGCAGCGGCGGCGGCTGCGTGCCAACCGGGCGCGGCTGGGTCGGCGTGCACTCGACGAACTTCTCGCCGATCAGCGACTGCGGGCGGATCGTGCAGGTCGCGTCCTTGCGCCAGTCGCCGAACCCGGCGAGGTCGACGCGCAGGACGACCGCAGCCTTCTGGTCGGGCGTGACCTCCAGCGACTCGATCTTGCCGACCTTGACGCCCGGCGATCTTGACGTCCTCGCCGGGATCACCGAGAACGCGTTGTTGAAGATCGCCGCGACCTTGTAGCCCGAGCCGCCGCCGTCGGACGCCGCCGTGGACAGCAGCAGGCCCGCCGCGCAGGCGCACAGGGTCAGTGCGATGCCGAGGATGCGCCTCATGGTCCGGGCGGCACCAGGGAGGGATCGCAGTCAAGGGAGCCGTCGACGTCCTGCCACGGCGCGGAGCCGTCCGCCGGCGCCTGGCTGGCGGCGCCCGGACAGCGCTTGATGTTGCCCGTCGACAGGCCGGCGAGGCGCTGCGTGTTCGGGATCGGGGTGAGCGTCCCGCCCGTCGGGTTGTCGGCGAACGAGAAGGTGTTGAAGATCGGCTGGATCCGCGCGTAGTGGCCGTTGGCGTCGTAGTTGGCGGCGCCCTGGCCGAAGTCGCGCAGCCAGCCGACGAAGTCCGGGGTGTAGGGGCGGATGAACTTCACGACCGGCTGGTCTTGTCCAGCGCGGTGATCGAGTGCGCGAACACCGGCCTGGCCGTGCTCTCGAGCTTCGGCGCCTTGCGCAGCAGCTCGATCAGGTCGTTGTTGGAGCCCTTGCGCCGGATCAGCGTGCTCAGGTCGCGGATCGTCGGCCGTGCGTCGCGCACCAGCGGGCGCAGCGCGGCGAAGAACGGCGCGAGGTCCTTGGTCGCGGGCTTGGACGCGTTCGACGAGCACGTCGAGGTCGTCGAGCGTGGCGCGCAGGTTCACGAACGTGGTGTTCGCCTGGCGCAGCGTGCCCGGCAGCAGGCCGAGCGCGCGGGCGAGCGCCACGTTCTCCGAGCCGATCGCCGCGGCGGTGGTGTTCGCGTTGGACACGAGGTTCGCAAGGTCGTCGCGGCGCGACGCGATCGCCGTGACCGTCTTGGAGGAGTTGACGATGAAGTCCTGGAAGACCTGGCTGTCGCGGTCGAGTTCGTTGACCAGCTGGCTGGAGGTCGACAGCGCCGGGCTGAAGTACTTCGCGGCCTTCTGGACGTTCTTGGCCTGGCCCTGGTACTGCGCCGCGGTGCCCTGGATGACCTCCTGCAGGCCCTTGCGGGTCTTCGGATCCAGCGTGTTGAACAGCTGGTCGAGGTCGACCGGAGCGGTCGTCTTGTCGGTCCCCAGCGTGTCGCCGTCGTCGAGCTTGCGGTTCGAGTTCGGGCCCGGCGTCAGCGCGATGTAGCGGTTCGCGACGCCCGACAGCGACGTCGCCCGGATGATGGCCGTGGTGCCCTCGTGCAGCGGCGCGAAGTCGTTGTCGACCGCGATCGTGATGCGCGCCAGGTTGTCGTTCGTCAGCTCGATCTTGCGCACGGAGCCGACGCGCCGGCCGCCGACCTGCACGTCGTCGTCCTTGACCAGCTGGCCCGCGTTCTGGAACACCAGCTTGTACGTGTGCTGGCTCCCGCCCGTGAGCAGGATCACCGCCACCACAACGATTGCCACCGCGAGCGCGCCCAGCGCAACGCCGCGGGCGGCCGTCATCGGCGAACCTCGCAGCTAGTGATGGGCGGGTGGGGCTGGGACAGGGCGGTTCTCGCTGGACGGGGTGGGAGGTGGGACATCGTCTTCGTCGGCTGTTGCGGCCACGTTAAGCCGCTTTGCCGCAAACTGGGCCTACTCCATGCCGAGCGGGCCCTGGGACTCACCGGACAGGAACTGACGCACGAACGCGTTGTCGGAGTTGAAGAGCTCCTCGGCGGGCCCCGACTCCACGATCCGCCCCTTCCACAGCACGCAGATGAACTCCGCGACGCGGCGCGCGCTCATGATGTCGTGCGTGATGACGGTGTAGGCGCCGCCGTTCTCCTCGTGGATCTCCTGGATCAGCTCGCACAGCAGCGCGGTGCGGACCGGGTCCAGGCCGGAGTCCGGCTCGTCGAACAGCACGATGTCCGGGTCCAGCACCAGCGCGCGGGCGAACCCGGCGCGCTTGCGCATGCCGCCCGACAGCTCGTTGGGCATCTTGTCCTCGGAGTGCCCGAGGCCGACCTCGCGCAGGCGCCGGCGGACGATCTCGCCGATCTCCTCCTCGGACTTGTCGGTGTGCTGGCGCAGCGGGAACGCGGTGTTGTCGTACAGGTTCATCGAGCCGAACAGCGCGCCGTCCTGGAAGAGCACGCCGAACTTCTTGCGCATCTCGAACAGCTCGTCGTCCTGCATGTTCGGCACGGACTCGCCGTGGACGAGGATGTCGCCCTCGTCGGGGTACAGCAGGCCGACCATGTGCTTGATGCACACCGACTTGCCCGTGCCCGACGGGCCGAGGATCATCGAGATCATCCCCTCGGGGATCCCCATGTTCAGGCCGCGCAGGATCTTGTTGCGGCCGAAGGCCTTGTGCACGTCGACGAACTCGACGGCGTCGGGCTTGCCGGTCGGGCGCTGCGTGCCCGGTGTGCCAGCGGTACTCCTCGTCCTCGGACTGCTCCGGCGGCGGCTCGTTGGTGACCGCGATGCCGGCGTCGGCGTCGGCCTGGGCCTTGCGGTTGCGCTCGCGCTCGATCGCGCCCTGGTCGAAGGCCGGGGCGTCGGTGCGCTCGGGCGGCGTCGTCGGCGCCGCTGCGGCGCGGACTGCTCCGTCGTCGCGGCGCGTCGTCGGGCAGCCAGTCGTCGTGCTGCCTCGTCGCGGCGCGTTCGGGTCGCGGGGAGTCTCCGACATGGTCAACCTCCGATCGGGGCTCGCGGATTCGCGCCCCAGAAGAGCTGGGTGCCGAGCATCCCGATGAGATGCACGAGCACGATGTTCATCACCATCGACTTCGCCGTCGCCGTGCCGACCCCCACCGGGCCGCCCGACGCGTTGTAGCCGTAGTAGCAGCCGACCAGCACGATGGCCGTGGCCATGAACATGCCCTTCAGCACGCTGTACAGGAGATCGGGTGGGTTCTGGAACATCCAGAAGATCAGGAAGAACCCGCCGCTCGAGACCTCGCCTATCTGCTGGACCACAGCGAGGTAGCTGGCGAAGAATCCCGCCCCCACTGCCGCGATGTACATGAACGGGAGCACCAGCCAGGCGGCCAGCAGGCGGGTCGCGCACAGGAACGTGATCGAGTTGATGCCCATGACCTCGAGCGCGTCGATCTCGTCGGAGATCCGCATCGAGCCCAGCTCGGCCACGATGCCGGTGCCGACCTTCGCGCTCATCATGTAGCCGAAGGCGTAGGGCACGAGCTCGCGCAGGTCGCACCACGCGCTGAACACGCCGGCGTACGCGGGCGCGCCGACCGAGCGGTTGAAGTAGGCGCCCTCGATGCCGCACTGCAGGCCGATGATGAACACCAGGCCCCAGATGACGAGCGTCGAGCTCAGGATCAGGATCCCCGACTGGCGCAGCGCCTCGCCGAAGAAGCGGAAGACGCGCAGGCCGTAGACGTGGCCGAGGACCTTGCCGCAGAACTTCGCGATCTCGCCGAAGGACGCGATCCACTCGCGCGGGGTGACGATCAGCTGCTCGCCCACTAGCGGATCACCGTGATCTCGGGATGGGTGGCGAGCAGCGTCTGCGTGAACACGTAGTTGAACGCGAAGACGCCCGAGGAAGGCGATCACGACCGCCTGGTTGACGGCTCTACCCACGCCCTCGGCGCCGCCCGAGGCGGTCATGCCCTTGTAACAGCAGACGATCGCGATGATCGCTCCGAACAAGGTGCATTTCAGGACCGACCCCCAGAGGTCCGTGACGGAGGCGTTGGTGAAGAAGGTGGCCCAGAACGGGCCGAGCGGCGCGCCGTTGACGAGCGTCGCGATGACGCCGCCGAAGATGCCGAACAGCAGCGCGTAGACGTCGAACAGGCCCGTGACGAGCATCAGGGCCAGGAAGCGCGGGACGACAAGGTTCTTGACCGGGTCGACGCCGAGCACCTGCAGCGCGTCGAGCTCCTCGCGGATCTTGCGGGCGCCGAGGTCCGCAGTGATCGCGGTGCCCGCCACGCCGGCGAGCACGATCGCGTCCACGAACGGCGCGAACTCGCGGATCGACGCGAGCACGAAGAAGCCGCCGAGGCGGTCCAGCGCGCCGAACAGGACGAGGAAGTTCGCCGCCTGCAGGCCGGGCGCGCCGTAGCCGAACGCGACGGTCGACACGAGCAGCGGGAACCAGCACAGGCGCAGCGCGAACAGGAACTGGCTGACGAACTCGCCGCCGTACGGGTACGGGGGCCTCAGGGCAGAGACGATCGTCTTGCCAGTGAGGATCATCATGTCCCCGACTTCTTCGAGCAGATTCTTCGTCGGAAGAAACGCTCGATCGGCGACGTTACGAACCATCCACCAGACCCCTCCTCAGGGAACGTTGGGCAGGGCCCCACGGCCCTGTCCCGCGGCAGAACACTACGGGAGGACTCGCGAGCGCTGCCAAACGGCAACCGTACGCGGCCGCAACCTGCGCAAGCGCGCTCTGCGCTCTGGTAGGTTCCGCGCGCCGTGACGGGGAGGAGAGGAGCCACCGCCGCACTGGCGACATCGGTCGTCGCGTTCGCCGTGGCTGGATGTGGCGGCGGCGAGCCCCAGGACAAGAACGAGCCGTCCGGCACCTTCTCGATGAACGTGGTCAAGGCCGCGTTCCCGTCCTCGCAGAGCCTCGCCAAGCAGGAGGCGCTGACGATCTCGGTCAAGAACACCGATACACGCGCGATCCCCATCCTCGCCGTGACGGTCGACTCGTTCAGCACGCGCAGCCAGCAGCCCGGCCTCGCCGACCCGCAGCGCCCCGTGTGGATCGTCGACGAGGGGCCCGATCGGCGGCACCACCGCCTACACGAACACGTGGGCGCTCGGCGAGCCTCGCGCCCGGGCGCGACGCGCACGCTTCACCTGGAAGGTCACCGCCGATCCAGCCGGGCACGCATACGGTCAAGTACCGCGTCGCCGCCGGCCTCAACGGCAAGGCGAAGGCCAAGGTCAACGGCCAGGACGACTTCCAGGGCACCTTCACGGTCGCGATCTCGCGCAAGCCCGCTCAGTCGACCGTGGACCCGGACACCGGCAAGGTGACCCGGGAGGGCGAGAGCTCCGGCGGCTGACGCCGGGCTCGGCCGGCTACTTCGGCAGCCGCGGAGCGATGATCCGGTAGGCCTTGAGCCCGAGGCCGAGGCGCTCGCGGTCCTCGCTGAGCGTCGGGTCCAGGCTCGTGAGCTCGCGGACGCGGTCCAGCCGGTAGGCGACGGTGTGGCGGTGGGCGTAGATCGCCGCCGCGGTCGCGTTCATGTTGCAGTTGTGCTCGAGGTAGGCGTCGAGCGTGCCGACGAGGTCGGTCCGATACTGGTCGTCGTAGCGGACGATCGGCGCGACGGTGTCCTCGTAGAACGAGCGG
Organism: uncultured Actinomycetes bacterium; assembly: GCA_963794105.1. Lineage (GTDB taxonomy): Bacteria > Actinomycetota > Thermoleophilia > Solirubrobacterales > Solirubrobacteraceae > AC-49. The sequence continues at coordinate 63,427 of CAWCEB010000178.1, read as the reverse complement.
ACCTCCTCGGGGTGCGACGCGAGGACCCTGAACAGCAGCCGGTAGGTGCCGGTCCCGATGTCCTGCGCCGAGCCCATCCCGGCGCCGCCGGAGACGGTCAGCACCTCGAGGACCAGCTCGGCCTCGTGGATCGCGCCGCGAAAGCCCGCGGGGTCGGAGTGGAACGTCGACAGGCCAACGCTGCCCCAGCGGCGCAGGCGGTCCGCCAGCGCACGGGCCGTGGCGAGCGTGCGCTCCGGCGCGTCGTCGCCCCCGCTCGCCGGCAGCAGCGCGTAGACGCGGTTCTCGAAGACCTCGGCGAGCGCGCCGGGCACCTCGCCGCAGATCGTCGCGACCACGTGGCGCGGGCGATCGGTCTCGAGCTCCGCACAGAGCACGACGGCGCCCCGCGACAGGTCGCAGCCCAGGCGCGAGGCGCGCCGCACGATGTCGCGCGGCTCGAGGTCCTCACGCGCGCGGAGCTCCTCCAGGAACGAGCCGCGCAGGTTCTGCTCGACCTCCTCCCGGGCCTCCTCGACGGCGACCTCGGTGAGCGAGGCGACCGCGGCGAGGTGCAGGAACTCGGCGGCGTCGGGGTTGCCTTCGCCGAGCATCAACACCGCCCCGACCTGCTCGTCGCCCGACTCGATCGGGACCTCCGCCGCGACGCCTGCGGGCACGTTCGCCGGCCGGTCGCGCAGCCGATCGGCGACGTAGCCGCGCAGCAACTCGGTCTCCGTCGAATCCGGCCACGCTGCGGCCGCGTCCAGCCGCGGCACGACGATCGCCACCGGCGCCCCCGCGGCCTGTGACGCCAGGCGCGCCACCTCGCGCAGGCCGTCGCCGCCCAGGACGGCTTCGACCATCGCGAGGTGCACGCCCCGCAGGCGTTCGATGAGCGGGCCGGCGGCTCGCTCCGCCTTCCCGCTCATCGCGTTCATGGCAGAGCTACTGCTGCAGCGCCGCGGCGGCGTCCGGGTGCGCCTGGAGGGTCTCCTCCCCGGCCTCCCCGGTGCGGATGCGGTAGCTGGCCTCGACCGGCAGGACGAACACCTTGCCGTCGCCCACCGCGCCCGTCCGGCCGTGCTTGAGGATCGTGTCCACGATCGTCTGCACGTCGGTGTCGGCGACCACGCACTCCACCTTGACCTTCGGCCGCAGGTAGTTGGTGAGCTCCGCGCCGCGGTAGCGCTCGGTGATCCCCTTCTGCCGACCCGAGCCCTTCACCTCGGAGATCGACAGGGACGGGAAGCCGAGCTCGAGCAGCTCGGTGCGGATGGGCTCGAATGCCTCGTGCCTGATGTAGGCCACCACCATCTTCATGCCGGCACCTCCTGAGTGGTCGGGGTGACGCTCGGCTGCTTGAACGCCGACGCGGGGACCGCACCGTAGCCCACGAGCTCAGGCGCTGGGATGAACTGCTCCGGGTAGCCGTACATGCCGTGCTCGGACATGTCGAGGCCGGCGTCTTCCTCCTCGGCGCTCACGCGCAGGCCGTACGTGGCCTTGATGATCCCGAAGACGACGTAGGACACGATCAGCACGAACGCGAACACGACCGCGACACCGAGCGCCTGGATGCCCAGCTGGTGGAACGAGCCGCTGTAGACGAGCCCCGGGTCACCGACCGCGTTGTACGCCGCGAGGTCCGGGTTGGTGAAGATGCCGCAGGCCAGGGTGCCCCAGATGCCCGCGAGGCCGTGGGCGCTCAGCGCGCCGACCGGATCGTCGAGCTTCTTGTCGATCGCGAGCACGCCGATCACCACGATCACGCCGGCGACAGCGCCGATCGGGATCGCCGCCCAGGGCGACACGTAGCCCGACGGGGCCGTGATGGCGACCAGCGCGGCGATCGCACCGTTGCCGGCCATGCCGATGTCCATCGTGCCCATGCGCCAGCGAGCGGTCGCGAGCGCGGCAAGCACGCCGGCGCAGGCCGCGAGCTGGGTGACGAGGACGACCTCGGTGAAGCGGCCGTCGATCGCGTTGAGCGTCGAGCCCGGGTTGAACCCGAACCAGCCGAGCCACAGGATGAGGATGCCAAGGCCGAACAGCGGCATGTTGTGGCCGGGGATCGCCCGCGGCTTGCCGTCGGGGCCGTACTTGCCGCGCCGCGGGCCGAGGTGCAGCAGCACCGCCAGCGCGCCGGTGGCGCCGATCAGGTGGACCGCCGTCGAGCCGGCGAAGTCCTGCATGCCCAGGTTGCTCTGCAGCCAGCCGCCGCCGAAGACCCAGTGCGACGCGACCGGGTAGATGAAGCCGGCGAAGACGACCGCGTAGATGATGTAGACGCCGAACTTGATGCGCTCGAGCGTCGTGCCCCAGACGATCGCCAGCGAGACGGCGCAGAACACGAACTGGAAGAACCACTTCGCCTCGATCGTGGCGTCGGACAGGCCCATGATGGGGAACGCCTTCTGCGGATCGCCGAAGCTCTGCAGGAACCAGCCGGTGTGGCCGATCAGGTCGCCGGAGCCGAAGGCGAAGGCGAAGCCCACCGCCCAGTACATGATCCCGGCGATCGAGAAGTTCGTGAGGATCTTCGCGACGACGGTGCCGGCGTTCTTGCCACGCGAGAAGCCGATCTCGAGGAACGCGAAGCCGGCCTGCATGAACATGACCACCATCGCGGCCACGATCACCCACATCGAGTTGATGCCGACGGTGTCAGGCAGCTTGCCGGCGCCCGCTGCGTCGAAGGTGTCGGCCAACGCCGACGCAGGCAATGCCAGCGCCATGAGCAGGCCGAGCGGAAGTACACGTCTCAAGGGGGTCCTCCTGGTCGGTGAAGTCGACAGAAGTGTCGGACCGGCGGTCCAGCGTGTGTTTGTCCCGGTGTCGAAGATCCGCCGCGTGGTTTTCGCCACCCGGTCGAGGCTTTCGACCCGCTGGCGAAACGAGCGGCCAAGCCTTTGGCCAGCGGGATAGAGTCGAGCTGCCGCCGTCGCCCTATCGTGGGCGCGCCACTACGTCTGCACAGGAGAACCGACCCGCTTTATGCCCTCCCCTCGCACCCGTCAGCACAACGTCACCGCGGCCCAGTGGAGCGCCAATGGAGGCGCACTCGGCGTCAGCGACCTCACCGCGCCGGGTTCCGACATCTTCGGCGAGAACGTCTTCAGCCTCGCCGAGCAGCGCCAGCGCCTGCCAAAGCACGTCTTCAAGCAGCTGAGCGCGACGCTTGCCACCGGCGGCGCGCTGGACACGGCGCTGGCCGACTCGGTCGCCCAGGCGATGAAGGAGTGGGCGCTCGAGAAGGGCGCGACGCACTACACGCACTGGTTCCAGCCCCTCACGGGCATGACGGCCGAGAAGCACGACTCGTTCTACGGGCCGGTCGGCGACGGCACGGCGATCGCGGAGTTCTCCGGCAAGGAGCTGATCCAGGGCGAGCCGGACGCGTCCTCGTTCCCGACGGGCGGCATCCGCGCGACATTCGAGGCCCGCGGCTACACCGCGTGGGACCCGACCTCGCCGGCGTTCATCCTCGACAACCCCAACGGCGCGGTGCTCTGCATCCCGACCGCCTTCGTGTCGTGGACGGGTGAGGCGCTCGATCACAAGATCCCGCTGCTGCGGTCGATGGACGCGCTGTCCACCTCGGCGATCAGGGCGCTGCGCCTGTTCGGCGACGAGGCCGCCCAGCGCGTCTTCACGACGGTCGGGCCCGAGCAGGAGTACTTCCTGATCGACGAGCAGTACTACTTCGAGCGCCCCGACCTCTACACGACCGGGCGCACGCTGTTCGGCGCCAAGCCGCCGAAGGGCCACGAGCTCGACGAGCATTACTTCGGCTCGATCCCCGAGCGGATCCTCGCCTGCATGCTCGAAACCGAGCGTGAGCTCCAGCGCCTGGGCGTGCCGGTCAAGACGCGTCACAACGAGGTCGCGCCCAACCAGTACGAGCTCGCGCCGATCTTCGAGAACTCGAACGTCGGCTCCGACCACCAGCAGCTGACGATGCAGGTGATGATGAACGTCGCCCGCCGTTACGGGCTCGTCTGCCTGCTGCACGAGAAGCCGTTCGCCGGCGTCAACGGCTCGGGCAAGCACAACAACTGGTCGATGGGCACCGACACGGGCCACAACCTGCTGGAGCCCGGCGAGACGCCCGAGGAGAACGCGCAGTTCATGTTCTTCTGCGCGGCGGTGATCGCGGCCGTCAACAAGCACCAGGCGCTGCTGCGCGCGTCCGTTGCGAACGTGGGCCAGGACCACCGCCTCGGCGCCAACGAGGCGCCGCCGGCGATCATCTCGATCTTCCTCGGCGCCGAGCTCGAGAACGCGTTCGAGAAGGTCGCGACCGGCAAGGGGCGCAAGACGAAGAAGGGCCTGATGGGCCTGGGCGCGGAGGTCCTCCCCGAGATGCCGATGCACGGCGGCGACCGCAACCGCACCTCGCCGTTCGCCTTCACCGGCAACAAGTTCGAGTTCCGCGCGCTGGGCTCGAGCGGCTCGCTCGGCTTCCCGAACACCGTGCTGAACACGATCGTGGCGGAGTCGGTCGACGCGCTGACCTCGGCGCTGGAGAAGCAGCTCAAGGCCACGAAGGGTGACCTCGGTGCGGCCGTCAGCGCCGTCGTCAAGCAGGTCTGGGAGGCCAACGCGCAGATCGTCTTCGACGGCGACAACTACACCGACGAGTGGCACAGCGAGGCTGAGCAGCGCGGGCTGAAGAACCTGCGCACCACCCCCGACGCGCTCCCGTGGTTCGTCAACAAGCAGACGGTCAGCGCGTTCGAGAAGTACAAGGTGCTCTCCAAGCGCGAGCTCGAGGCCCGCTACGAGGTGGCGCTGGAGCAGTACGCGGTCAAGGTCAACATCGAGGGCGAGACCGCGGCCTCGATCGCACGCACGATGATTCTGCCGGCGGCGGCGCGCCACCTGGCCGAGCTGCGCGCGGCAGGCCTTGACGGCGCCGTGAGCGAGTCCGAGGGGCTGCTCAGCGACCTGTGGAAGGCCATTGGCAAGCTCGAGGAGGTCAACCTCGCCGAGAACCAGCCCGACGAGGAGCCCCTCAAGTGGGCCAAGTACATGCGCGACAAGGTGATTCCGGCGATGGACGGCGTGCGCGCCGTCGCCGACCGCCTCGAGGGCATCGTGGCCGACGACCTCTGGCCGCTGCCGAAGTACCAGGAGATGCTCTTCATCAAGTAAGGACTCTCAGCTTCCGTTGAGCTTCGCGGTGCACGATGTGCACCGTGAAGCGCTACGGCGGCATCGATGGGAACGCCGCGCTCACCAGCGCGGCCGCAGCGGTGCTGATCGTGCTGCTGCTCACCGAGGGCGTGACGATCATCGACATGGGCGGGCTGCGGACGCCGCACATGTTCGTCGGGCTCGTGTTGATCGGACCCGTGCTCGTGAAGCTCGGGAGCACGGGCTATCGGTTCGCTCGCTACTACCTCGGCGCGTCGGCGTATCGCGAAAAGGGGCCGCCGCTGACGGCGCTGCGCGTGCTGGCACCGGCGCTGGTCGCCACGACCATCGGCGTCTTCGCCACCGGCGTCGCCCTGCTCGTGCTCGGCCACCGCTCGGACACGCTGCTCGAGGTGCACAAGGTCACCTTCATCGTGTGGGGCGTCGTCTTCGGCGTGCACGTGCTCGCGCACCTGCGCGGCATGGCGCGCTCGCTGCGCTCGGACTGGAGCGTCCCCGGATCGCGCATGCGCCTCGCGCTCCTCGCCGCCTCGATGACCTCAGGACTCACCGTCGCGCTCGCCGTGCTGCCCTCGATCAGCCACTGGCACGGCGGGCACCACCACCACGGTTGACCCGCGCCTACGCCCGTCGCCGTACGGCAAAGATACGGTCAATTGCTACTAGCGCGAGCCCGACTGAAGGAAGAGGCTGGCTTTGTTAGGCGCCCCGCCCGGATGACGGGGTGCCGAGGCCGCCCTTTCGCCCGGCACGCGACCTCCACGGATGGACCTGGGTCAGCCGGGCGGAACGGAGGCGCTTCATGCGCAAGCTCACCCTGCTCCTGGCGATCGTCGTCGTAGTCGTCGCTGTTCCGGCGGCGTTCGCAGGAGGCAGCCCGCACTTCATCAAGAACGCGACCTACTCGTCCATCAGCGGGTCGAGCCTGGTCTGCCACTTCAAGGAGGCAGGTCTGTCGGCCGGTGCGATCGAGACGATCTCGTGCAACGCCAACGAGGCGGTCACGTACGAGTGCGTCAACGGGGGCGGCAAGAACCCGTCGGCCGCCAACAAGACGACGTTCCAGACCTCCGGGCAGAGCGAGGGCCAGTTCCCGGTGGACCAGAACGGCAACCTCGTGGGCTCCTTGAGCCTTCCTGTCACCAGCCCCAGCGCTCTGAACTTCACGTGTCCGAGCGGCCAGAGGCTCACGCTGGTGAGCGTGTTCTACACCGGCGTAACCGTCACGGATGAAACGAGCGGAGCGTCCGCGTCGCTCGCCAACCAGTCCTACGTGAATCCGTCGGCACCGTAGCCCGGCTAGCCGCCGGAAACCGCAGTCGGATGGTGGGTCCCGCCCGAGACGGGACCCACCATGCCGGATCGCAGCACCAGCGCAACCGCTTGCGCACGCGTGTGGACGCCCAGCTTGGCCAGGATGTGCTCGATGTGCTTGGCAACGGTCCCCTGGGTGATGACGAGGCGCTCGGCGATCTCGACCTGCGACCGCCCTTCGGTCAGCAGCACCATCACGTCCTGCTCGCGCGGCGTGAGCGTCTGGAGTCGGTTGTATGCCCCCACCTGCGGCACCCCGAGCAGGCGCCGCACGCGGACGACCACCTCCGCCGACAGCACGGGCTTGGCGACGTAGTCGTCGGCGCCGATCAACAACCCCGCCACGCGGTCGGCCGGCTCCGTGCGACGATCGGACATCAGGATGACCGGCACCTGCGAGCCGTACCAGTCCTTGATCGCGCGACAGAGCTCGTACCCCGACGCGCCGGGAAGCAGCACCTCCGTGACGACGAGCGCAGGACGGCCGTGCTCGGCTATCGCGAGCGCCTCGTCGCCGTCTGCGGCCAGAGCAGTGGCGTAGCCGGCGCGGCTCAGGCTCTGTGCGATGACCCGACGACTGTCGGGATCATCGTCAACCACGAGGATCTCATCCGGCATGCTCCCTCCCTGCTCGGAGACGCCGCCGTCTGCGACGGTGTTCGATCACCCGCCCCGTGCTTCTAGCATTCCCCGGGAAGCGCTTCGGTACTCCCATTTTGCGCGCATATGCCCGACAAACGTGCGCAAATCGTGCCCGGCCGTTCGCGTCGCGGAGCGCGATCAGCGCCGGATCGTCTTCACGATCCGCGCGGCGCGATAGACCTCCGGGCCGAGGCGGACCTTCGGCACGCTCGCGACGATCTGGACGGCCTGGTCGGTGTCGCGGGCGGTGATGGTGCGCGTGATCGACCGGTTGGCGTCCCACCTGACGGTCCGGAACGTCTTCCACCGGCCCTTCACGAACCGCCGCGCGGTGAGCGTGACCTTCCGGCCGCGGGGCGGATGGACGGCGAACTTGTAGCGCAGCATCCGGCCGACGATGGCGGCCTTGAGGTCGATGACGGTCGGATGCGAGAACGACGCGTTGTCCCTGATGTGCAGCGGCAGGCAGCGGTCGTAGCCGCGGTAGTAGCTGGTCGGTTCCTGGTGCGCGCAGACCGAGAAGTCGCCCGGCGTCTGCGGAGGGATCCAGGTCTCGCCCGCGAGCAGGTCGTGGCCGGCCGCCTCGACGCCTCCCGCGGCGACCGAGACGTGGACCGGCGCCGCGCTCGACGACCGGACGGCGATGCTGCCCTGACTGATCCGCGGCGGCCGCACGGACGTGTCGTAGGTGAGCGCGGACGAGACGAAGAGCTGCGTGTTCGGGTCCGCGAGACCCGTCGTGAAGGTCCATTCGCGCGTGACGGTGACGCCGGCGATCGTCATGACCGCCGACGCGCGGTACGCGGAGCCGGGCTCGAGCGGGCCGACGGGGATGATGATCCCGCCGGGCGGCAGGAAGCCGCCGAGATCGGCGACGGTGTTGTCGACGGTGCGAATGTCGACCGCGCCACTGGGACCGACGAGGCTCGCGCCCACCATCGTCGCGTCGCCGTCGATGTCGGCGAGGACGTACAGGAGCGGTCCGGTGGTGAACCCGGCCGGCAGGCCGACGAAGTCACCGGGCGTGAACGGCACCCCGAACGACCACTGCCGGTACGGGACGCCGGCAGCCCCGTCTCCGGGGTAGGAGTACAGCGACGGCCGGCTCGGAGCCGGGCGCAGGTACCCCGGCCTGGTGGTGGCGCACACGTGGTGATACGAGGCGCTCGCGCCGAGCACGGTCAGCCGCGGCGACAGCAGCGGCATGAGCCCGAGCGGCGCGTTCTCCCACGGGTTGTGGTGCGGCGTCCACGTGTCGCGCCCCAGGACTGCCCTCGGCGCAGCCCACGCGCCCTGCGTCGTGTAGCCGCGCTTCCCGGCGTCCTCGCTCGGGACGAAGACGTTGTTGAGCTCCATGTAGCGGTTGTGCGCCTTGCACGCCGCCGTCCAGTCCGCGCGCTCGACGAGATCGCCGGGGATGCCGTTCTGCGCGCGCTGCGCATTGAGCGCCGCGACCGCCGACGCGCCGGTCAGCGCGCGTGCGTCAGGGGCCAGCCAGCACGTGGCGCAGAGGGCGATCGTCAGCGCGACACGTGGCAGCGACATGACGCCACGCTATCCGGCGTCAGAACGCGTGCGCGATCAGGAGCGCCGGCGGCAGCAGCCAGGCGACGGCGGACAGCAACGGGAATGCGACACGCTCAGCCATGCGGCGTTCATTTCGACGCTGCGTCAGCGCCTCCTCCCAGCAGCGACGGTCGGTTCTCCGCCAGAAGCTGGCGGCAGATCCCCCGCGACACGGGCGCGGGCCGCTGCGACGGTGCGTCCATGTTCTCGCGCCCGCTCCTCCTCGTCGCCCTGGCTGCGACGCTCGCCGTGCTCGCCTGCGCGGCATCCGCCGTCGCCGCTCCGCCGCCCAACGACGCGTTCTCCGCCGCGTTGACGCTCGGCCCGACCCAGACGACGGGCGCCGTCGCCGCCCAGCAGACGCTGGACGGCGCGACGGTCGAGGCGGGCGAGGACCCGGCTGCTCCTGGCACGCAGACGGTCTGGTACCGGTTCGTGCCCTCCTACACGGGACTGGCGTATGTCGACGCGTGCAGCGCCGACTTCCGGCCGCGGCTGTCGACCTACGAGGGCACTGCGCTGGGCTCGCTGTCGTTCCTCGGCTCCAACGCACCGTCGAGCTGCGCGGACTACGCCCACGGCGAGAGCGCCGTCATCCCCGTGACCGCCGGCAAGGAGGTGCGAATCAGGGTCTTCGCCTACGAGGCCGCGCTCTCGGGCACGCACTTCGCGCTGCTGGTGAACACGCCGCACAACGACGACCTGCTCGCCGCCGACCCGATGACTCAGAACTTCGGCAACTTCGCCGAGCTCATGGGTGCCACCAAGCAGATCGGCGAGCCCAACCACGCAGGCGATGCCGGCGGCCATTCGGTCTGGTTCAAGTGGACGTCTGGCGCAGCCGGCCCCGCCAAGTTCACGAGCTGCTGGTGGCTGACGGGGTTCGACACCCTCCTCGCGGCCTACCAGGACGGCAACGCGTTCCCGCTGGGAGCCGTCGCGTCGAACGACGACGACGCCACGTGCAAGGTCAACCCGCACGCGAGCACCGTGACGTTCAACGCGGCCGCCCACACGACCTACCGGATCGCGCTCGACGGCTACCACACGCAGACGCCCAGCCAGTTGGCGGCCGGCGCCTTCCTCCTCTTCCCGCCCAAGGACGACCAGCTCGCCGACGCCTTCCCGATCTCCGGGTCGATGCAGACGGGCGCCTGGGGCTACACGGCCACCAAGGAGCAGGGTGAGCCCGACCATGCAGGCGTCCCGGGCGGAGCGTCCACGTGGTGGGCCTGGACGGCAACCGCGAGCGGGCCGACCACGTTCGACACGTGCGCGCAATGGCAGGACGCGCCCGACACCGTGCTTGCCGTCTACACGGGCGACGCCTACCCGCTGACACCGGTCGCGTCGAACGACGACACGGCGAAGTGCGGACTCGGTACCTCGAGCCTCGTCACCTTCGACGCGGTCGCGGGGACGACGTACAAGATCGCGCAGGACGTGAAGTCCGGCGCCGGCGACGCGCTGCTGCTGAACGCCGCCGTACCCGACAACGACTTCTTCGCACACCCGAGCGCGCTGTCCGGCTCCGGTTCGGCCGACGCCGACCTGAGCACCGCCAGCGCCGAGCCCGGGGAGCCGACACATGCCGGCGCAGCGGCGGCGGCCTCGCGCTGGTGGACCTACACGGCGCCGGCCGACGGCACGGTCCACGTCGACACCTGCGCCACGCAGTACGTCGACACGACGCTCGAGGTCTATGCCGGCGACGCGCTCGGCGCGCTGCAGTCGGTCGCCGCGTCCGACGACGCCCCCGGCTGCGGCTACCGCGGGTCGTCGGTGGACTTCGCCGCCACGGCCGGCACCACCTATCGCATCGCCGTCGACGCCAAGGATGGGTTCGGCGGGCCGGCGACGCTCACCTACGGCGGCCCCGGCGCGCCCGCGCCCGCGCCCGCGCCCGCGCCCGGCGGCGACGGGCAGGCCGGTGGATCGCACACGGGTGGCGCACTGCTCGGGAAGGTCCACATCGGCCGCGCGCGCCTGGGCCGGCTGGCCCGCGGGCGCTTCACGGTGACCGCGAGCTGCCTGCGCGCCTGCGCGGTGACGGCGACGGTCCGCTCCCACGGCCACCCTGTGGCGATGGGCGTGGGCAGCGCCGGCGCCGCCAGGGACGTCAAGCTGAGACTGCGCGTGCCGGCGCGAAAGCGGGCGGCCCTGCGCCAGCTTCGCAGCATGCGCGCGCGGCTCGTGATCACCGCGATCGACCCGACGACGCACCTCGCGGCCAGGGTCGTGCGCACGGTCCGCTTCCGGCGCTGAGGTTCAGCGCTTCCTGCAGCCAGCCGTCGATGAGCCGCCGCGCGATGGTGAAGCGCGGCGGCAACAGCGGCGTCCCGGCCACGATCTCGTCACGCGTGAACCAGGCGACGTCCTCGAGCTCGTCGTCCGCGACGCTCGCCTCGCCGGACGCGTAGGTCGCCTCGAAGCCCAGCATCAGCGAGAGCGGGAACGGCCACGGCTGCGACAGGCGGTACTCGACGCGGTCGACGACGACGCGCGGCCTCCTCCAGCACCTCGCGCGCCACCGCGGCCTCGAGCGACTCGCCCGGCTCGACGAAGCCGGCGAGGCAGCTGTAGCGGCCGGGCGGCCACGGCGGGCGCCGGCCGAGCAGCAACCGGTCGCCGTCGCCGACGAGCATGATCACCACGGGATCGGTGCGCGGATGGTGGACGTGGCCGTTCGCGCAGCGGCGCGAATGGCCGGCCTCGCGGAGCTCCGTCGGCTCGCCGCACACGCCGCAGAAGCGGTGCGTCCCGTGCCAGTGCGCCAGCGCGCTCGCGTAGGCCACCAGGCCTGCGTCGGCCTGCGACAGGATCGCCGCGGCCTCGCGCAGCCCGGTGAGCTCGGTGTCCTCGCGCGGCTGGCAGCACGAAGAGCGGCGCCCCGCCCTCGGTGATGCCGAGGAAGTAGCCGTCGGCGGTGCTCAGCCCGTCGACCGCGACGAGGTCGGGAGCCTCACCCGCGAGCGCCACGCCGTCGGGCCCGACGACAACGGCGCGCGCTCGCGGGTCGTTGCGAGCGGCAGTGATCCACGCTTCATCCGCGCGGCGATCGGCGGCGCGATCCAGCGCTCCTCCAGCGAACGTGACGGGTTCGGACACCCGTCCAGCGTACGCAGGTCCTAGGAGGAGGCTTTGAGGATCAGCAGCGCCGCCGGCGCGAGCCACGCCACGACGGATGCGAGTGGGAAGAGCCGCTCGGTCATGGCTGCATGGTCCCGCCAGGGCGGGTGGTGTTACGTCCCCCGCGCGGACGGTTCTCGGGTCCTCCTCGAGGAGGACTCCCGCGACTGGATCCTGGGGTTGACATGGTTGTGTCAAGGTTGCGATACGCTTTCGGGCTGATGCGCGACTTCCTGGCAGCCACCCGCGAGCGCGTCGTCGTCTTCGACGGCGGCATGGGCGCGACGCTCGAGCAGTTCGACCTCTCGCTCGAGGACGACTACAAGCTCCCGGGGCGCGCGCACGAGGCGCTCGTGCTCAACCGCCCCGACGTCATCGAGGGCGTCCACGCCTCGATGGTCGAGGCTGGCGCCGAAGTCGTCGAGACCGACACGTTCCAGGCCAGCCGCCTCAAGCTCGAGGAGTGGGGCCTGGGCGAGCACACGCGCGAGATCAACGTCAAGGCGGCCGCAGATCGCCCGCAAGGCGGTCGGCGAGGAGCGCTTCGTCGCGGGCTCGATCGGCCCCACCGGCCACCTCCCCGCCTCCGACGATCCCGACGCTCGGCGCGATCACGTTCCGCGAGCTCTTCGAGGTCTTCACCGAGCAGGCCGCGGGCCTGGTCGAGGGCGGCGTCGACCTGATCATCATCGAGACCGCGCAGGACATCCTCGAGGTCAAGGCCGCGATCTTCGGCGCGCGCGAGGCATTCAAGCTCCAGGGCCGCTCGGTGCCGATCCAGGCGAGCGTCTCGCTGCTGCCCAACGGCGGCAAGATGCTGCTGGGCACGGACATCAGCTCGGCGCTCGCCACGCTCGAGGCGCTGCGGGTCGACGTCATCGGCCTGAACTGCTCGACGGGCCCCGAGGACATGCGCGACGCGATCCGCTTCCTCGGCGAGACCTCTCCCCTCCCCGTTCACTGCATCCCCAATGCCGGCCTGCCGCTCCAGGGCCCCAACGGCGAGACGATCTTCCCGGAGCAGCCCGAGCCGCTGGCCAACGTGCTGGGCGAGTTCGTCGAGCGCTACGGCGTCTCGATCGTCGGCGGCTGCTGCGGCACGACGCCCGAGCACATCGCGCGCGATCAAGGAGCGCTGCGGCGGCCACAAGATCGGCGAGCGGCCCGCGCCGCGGCCGCCGCACGTGTCGAGCATGATCGCCGCCGCGCCGCTCGTGCAGGAGCCGCGCCCGACGCTCGTCGGCGAGCGCGTGAACTCGCAGGGCTCGCGCAAGGCCAAGGAGCTGCTGCTTGCCGACGACTACGACGGGCTCGTCCAGGTCGCCGAGGACCAGGTCGAGGGCGGCGCGCACGTGCTCGACGTCTGCGTCGCGCTCACCGAGCGCCACGACGAGGACGAGCAGATGCGCCAGACCGTCAAGCGCATCAGCCTGACCCAGCCGTCGCCGATCCAGGTCGACTCGACCGAGCCCGACGTCATCAAGCTCGCGCTCGAGCAGATCCCGGGCCGCGCGATCGTCAACTCGGTCAACCTCGAGGCCGGGCCGGCGAAGCTCGACGTCGTCGCGCCGCTCGCCGTCGAGCACGGCGCCGCGCTGATCGCGCTGACGATCGACGAGGTCGGCATGGCGAAGACCGCCGAGCGCAAGGTCGAGATCGCCAAGCGCATCACCGAGCTCTGCGAGGGCCACGGGCTGGACCGCGAGCTGCTGATCTTCGACGTCCTCACGTTCACGCTGACCACCGGCGACGACGAGTGGAAGCCGTCCGCGGTCGAGACGATCGAGGGCATCCGCCGCGTCAAGGAGGAGATCCCGGGCGTCAAGACGTCGCTCGGCGTGTCGAACGTGTCGTTCGGCGTGTCCCCGGCGCCCGCGCGGTCCTGAACTCGGTCTTCCTGCACCACTGCGTCGAGGCCGGGCTGGACCTCGCGATGGTCAACCCGAACCACATCACGCCCTACGGCGAGATCTCCGCCGAGGAGCGCGACCTCGCCGACGACCTCGTCTTCAACCGCCGCGAGGACGCGCTCGAGCGCTTCATCGCGCACTTCGAGTCCAAGGGCGAGGAGGAGGCCGACGAGAAGGCCGACCCGACCGAGGGCATGGAGCCCGAGGAGGCCCTGCACTTCCACATCCTGCGCCGCAAGAAGGACGGCGTCGAGGACTGGATCGACAGGTCGGTCGAGAAGATCGGCGCCGTCCCCACGCTGAACGACGTGCTGCTGCCGGCGATGAAGGAGGTCGGCGACAAGTTCGGCGCGGGCGAGCTGATCCTGCCGTTCGTGCTGCAGAGCGCCGAGGTGATGAAGCGCGCCGTCGCGCAGCTCGAGAACTACCTCGACAAGATCGAGGGCTACACGAAGGGCACGGTCGTCCTGGCGACCGTGTTCGGCGACGTCCACGACATCGGCAAGTCGCTGGTCAACACGATCCTGACCAACAACGGCTACACGGTCGTGGACCTCGGCAAGCAGGTCCCGATCTCGACGATCATCGACGCCGCCAAGGAGCACGAGGCCACCGCCATCGGCCTGAGCGCGCTGCTGGTTTCGACCTCCAAGCAGATGCCGGCATGCATCCAGGAGCTGCACTCGCAGGGCCTCGAGTTCCCCGTGCTGATCGGCGGCGCGGCGATCAACCGCGACTTCGGCCTGCGCGTGCTGTACCCGGGCGGGCGCGAGTCCGACGACGTCTACGGGGGCGGCGTCTTCTACTGCAAGGACGCCTTCGAGGGCCTCAACAAGATGGACCAGATCGTCGACGGCGAGGCGCGCGAGGCGCTGATCGCCAAGACCCGCGAGGCCGCAGTCAAGCTGCGCGAGAAGGGCCCGGAGCCCGAGGCGCTGCCGACCGACGACACCTCGGTCCGCTCCGCAGCGCGCACCGACGTCGACGTGCCGACGCCTCCGTTCTGGGGCGCGCGCGAGATCGACGTTCCGCTCGACGAGGTCTACCACCACCTCGACACCCACGTGCTCTTCAAGCTCCACTGGGGCGGGCGCGGCGTGAAGGGCGAGGAGTGGCGCAAGCTCGTCGCCGAGGACTTCCAGCCGCGGCTGGAGCGCATGTGGCGCGAGCAGGACTACCTGCACCCGCGCGCGCTGCTGGGCTACTTCCCCTGCTACAGCGAGGGCAACGACGTCGTCGTGCTCGACCCCGAGGACCACTCGAAGGTGCTCGAGCGGCTCGTCTTCCCGCGCCAGCCCAAGCACGACCGCATCTGCCTCGCCGACTTCTACCGCCCGAAGGACAGCGACGAGCTCGACGTCGTCGCGATCCAGGCGGTCACCGCCGGCGACGAGGTGACCGAGCTGATGGCGAAGCTCGAGGCCGACGGCGAGTTCGCCGAGCAGCTCTTCACCCACGGCCTCGGCGTGCAGACCGCCGAGGGCATGGCCGAGTGGCTGCACGCGACGGTCCGCCGCGATCTCGGCATCCCGCTCGACCAGGGCCGGCGCTACTCGTGGGGCTACCCCGCGTGCCCCGAGCAGTCCGAGCACGAGAAGGTCTACCGCCTGCTCGACGCGCCCTCGATCGGCCTGCGGCTCACCGGCGGTTTCGCCGTCGAGCCCGAGCAGTCGACGCTCGCGATCGTCGCCCACCACCCGCAGGCCGTGTACTTCGGGATGAAGTCGGGCTTCCTGCCCAAGGACGGCAAGGTCGCGGCCGACGAGATCATCGCGGGCACCGACAAGGACCCGGCTTCGCTCAGCGACGCCGAGCCCGTCGCGGCAGACTGACGTCCATCGAGGAGTTCACCGACAGTCCGCTGCTGACCGCGCGGTTCGACGCGGCGCTGCACTTCGCCACGCGCCACCACGCCCGTCAGCTGCGCAAGGGCACGCCCGTGCCGTACGCGGCGCACCTGCTCGCGGCGGCGTCGCTCGTGCTCGAGATGCACGGCGACGAGGACGAGGCGATCGGCGCGCTGCTGCACGACGTCGTCGAGGACGGCGGCGGGTCGCCGGCGCTGGCAGAGATCGAGGCGCAGTTCGGGCCGGCCGTCGCGCGGATCGTGCTCGACAACTCCGACTCCGTGGACGAGGGCGAGCGCAAGGGGCCATGGTGGGAGCGCAAGCAGGCCTACGTCGCGGCCTTCGCCGAGAAGTCACCGGCGGCGCTGCGCGTCTGCCTGGCCGACAAGCTCCACAACGCGCGCTCGATCCTCCTGGACTACCGCACCCACGGCGACGAGCTCTGGGCGCGCTTCAAGCAGGGGCAGGGAATCGCGACGCGGATCTACTACCGGGAGCTCGCGCTGGCATTCGAGCGCGAGCGCGAGCGGATGGGCGAGCCGGCGCAGCCGTTCGTGGACGAGCTGCGCCGGGTCGTCGATGCGATCACCGCACTGGCGCAGGAGCGCCAGGGACCGGATCGCCGGACGCTGTTCTCGGGTTAGGCCCGGGCCGGAGCAGGCGCCCCCTGCTCCAGGACGCTGAGTCCGACCGGCTGGATCGGCTCGTCGAACGACGACACGATCGTCGCCTCGGAGAAGAAGCCGACGACCTTGAGCGGCTCGTCGCCGACGTTCTTGACGCCGTGCGGGACCATCGCGGGGATCACGGCCAGATCGCCGGCGGCCACGCGGACGCGTCTCGTCACCCGCGTGGGCCTCGCCCTCGCCGGCGACGATGTAGAGGATCTCCTCGGCGCTGTCGGTGTGGGTCGCGAGGAGGTCGCCCGGCTCGATCTCGAAGTAGACGACGGCGCTGTCGGCCGCGCCCGCGTACTTGTTGATCGGGAACGCGACGCGGACGCGGTGCCCGAGCGAGTCGATCGTCGTCTCCAGGAGGTCCAGCTCGGTCGTCTTCACAGTCAGCATGTGAGTATCCTTTCGTCATACAGTTGTGTATGCTGATTTGCGGACGGTAGCTTCCCCTTCGTCGGCTGTCAAGTTCGTCATACAGTTTTGTCTATCGAAAAGCGGAAATACGAACAGCGAAAGCGCGCCGACTCCGTCGCCGAGACGCGCCGGCGGATCACGCAGGCGGCGGTCGAGCTGCATGGCACCGTGGGCCCCGCGCGCACCACGATGTCCGCGGTGGCGAAGCGGGCCGGTGTGCAGCGCCAGACGCTCTACCGCCACTTCCCCGAGCGAGGACGTCCTGTTCCACGCCTGCTCGGCGATGTTCTGGGAGCACGCTCCGCCGCCGGAAGCCGCCGCGTGGCGGTCGATCGCGGATCCGGGCGAGCGACTGGCCGTCGGGCTCGAGGAGGCGTACCGCTACTACGAGCGGGCGGCGCCCATGCTCGTCCGGCGTCGCGCGTGATCGCGAGTTCATCCCGTCCGTCGAGACGCACATGGCGCCGTTCGAGACCTTCCGCACACAGGCGCTCGACGTGCTCTCCGCCGGCTGGGGCGCCCGTGGTGGCCGCGCCCGGCTGGTCCGGGCCGCGGTGGCCCACGCCCTCGCGTTCGAGACGTGGGCCTCGCTGGTGCGCGACGGTGGCGCGACGCGCCCGCAGGCCGTGGAGCTCATGCGGGCGCTGGTCGCACGCGCTGCGGCCTAGCCTGTCGGCGCCGGCCCCCAGTCGACGCGGTTCTGGTAGTCGGCCGCGCTCACGATCGTAGGCGTGATGCCGGTGCCGGCGACCGTCGACCGCTCCAGCTGGACGCTGTCGAGCAGGAAGTGCGTGAACGCGAAGGACGTCCCGTCCGGCGAGAACACAGGGTTGTTGTAGAAGTTCCCCGTCTTGAAGGTCGACGGCCTGCCCGGGACGATGTAGCCGTCGCGCGTGCCATCGGGGCGCATCAGCCAGATGCCTCCCTGCTGGCCGAACTTCCCGTTGTCGCCCGTGTCGTGGGCGATCCACTGCCCGTCGGGCGACCAGTCGCTGTAGGAGGCGTTCTCGCCCCACGGCGTGAGGCGGTCGAGACCGCTGCCGTTGGGGTGCACCCTGTAGATCGCCGACGTGCAGCCGTCGGGCTGGGGATGGTGAGAGCGCTCGTTGAAGCGATCGCAGTTCTTGAAGGTCGTGAACGTGATCCACGTGCCGTTCGGAGAGAACTGTGGCTCGCTCACGCCGACCCCGCCGCCCGGGATGCCGACGACCTTCATCCCCGCGGTCACCGTCACGGGCGGCCCACTGGCGGGCACGATGTAGATGCCCTCGTCCTCGGGGAAGTTGCCGCGGTCGGACTCGATCGCCAGCTGCGTGCCGATCCGCGAGTACGCCGGGTCGCCATGGAACCCAGCGCCCGTCGTGACCTGCTGCACGTCGCCGCCGTTGCGGTCCATCGTGAAGACCTGGACGTCGCCGTCGGTACCCGAGAGGCGATCGCTGTCGAACGCGATCCGCTGCCCGCTCGGCGACCAGTCGGACTCCACGGACGCGCGGTCGGTCCCGCTGTGCGTCAGCTGGACGACGTTTGATCCGTCGGCGTCCGCTCTGAAGATCTCGGCGGTGTTCGGCGGGGTGAACCGGAAGAACGTGATCTGCCCGTTCGCTCCCGTGAACGTCGCGGAGGCGGGGGCAGCGACGACGCCGAGCACGACGAGTGCTGCGACGGCGACTGCGCGGATGGCCAGCGTGGCCGACATTGGTGACCCCTTTCGTGGGTTCGCGCCCCGTTGGGACGACCCTACGCCGGTCACAGCCACCCGCGCAAGCGCGCGCTCAGTGCACGCCGACGGCCCGGAAGAGACCGAAGTGCGGCACCAGGACATCGGCCGTCGCCCCACTGGGAGCGGGGAACGCGACGCGCAGGCTCTGCGTCGCGCCACCGTCGACCTCGGTGAACGCGAGGTCGACGTCGTCGTCGAGCGGGTCGAGCTCGTGGCCGGTGCGCGGGTCGATGAGCAGAATGCCGCCGAGGTCGTAGCTGCCCTCCCGCGAGAACGTGTCGTCGATGTCGAACGAGTCGCCACCGCGTGGTGCGCGATTGACCAGGCGCAGATCGAGCGCCGCGATCGCGCCGCGGCGATGGAACCCGGTGACGTCGAGACGCAGCGGAACGTCATCGAGCCGCATGCTTCGCGAGAGGATCGGCGCGAGCGCTCCGGAAGGAGCGTCGCCCGCGTGGTTCTCGACCGTCGCGCCGCATCCGGTCACGACGACGAGCAGAGGGATGAGAAGGAGAAGTCGTTTCATGCCCTGACTAGGTCAGGGCGCGTCGGCGTGGCCCCCTGCGAGCGCCAGTTTGTCCGGCCGCGGCAACTTCTTGATCGCGGCCTCGGCCTTCATGGCCGACGAGCGGTCCGGGTGCTCCTGGGACCAGGCGAGCTCGACCGGGAGGCGGCGGCGGGTGTAGCGCGACGCGGTGCCCGCATTGTGGGCTGTGATGCGCTTGTCGAGGTCGACCGTCCAGCCGCAGTAGAGGCTGTCATCGGCGCAACGCAGCAGGTAGACCCACGGCACGGCCCCACGGTAGGGTCGCGGCCGGATGAACGTCCTGTCGGTGGACGGAGGAGGCATCCGCGGCTTGATCCCCGCGATGGTGCTCGCGAACCTCGAGGAACGGACCGGCAAGCGCACCGCCGAGCTGTTCGACCTGATCGCGGGAACCTCGACGGGCGGGATCATCGCGCTGGCCCTGACGGTGCCCGGCGAGGACGGCGAGCCGCGCTGGACGGCCAACGACCTCGTCGACCTCTACCTCACCGAGGGCCCGCGGATCTTCCACCACTCGATCGGGCGGCTACTCGAAAGCGGGCTCGGGCTGCTCGACGAGAAGTACGACGCGCGGCCGCTCGAGGACGCGCTGAAGAAGTACCTCGGCGAGGCGATGATCTCCCACGCGGTCACCGACGTGATGGTCACGAGCTACGACCTCGAACACCGAAAGCCGTTCTTCTTCAAGACCGATCGCGCGAAGGTCAAGCCCGAGCACGACTGGCTGATGCGCGAGGCGGCGCGGGCGACATCCGCGGCGCCGACCTACTTCGAGCCGGAGAAGCTGACCGCCGACGGCGAGGTGTTCGCGCTGTGCGACGGCGGCGTGTTCGCCAACAACCCGGCGATGCCGGCTTACGCCGAGGCGCGACGCCGGCACCCACGCGCGCAGATCCGGCTGGTGTCCCTGGGCACCGGGCAGCTCACGAGGAAGCTGCACTACGAAGACGTGCGCGGCTGGGGCCTGATCCAGTGGGCCCGCCCGCTGCTCGACGTCGTGTTCGACGGCGTCAGCGACGCCACTGAGTACGAGCTCGAGCAGTTGCTGACGGAGTCGGACTACGTCCGGTTCCAGACGGAGCTCATCGGCGCCAGCGACTCGCTCGACAACGCGAACGAGCACAACCTCGCCCACCTCCAGGACGCTGGCGCGCACGCTCATCAACGAGCGCGCTTCCGACCTGGAGCAGCTCGCTGCTCGCAGCTGAGCGGACCGCGCGGATGACGCGGCCCGGCTATGCCTCGACTTCGACGCCGTCGCTGGAGCGGCGCGGATGCGGCGAGAGCTGGACCGGGGCGGCGTGGAGGGCGCGCAGGCGGACGTCGCGCCAGGAGAGGCCCTCCGTCAGCAGTGCGGGCGCGCCCATGATGATCGCGGTCGCGATCTCGACGGCCTGCAGGATGATCCCGTAGCCCAGCGCGTCGGCCGAGGACACGTTGTAGGCGCCCGTGAGGATCGCGACGCACGCGGCCTGGAAGACGCCGAGGTTCGACGGCGTCGCCGGCAGGACGGCGGTGACGTTGACGGCGAACAGCACCGCAGCGGCGGCGCCGATGCCCGCCTGGCCGTCGAGCCCGAGCGCGACCAGCAGCACGTAGCAGGACAGCCACTGGATCGCCCATGCCGTGAGCTGGAGGACGGTCGCCTGGGCGCCGAGGCGCGGGTTGCGGAACACGCGTAGGCCGGCGCGGACCTGGGCCATCGCGTCGCGGGCCTGACGCACGAACGCCTGGACGCGGCGCGAGCGCGACGGGACCCCGCTGCGCAACAGCGCCGGAGCGACGAGCACGCCGATGAGGATCGCGACCGGCGCGATCGTGAACGCCACGAGTGCGCCGTGGTGACCGCTGAAGTAGTCGACGGAGCTGAACATCACGATCCCGAGCACGACCAGCGCGAGGATGTTCAGCAGCGTCTGCGAAACGATCGAGCCCAGCACGACCGGCAGCCGGTCGCGAGCACGGCCGAGGCGCCGGGCCACGATCAGTGCACGCGACGGCTCACCGAGGCGCGCCGGCAGCGTGGCCGACATCAGCACCCCGATGAACGTGCCCTGCAGCGCGTCACGGCGCTTCACGTGGACGCCCGGCAGCGCCGCGCGAAGGATCGCGTGCCAGCTGAGACCGCGCACGACCATCGAGATGCACATCAGCGCCAGGCCGAGCAGCACCCACCACGGCGTGGCCTTCAACAGGCTCTTGCCGATCTGGTCCATGCCGATGCGCTGGAGCGCGAGCAGCGCCAGCCCGCCGCCGACCAGCGAGGCCGCGCCGACGCCGGCGCGGCGCGCGATCTTGCGGGCGCGGCTCTGCGATTCGACCACGGGCGGCTCCAGCGACGGAAGCTTTCGGTTGGCCTTCGCGCGCGGCAAGCCATCGGCCGGACGCAGCCCGGTCTTCACGGCGAAGCCCTCGACGCCACGGACGGGGGCGGCAGCCGCCGCAGCGACCGCATCCTCGTAGGCGCTCAGCACCTCGGCGGCGACGTGCGGCCAGGCGTAGCGCGGCGCGTGCTCGGCCGCCGCGCGCGCCATCGCCGCGCGGCGCTCGTGGTCGATCGCGAGGTCGCGCAGCGTCTCGGCCAGGGCGGTTGCGTCGCCACGCGGGAACAGCACGCCGTCGACGCCGTCGCGAACGACGTCGCCGTAGCCGGCGATGTCGGAGGCGACGACCGGCGTGCCGGCGGCGAACGCCTCCGTCAGCACCATGCCGAAGCTCTCCCCGCCCAGCGACGGCGCCGCCAGCACGTGCGCGCGCGCCAGCACGGCGTCCTTCGTCGCATCGTCGACCTTGCCGAGCGCCTCGATGCCGCGGTCGTCCATCACGAGGTTCTCGATGTCCGAGGGCCCCGCGCCGACCAGCGTCAGCTTGGTGGGCACGATCTCGCGCAGCGCTTCGAAGGCGCGCAGCAGCACCGGCAGGCCCTTGCGCTCGACCGCCTGGCCGACGAAGACGATCTCGAGCGGATCTGCAGCCTGATCGGCGATCGGCGGCTCGTCGGGCACATCGACGCCGTTGGGGATCACGCGGTAGTGGCCGCCGTAGAAGCGCCGGCCGGTCCAGGCCGCCGCCTCGGACACCGCGATGCGGACATGGAGCCGGTTCAGCCGACGGCGCGCGCCGAGCAGGTTGGCGAGGTTGTTCGAGACGCGGTTGTCGGAGTAGCAGTGGAACGTCCCGACGAGCGGCAGCCCGGACGACATGAGGACGTCCCAGCCCACGACCGGCGCGACGGGCTCATGCACGTGGACGACGTCGAAGTCGCCCGCCGCGAGCTCGCGGCGAAGCTTGCGAAACGGCGGACGGGGTGGGCGCGAGGTTCGATACGGCGCCGTTGGCCGGGAAGCCGATCGTGCGCCCGAGCGGCACGACGTAATCGGGCAGCGCACGCTCCTGCGGCCACGCGCCCTTGTGCAGGCGCGCGGAGCGACGATCGGGCGGGTCATACGGCGCGAACACGCGAACGTGGTGGCCCTCGTCGAGGAAACGGCCGGCCAGCGCTTCGATGTGCCGCGTGACCCCGCCCGGGTACGTCCACGAATAGGGCGATACCAGAGCGATGCGCACTGCGCTCATTCTACCTGGTCGACTTGCGCCAAACGGGGATCGCCACGCACGTACACGGTCGTTGCCACGACGGCGAACGTGCTGATCACCAGCAGCAGCGGCCCCGAGTCGTTCGAAAGCGACCCAACCACGCCGGCGGCCACCGATCCGGCGAGCGCCGCGCGCCACACGTCGCTGTCAGCCAGCGGCGCGTAGATCCGGGCGCGGTACTTGATCCCGTAGGCGAGCGTGAGCACCGCGATCGCGGTGGCAAACGGCATCAACCCGCGTTTGAGCGCGTTGAACGCGAGCTCGTAGCGGCGCACGAAGATGTCGTGCAGCGCGCTGCCGCCGTGGGCGTGCAGCACGGTGCGGGTGAAGTGGCTGTTGCCGCCCGTGGCGAGGTCCAGCGCGGCGAGCCCGGCCAGGGCGATCACCGGCACGAGGCACGCGAGCACGACCGCCCGCCGCGTGACGCCGCCGGGCAGCATGAACAGCGTCGCGACCGCCGCGCCACCGCCGACGGTGATCACCCCGCCCACGTCGGCGCCGAGGCGCCCTGATCCGATCGCCGCCCCGAGGAACAGCCCGGCGCCGGCGAAGATCGCAGCGCCTGCGCGCGAGCGCGTGCGGCCGTAGAGCAGTGCCGCGAGGCCGACGAAGAGCAGCACGGGCAGCGACGACTCGAGCTCGTTGCCGATCCCGTAGTACCGCGAGCCGAAGCGCGGGTTGGGGCCGAGCAGCGAGCGGATGATGAGGTCCGAGCCGCGCGCGAGGTCCACGACGTAGAAGAGGACCGTGAACAGGCACGGCACGAGCGGGCCGCGCGGCCATGGGACGAATCGGTCCGTCAGCGCCGCGAGCACGAACGACAGCCCTGCGATCAGCAGCAGCTCGAGGCCGCGGCCGGGGTGCAGCGCGGCCGTGAACAGCAGCACGCTGAGCAGCCACATGATCGCCAGCGCGCCGAGCCGCATCGACGCGCGCCACCCGCGCCGGTCGGCCACGAGGCCCAACACGAGTGCCAGCAGCAGCCACGCCGCCAGCACGGTCTCGAGCGCCGGGAAGCGCCGGCCGTTGACGACGCGCAGGCGGTCGCTGAACGACCGCAGCGCGGCGCTGTCGCGTTCGCCCGTGCGCCTGATCGTCTGGCCCTTCATCTCGTCGGGCACCTTGAGCCCGAGCCACTCGAGGATGGTCGGCGCGAGGTCGATGCCCGCGACGATGCCGTCGAGATGCGTCGAATCGGACGTCAGCCCGGATGGCGGACCCAATCCGAGGATGCCGAGCGGCAGCAGCTGCGGTGCGCGCGCAGGCAGCGGCGTCTCCATCACCATGAGGAGCTCATCCGGGGTGCGGTTCTTGATGAGCTCCTCGACCGCCGCATCCCCCGGCTCGCCGGTCGGGAGACCCGCGATCACGAAGCTGCGCTGCGTCAGCAGCTTCTGTGCGCGCCGCGCCACGTCGTCGGCCTTGCCGATCGACACGAGCCCGATCCGGCCTGCCTCGTTCGCGCCTGGCAACGACTCGATCTGGGACCGGCCGCTGACCCCGGCGTACGCGCCGCCGCCGGGGATCGTCTGCGCGAGCAGGCCGGGCACGATGTCCGCGGGCGCGGACTCGGCGCGGGCACGCGCGTCGAGCCAGCCCTGGAACAGCGCCGTGTCGTCCTGGCGGTAGAAGGTGAGCACCGGCACCCGCTTGGGCTTGTAGGCGGCCGACGAGACGCGCGTCCCGGCGCTCACGTCCAGCAGCGCCTGCGTCTGGTCATAGCCGCCCTGCGTCGCACCCACGAGGCCGAGCGACAGCTCCGGGTGGAAGTCCAGGCGGTCCAGGATCGACGGCTTCTTGATGCCGTCGTTGGTCGGGCGCGTGTCGAACGGCAGGAACGCGAGCAGGACCGTGCGCTGCGAGGGCGCGGCGGCTCGCGCGGTGGCCGGCGCGAGCGCGCAGGCGGCGGCGAGCGCAAGCAGCGCCGCCACTATTCTTTGTGAAGCATGGCCGAGCGCCACTTCGTGAAATACACCTTCCTGCAGGTCGATCCTGCCTGGCGCCGGTTGCCTGCAGCCGAGCGCGCCGAGGGCAAGCGCGAGTTCATCGCCGCCTGCGAGGACTTCGGCGCCGATCACCTCCTGCAGAGCTTCTCATTGATCGGCACGCGCGGGGATTGCGACCTGATGCTGGTGTCCGAGGCCGAGAACCTCGACCGCATCCACGAGTTCCACGTCGTGCTTGCCCAGAGCGGCCTCATGAAGTGGTGCACGACCGCCCACTCGTTCCTGGGCCTGCGTAAGACCAGCGAGTACTCCGACGAGGAGCGCCAGATCCCGCGCCCGTTCCGCGGCAAGTACCTCTTCGTCTACCCGTTCGTCAAGACGCGCGCCTGGTACGGCATGCCCGCCGACGAGCGCTGGCGGATCATGCAGGAGCACATCAAGGTCGGGCGCGAGTACCCCACGGTCGACAACCACACGACCTACTCGTTCGGGCTCGACGACCAGGAGTTCGTGGTCGCCTTCGACACCGACGACGCCGCCGCGTTCCTGGACCTCGTGCAGCGCCTGCGCACGACGGAAGCCTCAGCATTCACCCAGCGAGACACGCCAAGCTTCACCTGCATCAACGCCTCGCTGGAGCGCGCGGTCAACGCGCTGGACGGCGAGGCCCTGACCATCTCCCTCACATGAGCATCGAAACCGATACCGACATCAGAGACATCACGATCATCGGCGCGGGCCCCGTGGGCTTGTGCACGGCCTTCTGGGCGGGCATGCGCGAGGCGTCCGCGCGCATCATCGACTCGCTCCCCGAGATCGGCGGCCAGCTGACCACGCTGTATCCGGAGAAGTGGATCTTCGACGTCCCCGGCCACCCGCGCGTGCTGGCCAAGGACCTCGTCGCGCAGCTGCGCGAGCAGATCGAGCCGTTCGACGTGCCGATCCATCTCGAGACGACCGCCGAGTCGATCTCCTACGAGGGCGAGGGCGACGACCGCGTCGTCGTGCTGCACACCGCCGAGGGCCAGGAGCTGCGCTCGCGGACGGTGATCGTCTCCGGCGGCCACGGCGCGTTCGAGCCAAAGAAGCTGCCGCTCTCCGACGTCGACATGGAGCCGTGGGAGGGCAGGGGCGTCCACTATCTCGTGGGCGACAAGCACGAGTTCATCAACAAGCGCGTCGTGATCATCGGCGGCGGCGACTCTGCCTGCGACTGGGTCCTGAACCTGCTCGACACCGCCGAGCACATCACGCTCGTGCACCGGCGTGACGCGTTCCGCGCCCACGAGGCGACGGTCTCACAGGTGCGCGAGGCCGCCGAGGGCCCGCACGTCGACCTCCACACGCCCTACGTGGTCAAGGAGGTCACCGGCAACGGCAACGTCCAGGGCGTGGTCCTGCACAACGCGACCGACGGCGAGCACCACTCGTTCGCGGTCGAGTGCGACGCGATCCTGCTGCAGCTCGGCTTCTCGACGAAGCTGGGCCCGCTCAAGGAGTGGGGCTTCGAGCTCGAGAAGAACGCGATCAAGGTCGACGGCACGTTCGGCACGTCGCTCGAGCGCGTCTGGGCCTGCGGCGACATCACGACGTTCGACGGCAAGATCAAGCTGATCGCGACGGGCTTCGGCGAGGCGGCGATCGCCGTGGCGCAGGCGGTCCACACGATCCGCCCGGACATGAAGCTCCAGCCCGCCTACTCGACGAACACCGGCGTGCCCGGCGGCGTCGAGGGACAGCCCTGAGCGCGGATCCGTTCGATCACCTGCGCGAGGCCGATCCCGTCCTCGCGCGACTGCTCGACGAGGCCGGGGCACCGTCGCTCGAGCGTGACGCGTCGCGGCCGGCGGCCGACGACCACTACGGCGCGCTGGTGCGCGCCATCGTCGGCCAGCAGCTGAGCGTCGCCGCCGCGCGCGCGATCTACGGGCGGCTGACACAGCTCTTCGACGCCCGTCCGCCCACGCCGCAGGAGCTGCTGGACCAGGACCCGGAGCTGCTGCGCTCGGCCGTCGGGCTGTCGCGGGCGAAGGTGGTCTTCCTGCGCTCCCTGGCCGAGCACGTGCTCAGCGGGGAGCTCGAGCTGGAACGCCTCGAGGAGCTCTCCGACGACGACGTCCTGGCCGAGCTGACCGCGGTCAAGGGCCTCGGCGAGTGGACGGTCCACATGTTCCTGATGTTCCAGCTCGAGCGGCCGGACGTGCTGGCCGTCGGCGACCTTGGGATCCGCCGCGCGGTCGAGCGGGCGTACGGGCTGCCGGACCTGCCGTCGGCCGCCGAGCTCGTCGAGCTCGCCGAGCCGTGGCGGCCCTACCGCTCGGCTGCCTGCCGGCTGCTGTGGCGCTCGCTGTCCAACTCGCCCGAGTAGGACCCGTCGTGGATCGCCTGCCAGCGGTCCAGGGGCCAGTTGGGCCAGTCGACCCGCGTGCCGTCGTCGAGGAAGTCCTCCAGGAAGTCGAGGTGCACGTGCCAGCCGGCGAGGACCTTGGACCGGAAGTCCTCGGGGATCTGCGAGCGCGCGACGAACGTCAGCAGCGTCGCGTCCCCCTCGGGTTCAAGTTCGAAACGGAGCGTGCCATGTGGCTCGCCCTCGATCTCGAGCAGCCGTGGCGGATCGAGCTCGGTGATCGTGGCCGGCATCGTGACGTCGCCGTTGAGCCACTCGATCCGCATCGCGCCGCCCGCCCGCAGGTCCACCGTCGCGCGGCCCCACCAGGCCTCGATCTCGGCGGGGTCGGTGATCGCCTCCCACACCCGCTCGACCGGGTGGTTCAGCCGGCGCTCGTAGCGCAGGATCGCGTGGTCTGCACGGAATTGGGCGGTGCCTTCGCGGCTCATCGTCGCTCCTTTGCGTCGAGGTGGCGTTCGAGCGCGTCGAGCCGTCCGGCCCACAGCTTGCGGTAGGGCTCCACCCAGGCGAGCACGTCAGCGAGCGCCTCGGGACGCAGCTCGTAGACCCGCCGCTGGGCATCCTTGCGCGCGTCGACCACGCCGGCGTCGCGCAGCACGCGCAGGTGCTTGGAGACGCTCGGCTGGCTGACGTTCAGCGTTGCGACGAGCTCGCCCACGGTGCGTGGGCGATCGCGCAGCTGGTCGAGAATGCGGCGGCGGGTGGGTTCGGCGAGCACGTCGAACATTCCAGTCGGAGTATATACCTCAGCAGGAATACTTGCCGTCACGTGACGCGCGGCGATACAGCCCGTAGACGGGATAGGTGCGGGTCAGCCCCGGATCGGCGAGCCCGACCGGGAAGTCGGGCGCGTCGCGGAACTCGTACTGGAAGATGTTCTGCACGCGCTCGTCGCGCGACCAGCGCCGCAGCGAGGCGGCCTGCGCGCGGCAGCCCTGGTCGAGCTGCGCGGGGTCCGGCGAGCGCTTGCGGCCGGCGTGGTCGGCCCCCACCCCGGTCTCGGTCACCCAGATCGGCTTGCCCTTCGTGCACGGCCGGGCGTCGAGGGCTCGCTCGAGCTGGCCCACCGGCCCGCTGAGGTCAGGCTGGCTCGGCAGATCCGTGTACATGTGCTGGCCCCAGATCGCACCGGCGCAGGCGACGTCGTCGGGCAGCGCACGGATGAACTCGTCGACGCCGCCGGCAAGCGCACTCGGCGCGACCTTGCCCGCGAGCTCGCCGAGCACCAACTGCGTCCTGGAGCCCTTGAGCTCGTCGCGGGCGGCGCGCGCGAACTGGGTGTAGATCGCCGGGCTCAGGAGCGGCGAATGGGCGTTGCAGGTGGAGCGCTGCGGGCTGATGAACGATGGGTGGTTGGGCTCGTTCCACGGGCTGAGCGCATTGACGCCGGCGCCGTCGGCGCGCGCCTCCGCGAGCAGGCTGCGGATCAGGTTGCGATAGCCGGGCAGTGCTTCGGTGTCGACCGCTCGGGCACGCGGGTCGGTCGGCTGCTGCTCGCAGCCATGGGCGCCGACCGCCGCCCAGGTGGGCGTGTAGGTGAGGACGACCAGCAGCTTCCATTCGCCCGGATGTGCCTTCTGCTGGGACGCGACGGCGCGCAGCAGCGAACGCACGCCGTTGAAGGGCGCGCATGGCGGCAGGCCACGCACGCAGCCGTCCTCGGGATGATCGAAGGAGGGAGCGACCGTCGGCGTGGGCATGGCGCTGTCCCAGCGGACGACGAGCCGGAACCAGCGGGGATGCAGCGCCTCAAGCCTGTCGCGCCATGGCGCGAACGCGGGCGGCGTGTCGCCGTGGTTGAGCAGGTTCGCGTTGAACTCCGTCAGCCCGATGCCGAGCCGCGGCGGCGCCGGCGCCGCGGGCTTCGGGGTCGGCAGCGTGGGCGACTGGACGGTGGCAGCCGTGATCGAGCGCGGCTCGTCCGAGCCGCCGCACCCGGCCACCAGCAGGACGCTCGCCGCAGCGAGCGCTAGACCGCTGAGACCTCTTCCTCGTCGGCTACGCGGAAGGACGATCCGCAGCCGCACGCAGCGACGACGTTCGGGTTGTTCACCTGGAAGCCGGCGCCCTGGAGGCTCTCGACATAGTCGATCTCCGAGCCGTCCACGTACGGGAGGCTCTGGCCGTCGACGAGGATCTTCAGCCCGGCGGACTCGAAGATGACGTCGCCGTCGCGCTGCTCGTCGAACGCCAGCTGGTACTGGAAGCCGCTGCAGCCACCGCCGCGAACGCCGACCCGCAGGCCAGCGGACGACGTGTCGGCCTCCTGCGCGGAGAGGAATTCGTGGACCTTCTCGGCACCCTTGGAGGTGAACTCGATGCCCTTGGCGGTGTAGGTGACTTCGGTCATTGCTTTACCAAATATAGCGATGTCCTACCCTGTGTCTGCAATGCCGTCTCCAGACGAGATAAAGACCCGGATCGAGGCTGCCCTGCCGGGCGCACGCGCCGAGGTCGAGGACTGGACCGGCGGTGGCGATCACTTCCGCGCGACGGTGATCGCCGAGCAGTTCCAGGGCCTCAACCGCATCGAGCAGCACCGGCTCGTCTACGAAGTGTTCGGTGGCGAGATCGGCGGGCCCATCCACGCGTTGTCCCTCAAGACCCAGGTGCCATGAGCGAGCAGACCACCAACCCGATCCGCGACGCGATTGCCGAGGCGATCGCCGACAACGAAGTGATCCTCTTCATGAAGGGCAACCCCGACCAGCCCGCCTGTGGCTTCTCCGCCCGCACCGTTGCGGCGCTGCAGACGCTCGGCGCTCCGTTCGCCGCGGTCGACATCCTGCCCGACCCGCGCATCCGCCAGGAGCTGAGCGCGCTGTCGAACTGGCCGACGATCCCGCAGCTGTTCGTCAAGGGCGAGCTCGTGGGCGGCTGCGACATCGTCACCGAGATGTACGAGAGCGGCGAGCTCGCGCGAGGTGCTCGGCGTCGAGGCGCCGGCGACGCCGGAGCCCGCCCCCGCCGACCAGCCCGTCCAGGCCGCGCCGCTGGGCATCGAGAACCGCCTCGGCTAGCGCGCCGTCTGGCAGTTCCGCGCTTGGGCCGAGTTGCGCGCAGCGTTCGGTTCGGGCGTTGGCAGTGTGCGGGGCGTGGTTCGGGCATCGAGGATTTCGTCACCCGCGCGAGGTTCTGGGCCGGATATACCGCGCTATGCGCGGAGAATCCGGCCCACAACGAGCGCGGGGGACAAAAGGGTCAGACCCCAATGTCACCCTCTCCCTCAATGACCGCATCCCACGCAAAGCCCGCGACGCAGAAGCGGACTGAGGGGACTGTCCCCTCAGTCCGGGCGTCCCCTAGCGGCGGACGAGCACGTCGAAGCGCTCGGTTCCGCTGATCCGCAGACCCGGGTCGCGGAACACGCGCGAGCGCGACTCCAGCCCGCCTGCGCCGCGGAAGTCGGCGGTCACGCCGTCGTAGCGGTGGATCCCTGCGATCGCGTGCGCGAGCGCCTTGACCGAACGCGGGCCGGAGCCGCCGTCGGCGCTGTTGCCCGAGTCGTCGAAGCCCAGGATGATCGAGAGGTCCGAGTCCGACGGCGCGCCGGACGTGTCGGCCGCGGTGCCGCGGAGGACGAGCTGGTGGAACCCGCGCTGCAGCCCGCGCGACGCGTGGATCGTGAGCGTCTTCGTGAGCTTCGCGCCGCCGACGCGGCGCAGCAGCGCCTTGAACCGGTAGGTGCGCCCCCGGCGTACCGAATGCGGGCCGCGCAGGCCCACGAGGAAGGCCTGGGTCAGTCCGCGGCGCGCACGCAGGTCGATCGCGATCGACTTCACGTGCAGCGGGCCGAACTCGTAGCTGTCGAGCACCCCCACCGCCTCGCTGACGTCGGAGACCGCGGGCGAGCCGACGACGCCGGCCTGCCCGGGGGTTCCTCCCACGTAGGTGTTGCAGAAGCCCAGCGGCTTGGCGCGCTCGGCGATCGTGATCTGCATGCACAGGCCGCCGCTCTGGCGTGCGGGCGAGCCGCGCAGCACCTCGTAGGTCGCCTGACCAGCGGCGATCGCGGCGATGCCGCTCGCCGGCGACGCCCCGGCCGGGTTGCCGACGCTGGTCTCGTCGGCCACCTGCGAGCGCAGCGTGACCCTGTTGCCCGTGTCCTCGTCGAGCGCGAAGACCGTCATCGGGAACGCATCGGGCAGCACCCCGGTGCGGCCGGTGACCGCGTCGATCCCGTCGCCGAGCAGCGTGCCGATGTCCTGCGTGGGCGCGGCCAGCTTGTAGGTCGAGAGGTCGCCGACGCCGAGCGGGTTGTTGACGATGTCGTAGACGTAGGCGCCCTGGAGGAACAGGTCGCGTCGCCCGACCGAGTCCAGCGGATGGCCGAAGCCCCACACCTGGTCGCCGTCGACATACGCGATCGTGCCGATCGCGCCGGAGCTGAGGTCCCCGCTCGAGTAGCCGACGGAGAACGCTGCGCCCGGGACCAGCGCGGTCGCAGGACCCGCCTGGCGGGGCGCGGCGGGCCCGGCGAGGACCGTGCGCCCGGCATGGGCGGCGGCGCGCCGGATGACCGAGGCGATCGGCGCGCTCACGCCGCTGATCGTCAACGGCAGCGCCAGGCGGTGCGCGCGGCGCAGCAGCGCGGGGTCGCGGCGCGCGGAGGCCGGCGGCGTCACGGGCTCGCGGAGCATCTGCTCGATCGGGGTGGCGAGGGCGACCTTGTTGCCGTACTCGCCGATGCCCTCCGAGATCGCCCCGATGACGCGCGACACGCCGCCGCCGTCGGCGCAGTAGATCGGCGACCCGGAGAACCCGGGGCCGATCCCGGTCGCGTCGATGGCCGGCCCGCTCACGCGGACCAGGATGCGGGCGTCGTCGGCGGCGTCGCCCGCGATGACGTCCAGCACCTCGGTGTCGAACGACGAGACGTCCGTACCGTGGATGACCGACAGCGCACTGCAGTGCATCCCGCGCTGCCACCTGGGACAGCGGCATGATCGGGTCGCCCTGGGCAGACGCGACCGCGGGAACCGCGAGCGCCGCGGTCATGGCGAGGGCGAGGACCGGCTTCAAGGCGCATCACGGTAGCCGATGTAGCGTTGGGCATTGATGAATTCGTCCACGCGCCTGTCGGCTGCGCTGCGCTGGGACGGCGCGGGCCTGATGATCCTCGACCAGACGCTGCTGCCCCACCGCGAGACGTGGATCACGCTCGAAACCGCCACTGACACGGCGGATGCGATCCGCCGCCTGGCCGTACGCGGCGCCCCGCTGATCGGCATCGCAGCCGGCTATGGGCTGGCGATGGAGGTCGCGGCGCGGTTCGCTCGACGACGCACTGGCGGGCATGCGCGCACTGCGCGAGGCGCGTCCGACGGCGATCAACCTCGCTTGGGCGGTCGATCGGGTGTGGGCCGCGGCGCAGGCGGGCGGCGCCGCGGCGGCCCGCGCCGAAGCCGAGCGCATCGAGACCGAGGAGGAGGCGGCATCGGCGGCGATCGCCACCCGCGGCGCGGACCTGCTCGCCGGCGCGCGGCGGATCCTGACGCACTGCAACACCGGCGCGCTGGCGACCGGCGGCACGGGCTCGGCGCTCGCGGTGATCCGCGAGCTGGCGGCCCGCGGGAGACGTGGACGTGCTCGCCTGCGAGACGCGGCCGCTGCTGCAGGGCGCGCGGCTCACCGTCTGGGAGCTGGCGCGCGACGGGATCCCCGTGACGCTCGCGGTGGACGGCGCCGCCGCCGGGTTGATGCGCCGCGGCGAGATCGATGCCGTCGTCGTTGGCTGCGACCGCGTCGCCGCCAACGGCGACGTGGCGAACAAGGTCGGCACCTACGCGCACGCGCTGGCCGCGCGCGCCGCCGGGATCCCCTTCGTCGTGGCCGGGCCGACGTCGTCCGTCGACGCGTCGCTTGCGAGCGGGGACGACATCCAGATCGAGGAGCGTGACGCGGAGGAGGTCCGCCGGCCCGGCGGTGAGCTGGTCACGCTGCCCGACGTGGCCGTCCGTAACCCCGCATTCGACGTCACCCCGGCCGCGCTGGTCTCGGCATTCGTCTGCGAGCGCGGCGTCGCGCAGCCGCCGACCGCCGCGGCCATCGCGGCGCTGCTGGCGGGCGCGTGAGCACCGCGCTCGACGCCCTGAGGCGAGCACTCGAGCGGGGCGACATCGAGGCGCTCGCGCCCGGCTACGGCCGCAACGCCGAGCTCGATGCGTCGCTACCGGGCGGCCGGCGCCGCCACCAGGGCCGTGCGGCGATCACCGAAGAGCTCGCGCGCTGGTGGGACGGGCCCGGCGAGGACACGTCGTTCGACGCGACGGTGTTCGACCACGGCGCGGCCCTGTGGACCGAGCGCGACGGCGAGCGGCTGCGCCACTACCTGCACTTCTCCGGCGACCTGATCGTCCGCCACTGGGTCTACTCGGCGCGACCGCGCGGCGCGTTCGGCGGCAACTCCGGCGCCGCGGTCGAGCGGCGCGGTGACCTGATCGTCAAGCGCGTCGTGCCGCTGGACGGGTGGCTCGGACGAGCCACGCGCGACGGGCTGGGCCGTTCTGCGCGGCTGTGGCTCGACGGCCATATCGCCCGCATGCCCGTGCAGCTCGACACGGCGATCACGCGCGTGGAGACCGACGGCGAGGGCTACTGGATCCACATGCGCGATGTCTCCGAGCACCTGCTCGGCGACGAGCGGCGGCTGGGCCGGGACGAGCTGTACGCGGTGCTCGGCGCCGCGGCCGGGATGCACCGCGAGTTCCACGGCGAGGACGTCGCCCCGGCCGCGCGGCTGGAGGACTACCTGCGATTCGCCTCGCCGGCCACGGCGGCCCGCGAGATCGACGAGCCGGACCTGCCGCCCAAGCAGCTGCCCGCCGCATGGGATGCCTTCGCGCAGGTGGCGCCCGGCGACGTGGCGGCGGCGATCGCGGCCCTGCTCGACGACCCGGCGCCGCTGGCGACGGCGCTGGCGCGCGACGGGCTGACGCTGATCCACGGCGACCTGCGCGACGACAACCTGGGCGTCGCCGCCAACGACGTCTTCCTCATCGACTGGGACCTGGCGGCGATGGCGACCCCAGGCGTCGAGCTGGCGTGGTTCATGCTCCAGGACGCCTGGCGGACCGAGCTGTCGCGCGAGGAGATCATCGCGCAGGCGCTGGCGGCCGAGGGCAGGCTGCTCGACCAGCGCGGGCTGGCGCTCGGCGCCGTTGCCGGCATCTGCATATACGGCTGGATCCTCGGCCACAGCGCCGTCGTGCATCCTGACCCGGCCGAGCGGGCATGGGCGCAGCACGAGCTGGCGTTCTGGATGCCGCGCGTGCGCGAGGGGATCGGCCACCTGTGAGGACGGCGCTCGTGGTGCTGGTGCTGGTGCTCGGCGCGGCGCCCGCCGCGGCGGCGACGTGCGGCTCGACCGGCGGCGTGCCGGGATTCACGCCCGGTCCGCAGCCGCTGTCCGGCGAGGCGGTCTCGTCGTACCTGTCGAGCGTGGACGCAGCCTCCACGCGGGTGCTCACCGGCGTGGCGGGTACGAGCGTCGAGGGGCGTCCCCTCCCCTACGCGCTGGTCTCCTCGCCGGGCAACCTCGCCCGGCTGGGCGCGATCGCGGCGCGGGCGCGCGCATCGCGCCAGGGGCAGTCGCATGCCGCGGGCGGCCCGGCGATCGTATGGCTCGCCGCCAACGTGCATGGCAACGAGCCATCGGGGACCGACGCCGACCTGCAGCTGCTGTCGGACCTGGCGCGCAGCTCGTCGTGCACGCTGCTGGACCGGCTCGTGGTCGGCTTCCTGCCGCTGCAGAACCCCGACGGGCGAGCAGCGGGCACGCGAGTGAATGCCGCCGGCTTCGACCTCAACCGGGACTGGTTCGCGCGCACCCAGCCCGAGACCGCGGCGAAGCTGGCGCTGCTGTCGCGCTACCCGCCGCTGGCGTTCGCCGACCAGCACGAGGAGGGTGGCACGTCGTTCTTCTTCCCGCCGGACACGGACCCGGTCCACCATGAGGTCCCGGCCGCCGCCCTGCGCGCCATGAGCGCCACGATCGGCCCCGCGCTGCGGCGGGCGTTCGGCCGCGCCGGCCTGTCCTACTCGACCGGCACGGGCTACGACCTCTTCTTCATGGGCTACGGCGACAGCGCGACCACGACGCTGTTCGGCGCCGCCGGGATGACCTTCGAGAAGGGCATCGACTCGCCGTTCACGCAGAAGGTGGCCGAGCACCACCTCGCCGCGCGCACGCTGCTGGAGGCGGTGGCGGCGCATCGCCACGCGCTGCTGCGGGCGTGGGACCGCAGCTGGCGCCAGGCCCGCGCGGAGGGGCAGCGCGGCAGGCTCGAGCCCAATGCGACGCTGGCCGCCGCGACGGTGGACCAGCAGGTGCCGCGCACGCACGTGTACGCCTACGCCTGGCGCGCCGATGTGGCGGCGGCCGACGCGGCGAGCCTCGCCGGTCGCCTGCGCTCCGCCGGGGTGCGGGTCAACCGGCTCCGCCGCGCCGTCAGCGTGCGCGCATTCCACGCCTACGGGACGCACGGCGCACGGCACCGGACGCTGCCGGCGGGCACCTGGGTCGTGACGCTCGCCCAGACGCAGAAGCACTGGGTCGAAGCGATGCTGGGCGAGGACCCGTACGCAGCGGTCGACTACTTCTATGACGTCGCATCGTGGTCCAACCCGCTCCTGATGGGGCTCGACGGCGGAGCGATCCGCTCGCGACTCCCGCGCGGCGTGCTCGGACCGGGCGCGATCGCGCGCGGCGGCGCGGGCGGCGCGTTCCCCGGCGACGCGCAGGGATCCGACGAGGCGGCGATGGAGCTCCTGGGCCGCGGCGTGGCACTCGGCCGCGTTCCGGGCAGCGGCGAGTACGTCCTGCCCGAGGGCGCGGATGCGACCGCCGTGCTCAGCGCCCATCGCGTGCCGGCGCTGCCGTCAGTGCCGGCGGGCGCGGTCGCCCTGCGCGCCCCGCGCGTCGCGCTGCTCGACGGCCTGCAGGACGGCGCGGGCAACCCGAGCCCCTCGTCGTCCTGGATGCGATGGCTGCTCGAACGCGGCTACGGGCTGCGGATCGACGCGCTCACCGAGGCCGATCTCGCCGCCGGGCGCCTCGCAAGCGGCGGCTACACCGCCTTCGTCGTGCCGGACGGGTCGCTCCCGGCCCCGTCGCCGGCAGCCGTCGCAGCCGTCCAGGCCTGGGTGCGCACCGGCGGCACCTACGTCGGCGTGCGCGGCCAGGGGATCGCACTCGCGCAGTCGGCGGGGATCACCAGCGGCCACGGTCGCGCCGCCCACCGACGCGCTGATGCCGGGCGTCTCGCTCGGCGTGCAGCTCGATGCCGCCGACCCCGTCGCCTGGGGCGAGCGTGCCAGCGGGTTCGCGTTCGCCACCGGCGATCCGGTGCTGCACGCGGCGGGAGGCACGGTCGCCGCGCGCTATCCGTCGGGCAGCGCGTTCTTCGCGGGCGGCTACGCGCGCTCCACCGGCGCGCTACGGGGCACCGCCGCCGTGCTGGACGAGCCGGTCGGCGCCGGGCGCACGATCCTGTTCGCGTTCGACCCGGCGTTCCGCGGCTACGTCGAGGGCACCGAGCGGCTCGTGGCCAACGCGCTGCTCGCGCCACCGACCGGAGCGCCCGCCACTCGGGCGCGGCCGGTGCGCGCCGTGCGGTCCGTCGCCGTTCCGTTCAGCGAGGAGCAGACGCCGAACGGCGCCACCTGAGGTGCTCGACGATCCGCTTGGAGTCGCAGATCGCCTCGCCGTCCAGGACCACGAGCGGCACGTGAGCGCTGACCGGAGAGCGCCTGGACCTCCGGGCGGTCTCGCCGGCGCCACGGGACCCTGACGCTGTCGACGTCCTCGCCGTCCTTGCGCAGCTCGCGCGCGACGCGCCCGCATGGGCACAGCCAGTCGGTCGGCGTACGACAGCGGTAGAGCGTGGCCATCAGCGACCGGCCATCAGTTGAGCCATCCTGCGACACCGCCGGCCGACCGCACGCCGAAGCCCACGACGCGCAGCGGCAGCGGTTGGCGCGTGCCGGGCTTGCGCAGGCGCGAGGGCTCGCGGTCGCGGTACCAGTCGATCGTGGTCTGCAGCGTGTCCTCGTGGTGGGCCGGCTTGTAGCCGAGCTCGCGCTTGGCCTTCGTCGAGCGAAACGCCCACCACAGCGACGCCGCCCGCACCTCGCCGACGGTGATCGGCGGGCGCCCCGGCGGAAGCGGGTTGAGCTCGAGTCCGCGCGCGAGCGCGGTGGCGGCTGCGAGCGGCAGCTTCAGCGCCGGTGGCTCCACCCCGCTCAACCGGCCGAGGTCGGCGAAGAGACGATCGAGCGTGAAGTTGCGATTGCCCAGGATGTAGCGCTCCCCCGGCGTCCCGCGCTCGTCGGCGAGCAGCTGCCCGCGGGCGACGTCCTCGGCGTCGACGATGTTCAGCGCGCCGTCCACATAGGCCGGGATCTCGCGGCGCAGGAAGCGCCGCACCAGCTCGGTCGACGAGTGGTACACGTCGCCTGCGCCGAACACGTGGCCCGGGTTGACGACGACGACCGGCAGGCCGAGCCCGCCGATCCGCAGCGCCTCCTTCTCGGCCTCGTGCTTGGCGTTGATGTACGGCAGCCCGTAGCGGCCGGCGCGGAAGATCTGGCGCTCGTCAGCGGTCGACCCGCGCGGCGCGGGACCGACGGCGGCGACCGACGAAGTGTGGACACAGCGCTCGACGCCGGCGGCAAGCGCCTCCTCGAGCACCGTCGTGGTGCCGAGCACGTTGACGCGAAAGAGCGTGTCGGCGTCGGCGCGGAGGTTCGTCAGCCCGGCGACGTGGAACACCCGATCGACGCCGCGCATCGCGCGGCGGACGGCGCGGCGATCCAGCACGTCGCACTCGACCTCCTCGACGTCGAGGTCGGCGAGGTTGCCCAGGCGTGACCGTGGCCGAGTCGTCACGCGTACGCGGTCGCCGCGCTCGACCAGCAGCCGCGCGACGTGCGAGCCAACGAGGCCCGTGGCTCCTGTCACCAACGTGACCCCCACGGGCCTGAGTGTAGGTCGAAGGCGCTCCGGACTAGTGTTGCGGCCATGCCCGAGGTCGCCATCGTCGTCGACACGACGCACTACATGCCGCGCGCGCTGGTCGAGTCCAATGACATGCACGAGGTCTCGCTGTACGTCAACGCGGGCGACCGCCACGAGCGCGAGAGCGACATGCCCGACTTCGACGCGTTCTACGAAGGCCTGCGGTCCTCGGCCCAGCTGCCGACGACCTCACAGCCGTCGATCGGCGACTTCCTGGCGGTCTACGAGCCGCTCGTGGAAGCGGGGCACGACATCGTGTCGGTGCACATCTCGGGCGGCATCTCGGGCACGGTCGAATCCGCTCGCCAGGCGGCGACCGAGCTGTCGACCCGCAAGCCGCAGCGCAGGATCGAGGTCGTCGACACGCGCAGCGCGTGCGGCGCGATCGCGCTGACGGCGCTCGCCGGCGCCGCCGCGGCACGGGCGGGCGGGGACGTCGACGCCGTCGCGGCCAGGGTGCGCTCGGCGATCAGCGCGGCGAAGATCTGGTTCGCCGTCGACACGCTCGAGTTCCTGCGTCGCGGCGGGCGGATCGGCACCGCCCAGGCGTGGCTCGGCGGCGCGCTGAAGATCAAGCCGATCCTGACCATCGACGGCGAGATCACCCCGATCGAGCGCGTGCGAACGTCGGGGCGCGCGTTCGAGCGGATGGTCGACTTCCTGCGCGCGCGCCACGACGACGGCTGCGACGCCTGGGTCGTCCAGCACATCCAGGCGCCCGACCAGGCGGAGGCGCTGACGCGAGCGCGGGCGTGAGATCTTCGGCAAGGAGCCGGTCTTCGTCGGCGAGATCGGGCCGGTCATCGGCACGCACGTCGGCCCCGGCCTGCTCGGGGTCGGCGGCGATCCCGAGCAGCCTGCTCAGCTAGATCAGCTACGCACTGCCGGGCGTCTCGACGATCGTCACGGGCGTGCGGCGCTCCCACAGGTCGCGCACCATGATCTGGAGCGCCGCCGCGACCGGGATCGCGACGAGCGCGCCGAGGACGCCGAGCAGTGTCGACCCGATCAGGATCGAGATGATCACGAACAGCGGCGAGACGTCGACGGTGCGCCGGTAGATCAGCGGTTGCAGCAGGTTGTTCTCGGCCTGCTGGTAGACGATCAGGACGATCGCCCACACGATCGTCGCTGTCGGGAAGTCGTTGAACAACGTGACGACCCCGATCACCACGCCGCCGATCGTGGCGCCGACCAGCGGGATCAGGTCGAGGAACGCCATCAGCACCGCGAGCGGGGCGGCGAACGGCACGTTGAGCAGCGACAGCGTGATGTACGTCGTCACGCCCGCGATCAGGCTGATCAGGAGGTTGCCCGCGACGTAGCCGGCCGTCGAGCGGTAGATGTCCTCGTACGACGGCTCGCAGGCGTTGCTCCTCGGTCGGCCCGCGGATGCGCAGCAGGAAGCCGAGGATCTTGCCGCCGTCGAGCAGCAGGAAGAACGTCATCGTCAGGACGGTCACGAGCTTCACGAGCGCGCCGAAGACGCCGACGGTGATCGTCCTGCAGCGTGCTCGCCGCCGAGCCGAGCTTCGACGGCAGCTTGGCGGCCTGCTCGTTGAGCTTCTTCGAGATGTCGTACTTGTCGTCGTACTTGCGGAACGTCGTTGCTCTTGCGCAGGTCCTTGACGTAGCCCGGGATGTCCTTCGACAGCCCGTTCGACCTGGTCGACGACCGGCGGGACGATCAGCAGGCCGATGCCGACGATCGCCGCCGGCCATGCACGAAGTAGACGAGCAGGATCGCGAAGCTGCGCTTGATCCTGCGGCGCTCGAAGAAGTCGACCGCCGGGCCCGAGCGCGATCGCGAGGAAGCCCGCGACGAACACCAGCATCGACGACCGACCGGACGATGTAGAGCAGGTACAGGAAGATCGCGAGCGACGCGACGCGTGAAGAACACGCGCGCGATCTGCCGTGTGGTCCACACGGTGGCAACCGGCTGCACCCGCGCGAGGCTACGGGCGTCGGCCGGACGCCGAATGCACGCCGCTAGCGGCGGCGGCGCAAGAGCCCGCCGACGGCGGCGATGCCGCCGCCGATGACGAAGCCGGCGACGGCCGCGCCGATCGACGACCTGCTTGCGGTGGCGCGCGATCTGCTTGCGCCAGTCGGTGACCTCGGCCACCTCGCCGCGCAGCCGGCCGAGCGACAGCGCCAGCTCGGCGCGGTTGGACTCGATCGAGCGGCGGATCTCCTCGGGCGTGCGGGTCGCCATCTAGATCGTCGTCTCCGGATCGGAGGACTTCACCGTCTCGCGGATCAGCTTGGCCTCTTCGATCGCCATCTCCGGCGCCGGCGACGAGACGCTCTTGAGCCAGCGCGCCGCGAGGAACCCGGCGAGGCCACCGACCAGGAAGAGCATCGCCGGCGACGACGAAGAAGCCCCAGAAGAACGTGCCGTCGGGGAACGGGATGACCCAGTAGGCCAGCCACGCGAGGCCGTGCAGGAAGAACAGCAGGCCGGCGATCACGAAGACCCCCGCGGCGAGCCCGACCGCGGCGCCCCGCGCGAGCTTGGTGAGCTTTTCGGTGACCTCCGCCTTGGCCAGCTCGATCTCCTCGCGGACGAGGAGCTGGGCCTTGTCGGAGACCTCGTTGATGGCGGCGACGATGGTCGCCTGTGAGTTGGTGTCAGTCGTGGCTGCCAAGGCGCTTGAGGATCAGGGCGGCGACGATGCCGCCGGCGAATGCTGCGCCGACGACGATCTCCGGCCGCTCGGTGGACGGTGCCGACGCCGTGGGCGCCGCCGAACATGGCGCTGCCGGCAGGCGACGTGTGTGGCGGACGGCTCCGGTCCTGCGGCCGGTCGGGCGTGTGCGGAGTCGCCGCTCACTCGGGCGGATCTTCCCCGAATGCGCGGCGCCAAATCATGGCCGCGGTCCTGCGTCGTGGCGACGGACGCGAGTGCGCCGAGCCCTGCCAGCAGCGCCGGACCACATGAGGCGCTTGACGATCTCGTTGTCCATCACCGGCAACCTACCTCAGACGGCCGGCGCACCGCGGTCGAGCCCGCCGCAGATCGTCTCGACGACGAAGCCCTTGGCCTGCTCGTACTCGGCGTCGCCCTCGGGCAGCAGCCCGAAGATCCAGCCGGTGAGCACCTGCTCGATCGCGCCGTAGAACGCCATCGCGGCGAACTGCGGCGTGATCGTGTCCTTGAACGCGCCCTCGCTCCTGGGCCTTGGCGACGATGTCGGCGATCAGCTCGTAGGCCTCGCGGATCTTGGCGAGGTGGGTCTGGCCGAACGAGTTCGCCGCGCGCGTGACCTCGACGATGATCACCTTCATCAGCTCGGGGTCGTGGCGGTAGGAGTCCACGATGAACGACGCGATCTGCGTGCAGCTTCTCGCGCGGCGAGATCGTCCTGGCGATCGGTCTCGCGGATCGCGTCGAGCAGGACGTTCCAGCGCTCGAGGAAGAGCGTGTCGAGCACCTCGTCCTTGGAGCGGAAGTAGTGGTAGACGAGCCCGTAGGCGACGCCCGCCTCGTCGGCGATGTCCGACACGCGGCAGCCGTTGAAGCCCTGGCGGGCGAAGACGCGCACGGCCGCGTCGAGGATGATCCGCCGCTTGTCGGCCCGGCGGTCTGCCATCAGGCCAGCAGCTCCGGCCGGGCGTGGCGCAGCGCGGGCAGCCGCTCGCGCACGCCGGCGAGCAGATCCATGTCGAGGTCGGCGATCACGTGGGTCTCCTTGTCGGGGGCGACCGCGAGGACCAGCCCCCACGGGTCGATGATCATGCTGCGCCCGCCGGACCGGTTCCCCGGCGGGTGCGCGCCGATCTGGTTGGGCGCGACGACGAAGGCCTGGTTCTCGATCGCGCGCGCCCGCAGCAGGACCTCCCAGTGGTCGCGCGTCGTGGCGAGCGTGAAGGCGGCGGGAACGGTGAGGATGCGGGCGCCGCGCATGCGCGAGGCCGCGGTAGAGCTCGGGGAAGCGCACGTCGTAGCAGACGCTCATCCCGACCTCGATGCCCTGCGCGGTCGTCGTGAGCACCGCCTCGTCGCCCGGGTCCTCGTGCTCGGACTCGGCGTAGCGCGTGCCGTCGACCTCGACGTCGAACAGGTGCAGCTTGCGATAGACCGCCGCGATCTCGCCGTCGGGACCGACGTGGACCGAGGTGTTGCGCAGCTTCTCGGAGCCCTCGACGCGCTCGGAGATCGAGCCGGCGATCAGGTCGACCCCGAGCTCGCGCGCGGTCGCGCGCGCCCACGTGATCGCCTCGCCGTCGAGCGTCTGGGCGCCCGCGCGCAGATCGGCGCCGGTGCCGAGGACGGTCCACTTCTCCGGCAGCACGATCAGCTGGGCGCCGTCGGCAGCGGCCGCGCGGACGTGCCGGTCCGCGCTCGACAGGTTGCGGTCGACGTCGTTGGTCGAGTTGATCTGGATGGCGGCAGCGCGCATTGACTGACGAGTCAATCGTGAGCTGGCAGCATACCCCCGGATGGACGTCCCCCGCTGCGTTCCGCGCGCCGCTCAAGGGCGGGCGACCGCTCAAGCGCTGGCGCTACGTCGGGGTGTTCGGCGACGACGTCATGGCCGTGCTTCGGCGTCGTGCGGATCGGCCCGCTGCCCCAGGCCTTCTGGGCGGTCCTGGACGCCGACGGACTGCGCGAGCGCACGCGCTTTCGCACGCGCGGCCGTCGATCTCGCCGACGGGATCGTGCGCGTCCGGGACGTCGCCGACCTGACGGTCGAGCCGGCCGGCGAGACGATCGAGGTGACCAGCCCGCACGGCGCGCAGCAGATCTGGACGCGCAAGACGCCCGCGCGCGTGCGCGGGACGCTGGCGGGACAGAGCGGTCGACCTTCCGGCGCTCGTCGACGACTCCGCCGGCTACCACGCGCGCGTGACCGAGTGGGAGTGGGCGGCGGGCGCCGGGCGCACGGCCGACGGGCGCGACGTGCGCTGGAACCTCGTCACCGGCGTGCACGACGGCGCGACGGGGTCGGAGCGGCGCGTGTGGGTCGACGGTGCGCCCCACGAGGTCGGGCCGCGTGACGTTCTCCGACGCGCTCGACGAGGTCCGCTTCGCCGAGGGCGGGGCGCTGCGCTTCGCCGCGCGGGCCGAGCGCGCGCGAAGCGACGAGCTGCGGATCTTCGCGCAGCGACTACCGCCAGCCGTTCGGCACCGCGTCGGGCACGCTGCCCGGCGGCATCGAGCTCGCCTCGGGCTCAGGCGTGATGGAGCGCCACGCGCCCGCTGGTGATACGCGGGCTAGTACGGCGTGGCCGTCTTCGCGCTCGCACACATGTCCTGCGGCGGCGCCTGGTGCTGGGACGGGGTCGCGGAGGTCCTCCGCGCCGCCGGCCACGAGGTCCACGCGCCGGACCTCGACCTGCGCCCCGGCGCCACGCCGGCCGACCATGCCGCGCAGCTCGGCGATGCCGACGTCTTCGTCGGGCACTCCTACGGCTCGCTGCCGGCACACGCGCGACTCCACGGGCTGTAGACCCCGGCAGTCCGGCGCGCTGGTGGTGATCGACGGTTTCGTGCCCGACGACGGCGACAGTGCGCACGGCGCTGCGGCCGGAGCACGCCGAGGAGCGGCGCGCGCAGGGCGACGCTCTGGCTGCCGGACGACCCGATCCCCGGGCATGCGCCCGATGCCGTTGTCGGCGATGGAGGCGCCGGTCGCGGTCGGGGAGCTGCCGGATCGGCGGGTGTTCGTGCACTGCCTGCAGTCGGACTTCGCCGAGCAGGCGCAGCGCGCACGGGAGCGCGGGTTCGCGATCGCCGAGATCGACGGCCGGCCACCTCTGGCCGCTCGAGGAGCCT
This sequence comes from uncultured Actinomycetes bacterium, assembly GCA_963794105.1. GTDB lineage: Bacteria > Actinomycetota > Thermoleophilia > Solirubrobacterales > Solirubrobacteraceae > AC-49. Next base: position 19,769 of record CAWCEB010000178.1, on the reverse strand, counting down.
GCCGCGTGCGCCGCTCTGCTGCTCGCCGCCGCAGCGCCGCCGCTGCCGACGCGACGGCGGTTCGAGTTGCGCGCATGGCGCCAGGACGACATCGACGCGATGACCGAGGCCTGCAACGACCCGGACGTCCAGCGCTGGACACGCGTACCCAAGCCCTACACGCGCGTACCGACGCCGCCGAGTTCTTCGGCGACCGTCACCGGCGCTCGCGTTGCGCGGCGAGGCGCAGGCATTGCTGCATCGCCGATCGCACGACCGGCGCGGTGCTCGGCGCCGTCGGCGTGCACGCCATCGACGTGAGCGCCAGGACCGCCGAGCTGGGCTACTGGACCGCGCCGTGGGCGCGCCGGCGCGGCGTCGCTCTCACCGGAGCGCGGCTGTTGTCCGAGTGGGCGTTCGCCGCGTTCGGGCTGCGGCGGCTCGTGCTCGAGATCGAGGACGGCAACGAGCCGTCGCTGCGGCTGGCCGAGCAGCTCGGCGCCGCGCCGCGAGCCCGGGCGCTCCGTGCTCGACGCCAGATCTAGCCGCGCTGACGGCGCAGCTCGGCGAGCAGCAGCTTCGAGTGCATCGCGCCGATGAGCTCGCGCAGCGGCTCGGCGCCCGAGGCGATGATCTCGACCGCGCGGTCGACGCTCGACCTCGCCGGCGAGGCGGTCGAGCAGCGCGCGGACCTCCTCCTGCGACCAGCGGCTCGAGCGCCTCGCGGTAGCGCAGCGTGTCGTAGACGGTGAAGCCGAGCGCCTCGTCGTAGCCGCCGGCGCGGAAGCGCGCGATCGCCTCGATGATCTTCACGTCGTCGGCGTCGTAGCCGCGCGGGTGGGCGTCAGCACCCCGATCTCGGTCGAGGCGGTCGAGCACGTTGCGCGGGACCTCGTAGCGCCGCCGCACCTCGGCGGCGCGACACGCGGCGCCGCTCGCGGCCGTCGACGGCGCGCTCGAGGATGCGGTCCTCCAGCTCGATCAGCGCGTGCGCGCGCTCCGGGTCCTCGTCGAGCACGCCCTTGATCACCCGCAGCGGCATGAAGCGCTCCTCCTGCAGGCGCTTGATCGAGCCGGATCCGCTCGACGAACTCGGGCGGGTAGTAGGCCATGTTGCGCGACGTGCGCACGACGTCGTCGCCGTCGCCGAGCAGCCCCTCGCGCAGGTAGTGCTTGATCGTGCCCGCGCTAGACGCCGGAGCGCTCGGCCAGCTCGCTCATCTTCAGCAGGTCGCCGCCGGGTCACGCTCACGCCAGGAAGCTCCCGCGCGCGCCGTCCGCCGGCGGGCCCGGCGACCGCGCCGGACTCCTGGAGCGCGCGCGATCTCCTCGTCGCTGTAGCCCGCGGCGCGCGAGCACCTCGGCGGTGTGCTCGCCGAGCGCCGGGCCGGGCCGCTGCGGCGGTGTCGCCGGGCGTGCGCGCTGAGCTTGACCGGCACGCCGAGCAGCCGCACGGTCTCGGTCGCGCCGGGCTGGTCGAGCTCGACGACCATCTCGCGCGCCTGCACCAGCTCGGAGTCCAGCGCCTCGTCGAGGTCGAGCACCGGCTCCAGGCAGCAGTCGTGCTCGCCGGCGAACGCCTCCCACTGCGCGCGCGTGCGCTCCATGAAGATCGCCTGCACCTCGACGTGCGCCGCCGAGCCCGGCCGCTCGAACTGCTTGCTCGATCAGGTCCTCGCGCCCGACGCCGCGACACCACGCCTGCCAGAACTTCGGCTCCAGCGCGCCGAGCGTGACCCAGCCGTCGGCGCACTGCGTAGGGCCGGTAGCAGACGAGCGAGCCGGCGAGCTCGAGCCCGCCGCGCTGCGGGACGACGCCGTCGGCGAAGTAGCGGGCCGCGACCATCGCCAGCCACGACAGCGCGCCGTCGGCCATCGAGACGTCGACGAGCTGGCCCTCGCCCGTGCGGTCGCGCTCGCGCAGCGCGGCGAGGATCCCGAACGGCCGCCATCAGCGCGCCGCCGCCGAGGTCGGCGATCTGGCCGGCGGCCTGGACCGGCGGGCCGTCGGCGCTCGCCGGTGAGGCCGAGCAGCCCGACGAGCCCGAGGTAGTTCATGTCGTGGCCGGAGCGGTCGCGCTAGCGGCCCGTCCTGGCCGTAGCCGGTGATCGCGCAGTAGACGAGCGCCGGGGTTCGCCTCGCGCAGGCGCTCGTAGCCGACGCCGAGGCGGTCGAGCACGCCGGGGCGGAACGACTCGAGCAGCACGTCGGCGTCGCGCGCGAGCCGCAGCAGCACCTCGCGGCCGGCGTCGCGCTTGAGGTCGATGCGGATCGAGCGCTTGTTGCGGTTGAGCGACGAGGAACAGCGCCGACTTGGCGCTGTCCTCGGCGCCCTCGTAGTAGGGCGGCGACCAGCGCATGTAGTCGCCCATGCCGGTGTCCTCGACCTTGAGCACGTCGGCGCCGAAGTCGGCGAGCAGCAGCGAGCAGAAGCCGCCCGGCAGCAGGCGGCGAGAGGTCGAGGACGCGGACGCCCTCGAGCGGCAGCCGCTCACGCCGGCGGCCCGCGCTCGGCAGCCGAGCAGCTCGCGCGCCTCGGCGACGGTCGCCGGCGCGCCGCCCGACGTCCTCGGTCATCTGGCGCGCCTTGGCGATGAGGTCGCCGTTGGAGCGCGCCATCTCGCCGTCGGGGAGGTAGAAGTTGTCCTCCAGGCCGACGCGGATCGAGCCGCCGAGCGTCAGCGCGGCGGCGACCATCGTCCACTGCACGCGCGAGATGCCGATGACGCCCCAGTGGCGAGCCGCCGCCGGGCATGTTGTCGGCCATGCGCGCGAGGTTGCGCGCGCGTCGGGCGGCACGCCGCCGGTGACGCCCATGACGAAGTCGACGTGCAGCGGCGGCTCAGCACGCCCATGTCGATCAGCGGCGCAGCGAGCCGACGTGGCCGACGTCGAAGCACTCGTGCTCGGGCTTGATCCCGAGCTCGTTCATCGCCTGAGCAGCTCGATGATCTCGTCGAATGGGTTCGCGAAGACGGCGCTTGAAGACGAACCCCTTGCGGCGCTCGGAGTACTTCGCGTAGTTCATCGAGCCCATGTTCAGCGCGGCGACCTCGGGCCGGCACCGCGCGCAGATAGGCGATGCGCTTCTCGACGCTGACGCCCATCGCGCCGGTCGAGAAGTTGATGATCGCCGCGTCGCCGACCTCGGCCGCGGATCGCGTCGGAGATCGCCTGGAAGTCCTCGATCTCGTAGCTCGGCGCGCCATCCGGCGTACGCGCGTGGATATGGATGTCGACGCCGCCCTCGTCGACGATTCGGCGCGCCTCGGCCGCGTACTCCTCTGGCGTGTATGGGATGCCCGGGCACTGGTCGCGGTTGGCCAGCGAGCCGGAGATCGAGCAGGTGATGACGACGGGATCGTCGAGCGCCATGGTTCCTCAGTAGGCAGTGGGAAGTGTCACTTCTCACTCTGACGGATCGCGGCGCGAGGCGTCAACCGGCGCCCGGTGATTCTCAGACCCAGCGCGCCAGCAGCGGGTCGTCCGCGGCGGCCTCGCGGAGGCGTTCGATCGTCGGGCCGCGCAGATCGGCCTTCGTGCGGGCATAGACGTCGGCCGGCATGGCGGCCAGCTCGCCGGCCAGCTCGCGTGCGCGCGGAAGGACGGCGTCGGGTTCGACGACCTCGTCGAACGCGCCGAGCCCCAGGCACGTCGCGGCGTCGTGCAGGGCGTTGCCCAACGCGAGCCGGCGCAGCGCCGGCGCCGGCAGCTCGGCCTGGATCACGCCGATCGCCGCCTGCGGGTAGGGCACGCCCACCTTGACCTCGGTCAGGCCGTACCTGCCGTCGGCCGAAGCCACGCGCAGGTCGGTGCACACCGCGAGCACGAGGCCGCCGGCGATCGCGTGGCCGGTGATGGCCCCGACGACCGGGCACGGCAGCGCGTAGACGCCCAGCGCCATGCGGTTGATCCCGTCGACCATCGCCCGCTGGTCGTCGGGCCCGTAGCCCGGAACCAGCTTGAGGTCCGCTCCCGCCGAGAAGAACCCGGGGCGCCCGGCCAGCACGACCGCCGCCGGCGGATCGGCGGCGACCTCGTCGATGGCGGCGACCAGCTCACGCAGCAGCGTGACGTCCATCGCATTCGCCGGCGGCCGGTCTGCCATGACGGTGGCGACGCCGTCGACGCCGCGCGTGATCGAAACCTGGCTCACGGGCGCGGCAGCCTACCGCGGTCGGTGAGCGCGGCCGACGCGAACCCGATCGCGTTGGCCACCTGCGCGGCCACCACGAGCGCGGCGACGCTCGCGGAACTGTGGGCCGCCTCCCGCGCCAGCCGCTCGTAGAACGCGAGCTCGAACGGCGCTCGCGGCCGTCCCGACGCGGTCTGGGCCGCGCGAAAGCGCCAGGCCCCGGTGCCGTAGCCGGCGTGCTGCGCGAGGAAGCCTCCTGCCCGCATGCGATGGGCGTGGCGGACGACGGCCGCCGGCTCGTACGCGAGCGACATTCCCGCGGACAGCCAGCGATCGCACAGCTCGCGATCCTCGGCGAAGCGCAGCCGCTCGTTGAAGCCTCCGATCTCGACGAACGCCGCGCGTGGCAGCGCCAGGTTGTTGCTCGAGAAGAACCGCGGCACATCACGATTGGCCCAGGCGTGCGCGACGTCGTGGACGACCTGGCTGGCGGCTGCGAAGCGATTGCCGTTCAGCCCGTTGACCACCTTGCCGCCGACGCCTGCGCCCGCGTGTCCCGCCCAGCGCGCGTGCAGGGCGCACAGCCACCCGGCGTCGGGGATGCAGTCGTCGTCGGTGAATGCGAGGAGCTGGCCGGCCGCGCGCGCCACGCCCTCGTTGCGGACAGCCGCCGGGCCGCGCTGCTCAGTGTCCTCCACCACGACGACCTCGAAGCCGCCGGGCGGCTCGACCTGCCGCTCGAGCGCCGCCTGCAGCGCGGCGAGTTGCGCGGGGCGCCGACCGGACGTCGCCACCACGACCGAGCAGCTCATCGCGGCGCGTAGGCCTCGCGGTCCAGCTCGGTCACGAAGATCGACGGCAGCGCGTCGCGATCCCCACCGCGTACCCCACAGCCTCGCCCAGCCCGCTCGCGAGCAGGCCGGCGAGCAGCGGCCAAACCGAGCGCAGCGGGGCGCCGCCGCGGCGTAGGTCTGGCAGCGAGCGGCGCAGGCGCAGGAGCGGGATGGCCGGTGAGCCGGCGGTGTAGACGACGCGCCGCCACCGGGCCCATCTCGCCGAGCGGTCGGTGGCGAACGTGCGCCCCGCGCCGAAGCGCTCTGCCAGCCACGCGCGCCTGTCGGTGACGTTGAGGTGCGCGGTGCGAGCCCCGGCTCGACGAACAATCGTGCGCCGCCATCGCGCAGGGTCTGGAAGAACAGGTACGGCATGCGCATCCGCTCGCCCAGGTCGTCGCGGTAGGGCTGGAGCAGCGCGGTGCGCACGCCCGCGTTCTGCCCCGGCAACGCGTCGACTTCACCGCGCGGCGGGCGAAGGAACGGGCCGTAGTCCAGCACCAGGTTCGCCCAGCTCAGGCCAGTCGCCGGGTTGGCGTTCTCGATCTGCGGCGCGATCCCGTCCCACGTGCCCTCTTCGATCGCGCCGATGAACGCGCGCGCCCACCCGGGCTGCGGGTAGCAGTGCGTCTCGCCGATGACGGCGACCGGCGCGGTCGCCGCGAGCAACCCCGTCGCCCGCGCCTCGTTCATCTTGCGGGGGTCGGCGGGCACCCGCTTCACGTCCCAGAACGCCTCGCGCACGTGCGCGGGAACCTCGACCTCGTCGGGGCCCGCGAGCACCAGCTCGATCCGCCCGACCTCATCCTGCTCGAGCAGGCAGCCGACGACGCGGTCGACATGGCGCCAGTGGCCGCAGGGGATCACGTACGACAGAGCGGGGGTCACGCGCTCAGCACTATCTCAAGCGCGCGGCGTCCGTCGGCGACCGTCGCTGGTGGAGACCCGTCGGCGATCGCCTCCCACTGCGCCACGAACGCCGCCTGGTAGGGGCCGCCGCGCCCGAGCTCGCGGGGGTGCCGGAGCCGGTCGAGCACCCCGTCCATCGCGTAGAGATCGATGGTCCGGCCGTCGACGACGATCTCGTTGCGAGGCGGGCCGCCGTCCGGCAGGTCGAGGTGCGGCCGTGCGCCCCCGTGCATCGCCGCCTCAAGGCGAACGCCATCGCCGGTCTCGATCGCGCGCGCCGTCTCAACCTCGTCGCCGAGCAGCATGCGCCACAGGTCCACGTGGTGCACCGCGCGGTCCAGCAGTGGGCCGACCGTACGGCCCGACGACGCGTACGGGCCGCCCCAGACGCCGCTGATCTCGCGAGCGCGGGCCGGGCAGCTTGCGGTGACAACGAAGCTGAAAGCCTGTCGCAGCGAGCCGGCCGTCAGCCGCGGCGACGATGCGGTCCGCGTCGGCGAGCGTGGTTGCCAGCGGCTTCTCGACGAGGACGCCGCGGCCCGCCTCGAGCGCCGCCACCGCCACGTCCGCATGCAGGTCGGGCGGCGTGCACACCGCCACGAGATCGACGCGCTCGATCAGGTCACCGAGCGACGCAGCGACCGGCGCGCCCGTCGCCGCGGCCGCAGACGCATCGACGTCGAACGCCGCCGCAAGCTGCGTTCCGCGCGCGGCGCGCAGCGCGGGGACGTGGTGCCGCGCGACGGCGCCGCAGCCGACGATCCCCACCGCGAGCGTCAGGGTCTGACCCACAGCACCGCGAAGCGGTCGCGAGGTCATGCGACGGTGGGGTCGAGCATCTCGACGATCAATGTCGACCAGCCGAAGTCGTGCGCGCCCATCCCCCGCCCGCTGCGCGACTCGTAGTACTCGCGGAAGCCCTCGCGCTCCATGACCGGCCGCGAGCCGCTGCGCCATCGCATCCGCCTCGTCGTCCAGCCCGAGGCGTCGCAGCCCGAGCGTCACGAACCAGGCGCTGTTGACCCAGCTCGGCCCGCGCCAGTGCCGGTGCCTGCCCCACCACGTCTCGCGCTCGGAGTACGAGGGGTCGTCGATGGCGACGGCCGGTAGCGGGATCGCCGTCGGCGTAGCCCGGGCGCGCGCAGCACGCGCTCGACGAGCGCTCGGCGATCTCGTCGCGGCAGGTCGGGCAGCGCGAGCGGGGCGAGCGTGTCCCAGGTGTCCGGTCAGGCGCGGCGCGCGGCCGCCGCGCCGCGCACGTCGTCGAGGGAAGCGGCCCGCGCGCGGAGTCGCCACAGCCGCTCGACGAGCGCCGGCGTCGGCGACGGGCGCCCGAGCGCCTGCTCGCTCAGCGACCACGCGACGTTCGTCATGACCTCGCAGACCACGGGCCCGCGGCCGCACGCGCCGCGCGTCCCAGCCGTGGCGGCGGTTGCGCGCGATCAGGAGCGGGAACAGCGGCCGGCCCTGCGCGATCGGGCCCCAGACGTGGTCGAACTTCGGGCTGGCGTCCATCCCCGACTCGTCGGGCTGGATCAGCCAGAGCAGGCCGTCGCCGTCGAGGTCGCGATGCTCGCGCAGCCAGTCGTGGTGGGCGGCGATGCGCGGCTCCTCGCGCGGATCGCCGACGACGATGCGCCACGCCCAGGCCAGGATCGGCGGCTGGATGGTGTGCGTCATCGAGATCGTCGCGCGAGCTGACGTTGTAGCGCAGCGCCCGTCGCGGCATCGATGCGGTGCGCCCAGAACACCGTGTGCCCGATGAAGCCGTCCTCGGAGGCGTTCAGCAGCGTCTCGAGCTCGCGCCGCGCATGCTCCGGCTCCCAGCGCCGGCGCACGATCGCGTGAAAGCACGAGTCCCAGTACCACTGCCACGGATATGAGCGCGGGCTTGGGACGCTGAAGGCGAAGTCGCGGCCGCGGTAGCTGCCCTCGCGCCAGTTGCGGTCCAGCAGCTCGCGCGCCGCCTGCTCCAGCCCATGCACGCGCGGGACGCTACGTGGCGGCGGCGAATGGGTGCTTGCCGCCCTTCCTGCGCCCGCTGCAGGTGCGGTACGTGCGCTTGCCGCTGAAGCGCTTGCCGCTCACGGTCGTGACGACGATCCGCACGACGAACTTGCCCTTCGGCAGCCCGCGGAGGTCGATCGCCGCGGTGATCTGCTTGCCCTTGACCGCCTTGACGCGCCTGCCCTTGACGAACACGGTGGCCGAGGCCACCTTCTCGCCGCGGACCTTGCGCAGGTGGATCGCGAAGCGGCGCCCGCTCACGCAGCGCTTGGCCGACGGCAGCCCCACGGCCGCGGGCGCGACGGTGACGATCGGCGGGGGAGTCGTGACTGGCGGCGTCGTCGTAGGTGGTGTGTTCGTCGGCGGCGTCGTCGTGACCGGCTTGGCCGACGGCCTGACGGCGTTGGAGTCGGCCGTCGCATCACCGCCGGCGTTCGACCCCTTGACGCGACACGACAGGCTGTGGCCCACGTCGGCGGCCGTCGCCGTGTAGTCCGATCCCGTGGCGCCGTCGATCGGCTGGCCGTCGCGCAGCCACTGGAACGTGAACGCCGGGTGGTAGCGCCAGTCGCCCGGCTGGCACGTCAGCGCGTCGCCCTCGGTCGCCGCCGTCGGGATCGCCGGCGCCGACAGGTTCACAGGGACCGGCGGCGGCAGCAGGTTCGGGTCGGCCGTGTCGGCGATCCGTAGCTCGTCCACCACGCCGGTCAGCGTCGTCGAAACGCCGTCGGCGCCGACGCACGGGCTGCTCCCGAGGATCAGGTCCGCCGCGTTGTCGACGTTCTGAGGGCTGCCGAGATCATTGGACCCGCTCGGCACACCGTCGATGAACCAAGTCACGACCTGGCCCTGGCGCGTCGCGACTGCGGTGTGCAGCACGCCGTCATCCACACGGTCGAGCGATCCGATGCCGGCGTGGTTGGTCGAGTTGCCCCCGTCCATCTCGAGCGACAGCGTCCCGCCCGCTCCCTCGTGGATGTCGAAGAACGAGCTGAAGTCGCAGATCGGGCGCTTCGTCAGCACGACCTCGTCTCCGGGAAAGGTCGTCTTGATCGCGAACGCGATCGAGAAGTCCGCGGTGCCCAGATCGCCGGCGTCGCCGAACGTCACGGTGTCGTCGATGCCGTCCAGCGAGAAGCCCTGGCCGGACAGGCCCGGCGCAAATGTCGCACCGTTGTTCGCCACCCCGTCCGCGGTGCCGACGGCGTCGTCGGTGTTCCCGTCGGCATGCCAGCTGTGCGTCAGCGCCGCGTGCGCCGGGGTGCATGCGAACGCCGCGATGACGACCGCAAGTACGCAACGCCGGGCCACCGCGCGACTCTACGCTCCTACGCTACGCGGATGCCAGAGCGCAGCGCAGGGATCGTGCTGTACCGCCGCAGCGGCGACGAGCTCGAGGTGCTGCTCGTGCACCCCGGCGGCCCGTTCTTCGCACGCCGCGACGCCGGCGCCTGGAGCATCCCGAAGGGCCTCTACGAGGACGGACGAGGAGCCGCTGGCGTGTGCGCGGCGCGAGTTCGCCGAGGAGCTCGGCAGCCCCTGCCCCGACGGGCCGGCGCTCGAGCTCGGCGAGATCCGTCAGCGCAACGGCAAGCGCGTGACCGCCTGGGCGGTCGAGGGCGACCTCGACGCCGACGCGATCACGAGCAACAGCTTCACGATCGAGTGGCCGCCGCGCAGCGGACCGTCACAGCAGTTCCCGGAGGTCGACCGGGCCGGCTGGTTCGGCGCTCGATGCCGCGCGCGAGAAGCTGCTTCCGGCGCAGGTGCCGCTGCTCGACCGGCTGGCCGAGGCTCAGCGCTCGAGGTAGCCCGTCCCGAACGCCTTGCCGCGCGATGCCAGGCACTCGCGTGCGAGCCGGACGAACGCCAGCCCGGTCACTGCCGCGTTCGCGGCCGGGTTGTCCTTGCACCACACGTACGTGAAGCGCCGGAAGTCGACCGCGGCGACGAACGGGATCCCGAAGGCGCCGACGCGCTGACCGCGCTGGACCGCGTCGCCCGTGACCGCGACGCACGAGTACCGCCCGATCGTCTTCGAGAGGTCCTCCTCGTCGCCGGCGACCTGGTTGCGCACGAGCGGCCCGCAGCTCGTGCCCGTCGGCGGCGGCCCTCGAGCAGCCCGGCGGCGATCCGCGCGCGGGCATCGGCGGTGATCGACGACTCGACCCGCGCCACGAGCTTGCGGCGCGCGCCGAGCTGCTCCTCGGTCGTCGCGCCGGCGGCGGGCCGCAGCTCGACTGCGCGGCCGTGATGCGGGCGCTGCTCGGCCGTCAGCCGCGCCCGCTCCGCCGCCACGAGCTTCGCGTGGCTGGAACGGGTCTGCTCGTCGCTGTGGTGGCGGTAGTCCACGAGCTGCGGTGATGAGCCACACCGCGAGCCCCACCAGCGCACGCCCGCCAGCCGCGAGCAGCGCACGGCGGGCGGCGCGACTCAGCCGCGGCGGCTTGTCGAAGTACGACTGCCCGCAGTGCGGACACTGCTCGAACTGCGTCGTGCCCTCACGACCGCAGAACGCGCAGGTGCGTGTGACCTCGTCGTGGCGGTGCGTGGCGAACACGTCGCGCACCTCTTCGCGCGTGCGCTGACGTGCGGGCTCCCATGGATCCTGGCCCCGGCGTCACGGCAATGGCAGCGGGACCGTCTCCGCGACGATGTGCGTGGCGATCTCCGGCGGAGCTGCGGAGTGTCCGGGCAGCGCTCCGACCAGGCGCGCGACGTGCGCGGTGCGCAGGTGCGCCTCCAGTGCGTCCATGTCACGCCACTCCTCGACGGCGATGAACTCGGAGTCGTCCGTGACGCCGCGGTAGTAGCCGTAGTTCACGCAGCCGTCGTCGCCGCGCGAGGCCTCCTGCACGTCCCCGAGGATGGCGAGGAACTCGTCGAGGTTGTCGGAGCGGGGGCGGAAGCGGGCGATGACGATGACCATCGCCCGACCTTACGCGCTCAGAATCGCCTAGACGGGGACGACGCCCGACTTCTTGTACGGCCGCTCGACCTTCTTGCCGGCAGCCATCTCGAGCGCGCGGCAGATCGTCGGGCGCGTCTCGCGCGGGTCGATCACGTCGTCGATCATCGCGTTGCGGGCGGCGATGTAGACGTCGATGATCGAGCGGTAGTTGGCGATCAGCTCCGCCTTCTTGGCCGCCGGGTCGTCGGCCTCCTCGACCTGCTTGCGGAACACGATCTCGACCGCACCCTCGGCGCCCATGACGGAGATCTCCGCGCTCGGCCATGCGACGATCAGGTCTGGCTCGTAGGCCTTGCCGCACATCACGTAGTAGCCCGCGCCGTACGCCTTGCGCAGGATCACGGTGACCTTCGGGACGGTCGCATTGGCGACGGCGTAGAGCATCTTCGCGCCGTGGCGGATGATGCCCGCCTCCTCGACCTTCGTGCCGACCATGAAGCCGGGAACGTCCTGCAGGAACACAAGCGGGATGCCGTACGCATTGCAGAGGTTGATGAACCGCGCGGCCTTGTCGGCCGAGTCGTTGTCGAGGATCCCGCCGAGGTGCTTGGGCTGGTTGGCCACGATCCCCGCGGGCCGGCCGCCGAAGCGCGCGAAGCAGGTGATGATCGTCTTCGCCCACTGCGGCTTCATGTCGAAGTAGATGCCGTCGTCGACGATCCGCGAGATCACCTCGTACATGTCGTACGGCTTGCGGTTGGACTCGGGGATGACGTCCAGCAACTCGTCGTCGGCCCGATCGACCGGGTCGCTGCAGTCGAGCACCGGCGGCGCCTGCTCGCAGTGCGAGGGCATGAACGACAGGTACTCGCGGATCTTCGCGATGCACTCCTCGTCGCCGGCGACCTCCAGGTCTCCGACGCCGCTCTTGCGACAGTGCACGCGCGAGCCGCCGAGCTCCTCCTGCGTCACGTCCTCGCCGACCGCGGCGCGCACGAGGTGCGGGCCGGCGAGCGCCATCGAGCCGCGCCCTTTCACCATCGGCACGAAGTCGGCCAGCCCGGGGATGTACGCGGTGCCCGCGGCGCACGGCCCCATCAGCGCCGCGACCTGCGGGATCACGCCGGAGTTGACGACCTCTTCGCGGAACAGGTGGCCCGAGCCGGCGAAGAGCGAGCCGACCGCCTCCTGGATTCGCGCCCCGGCACTGTCGAGCAACCACACGAACGGGATCCGCTTGGTGAGCGCGAGGTCCCGCAGGCGCGCGACCTTCATCTCCCCGGTCATGCCCATCGACCCGGCCATCACGGTGAAGTCGTAGGCCGCGATCGCGGTCAGCCGGCCGTCGACCTTCCCGTAGCCCGTGATGACGCCGTCGGCGGGCGCCTCCTTGCCCTCCAGGCCACGGACGGAGAAGTGGATGCCGGCGTGGATGCCCAGTTCGGTCCACGTCCCGTCGTCGACGAGCAGGGCCAGGCGCTCGCGCGCGGTGAGCTTGTCGGCGGCGTGCTGACGCGCGATCCGCTCCTCGCCGCCGCCCAGCATCGCCTTGGCCCGGCGTTCGTGCAGATCCTCGACGAGCGGGCGCAGGATCGAGGCTGGGGCATCGGTGCTCATGCCGCGCACTTTACCTGTGGGAAGTGGGAAGTCCTACTCCCTACTTCGCGGCGGATGGGAGCGAACCGGGGGGTTGGGAGGGTGGGTGGAGGGTGGGTGGAGGTGGGCCCCTATTCCCGGCGAGGCCGCGCTCGCGCAGCCTCGCACCATGCGAATCCACCGACTCCTCCTCGTTGCGTTGGCCGTCGCGGCGTTCCCCGCGGCGGCCTGCGCTTCAACCATCACCCAGGAAGGCAACACGCTCGTTCTGCGCGGCGCGCCCGGCGAGACGAACGTCTTCCACGTCGGGCCGGACGACGACAGCCCGGGACGCCTGCTGTTCAGCGATGTCACCGTCCCCACCTCGTACCCGGCCGGTTGCACCCTGCCCTGGGAGTACGCCTCCTTCGTCTCCTGCGAGACGCCGTCCGGCGGCATCCGGATCGAGGGCGGCGACCGCGACGACCAGCTCAACGTCAGCGACAACATGCCGGGCGGCATCGCGATCACGCTCGACGGCGGCGCCGGCAACGACGTGCTGCGCGGCCCCGCGTTCACCGAGACGACCGACACGCTCATCGGCGGCGACGGCAACGACAAGATCACCGGCGGCATCGGCGCCGACACGATCGACGGCGGCAACGGCGACGACGAGCTCGACGCTCAGGAGGGCCCGGACGTCATCCACGCGGGCGCGGGCAACGACAAGCTGTTGGCCGACGACTGGCAGGAGCAGAGCACTGACGTCATCGACGGCGGCCCCGGCTACGACCAGATCGAGAACAACTGGGTCTCCGCGACCGGCAACTACCAGCCGCCGATCGTCGTCTCGATCGACGGCGTGGCCAACGACGGGCGCCCCGGCGAGAACGACAACGTGACCGACATCGAGAGCATCTACCTCAACGAGGCGGCGACGCTGACGGGCTCCGACGGACCTGATGAGTTCATGGTCTTCAACAACGACGCCGGCAGCACGTTCAACGGCCGTGGCGGCGACGACAAGCTCACCGGGTTCGACCTCGACGACACGATCGACGGCGGCGCGGGCAACGACACGATCGAGGGCGGCTACGGCCACGACACGCTCACCGGCGGCCCCGGACGCGACGTCATCAACGGCGATAGCAGCGCGTCGACGTGCAACTGGATCCAGTGCCGCAACCCCTACGGCAACGACCACATCGACGCACGTGACGGCGAGGCCGACAACATCACGTGCGGCGTCGGCGAGGACGTCGTCGAGGCCGACGCCGTCGACACCATTGCGCCCGACTGCGAGACCGTGCACCGCTCGAGCGGTGGTGGCGGTGGCGGCGACAACCAGCAGCGCCCTGACGACAACCGCGGGACGTCGTCGGCCACGCTGACCCGGGTCAAGGCCGTGCGCCGCGGCGGCAGGCTCGTCGTGACCGGCCGCGCCAGCGGCGCGGCCAAGGTGAAGGTCGCGGTCCTGCGCGGCCGGCGTACCGTCGCCCGCGCCCAGGCGCAGGTCCGTTCCGGGCGCTTCACCGTCAAGGTCCGCGCGCCGCGCCGCGTCAACGTCACCGTCACCGCCGGCAGCGCCCGCCAGACGCTGAACGTCCGGTGATCACGACCGCGTGTCGAAGCTCTTGCGCTTCGGCACCGAGCGGTTGCCGCCGGCGTCGGTCGCCGTGACCGTCGCGCGGTAGTGGCCCTTGCGCAGGCGCCGCATCGGCAGCTTGACCCGCCGCGTTCCGGCCTTGAAGGAGCGCTTGATGGTCAGCCTGCCGAGGGCGGCGCTGTGCGCGTGGCCTGTGCGCGCCAGGCGCACCTGCACCTTCGCCTTCTCGGACAGCTTGAACACGAGCCGTCCGCGACGGTCGAGGCGCAACTTCGTCACGCGCGGCGGCACGCCGACCGTGAAGGTCATCAGCGCCGGCGTCGGATCGGTGTTGCCGGCGCGGTCGGTCGCGGCCACCTTGAACCGGTGCACCCCGTCGCGCAGCGAGCCGGTGTGGAACGTGTCGGCGCAGCGCGTCATCGGCGCATCGTCGAGCGAGCACGTGAACACCACGTTGCTCTCGTCCGCTCCGTAGCCGAAGACCGAGAACGCGCTGCGCACCTTCGCCTTGCCGTCGGGCCCCGAGGTGAGGGTCGTGTCGGGCGCGTGGACGGGGCACTCGCCGCCGGCGACGTGCATCCACAGCATCCCGACGTCATGGCCTCCGTAGGACGGGGACGCCAGCGAGCCGTCGGTCGACTCGAAGACGACGCAGTTGCCGTCGCCGTCCATCGAAACCTGCTGGAAGCTGTGGTCGGCGGGGACCTGCGTCCCGTCACGGACCCCGACGAGCGCCGTCTGGCCCGAGCTCAGGTCACGAATCCAACCGGCAGCGGGCTCGTTCGTCCCGAACGCGTTGTCGTAGGTCGCGAAGACGACCTTCGCGCCATCCATGCTGATCCCGTAGGGGAACATCTGCTTGGTGCCGTGCTCGCCGTTGGGCCCGATCGCCGCGAGCGTGGTCGTACCGCCGGCGACATCCCGCACGTACGCATCGGCGCTCGCGTTCGTGGCGTCGGGCGTCAGTTTTGCCGAGGTCGAGAACAGGAACCGGTTGCCGTCGGCGCTCATGAAGACGCGGTCTGCGGTCTTGTCGCCCGGCGAGCCGTCGGCGTAGCGGTCCACGAGCGCCGTCGTCCCTGCCGCGAGGTCGCGCACATACAGGTGCTGAGATCCGTCGTTCGGCCCGCCGAAGCCCATGTTGTTGGCGTAGGTCGTGAACCCGACGCGCGTGCCGTCGGCGCTGATCATCGCCGTGCTCGCGCTGGCGTCGGTCTGCCCGCCCCCGGCGGCCAGGCTCGCCATCACCGTCGTGCCCGCGACCATGTCGCGGACGAAGACATCGGTGTCGCCGTTCGCATCGCCTGCGACGAGGTTCGCCGACCACGAGTCGAAGGCCACCTTCGTGCCGTCCTGGCTGAGGACCGGGGCAGTTGAGCCGTTCACGCTGATGCCTCCCGCCCCGGTGCTCGCGAGCGTCGTCGTGTTCGCCACGAGGTCGCGCACGTACACCTGCTCCTCCCCGTTCGCCCCGCCGGCGGCGAGGTTCTTCGCCACGGTGGTGAACGCGACCTTCGTCCCGTCGGCGCTGATCGACCCGTCGTAGACGTTGGCGTCGGCCGGCGCGCCGTCCGCGCCGTCGGCGCGGCTGATGAGCCGCGTCGTCCCGAGGAGCACGTCACGCAGGTAGATCTCGCGGATCCCGACCGGGCCGAATGAGGTCACGCCGGAGAACACCGCGAAGCGCCCGTCTGCGGACACCGCGTGCGCCGAAGCCTCCAGGTAGCCCATCTCGACCGGCCTGGCGGACGCGTCGACGGGGCGCGAGATCAGCCGCGTCTCATAGCCGCCCGCCAGGTGGCGCTCGAAGACCTCGCTGAAGGCGCCGTTCGCCAACGGGTCGAGATGGGCGCCACTGGTGGTGAACACGGCGTTGGAGGCGTGCTCGTCGAGCGCTACGCCCGCGAAGTAGTCCTGTTCGACCGCGCCGGTCGCGCCGGTCGCGCGGCCGAGCGCGGCCGTGTGGGCGCCGCTCAGCGTGCGCATGTACGCGAGCCGGTTGGTGCCGCCCTCGCCGCCACCTCCGGGCACCACGCCGAGGTTCGCCGACTGGCTCACGAAGGCAACCGCTGATCCGTCGCCCGCGATCGCCGGCAGGGAGGACTCGCCGTCGCCCTTGGCACCGGCGACTCCCTCGGCGCGGCTGACGAGCGTGGTCGTCCCCGCTGAGAGGTTGCGGACGTGGACGTCGTGCTGGGCGTCGGCGTCGCCGTCGCCGAAGTTCGTCGCGTCGCTCGAGAAGGCGACGATCCCGCCGTCGAAGCTGATCGACGGCTGCCCCGAGTGGCCATTTCCGATCGCACCGGCCACGCCATCGGCACGACTGACGAGCACGGGCTGGGCGGCGGCGAGCGATCGGGCGTAGACATCCGAGTGTGCGTTCGTGTCGCCCCCGGGGCCGTTGAGATCCGACGCGTAGGACTGGAACGCGACCGTTGTCCCCGCTGCGTCGATCACCGGATCACGGCCCGCGCCGTTGGCCGGCGTGCCCTGGAAGGAGTCCACGAGCTGGGTGGTGTTCGAGCCGAGATGACGCACGTAGATGTGGCTCACGCTCGTCGCGCCCGCGCCGAGGTTGTCGGCGGCGGACTCGAAGGCGACCGTGTTGCCGTCGGCGTCGAGCGCGCAGTGCTCGGAGGAGACATCGTCGGCGATGACGCCGCCGGTCGACCGATCCGCGGCCACGATCGCGCCGGTGGCGACGGTCACGACGTAGACGTGATGTGTGCCCACGCCGGCGACGAGGTTGTCCGCATAGGAGATGAAGCACGCCTTCGTCCCGTCCGCGCTGATCGACGCTTCGAGGGCCGGCGCGTTGCCGATCGGTCCGCCAGGCCCGGTGCGGTCCAGCAGCGTCACCACACCCGTCTGGTCGTCGCGCACGTAGGCGTGCTGGACGCTCGAACCGGGCGCCCCGAGATCGTCCGCGTCCGACGTGAAGGCGGTGAAGCGCCCGTTGGCGCTGATCGCGCGCGTCCAGGTGGTGCTGTTGCCGTCACCCTGGACGGGCAGCGCGCCGAGACCGTCGGAACGGCTCACCAGTAGCGTGGCGCCTGGCTGGTAGGACTCGGCTGCGAGGGCCGGGGCGGCGAGCGTCAGGGCAGCGATCGTCGCGCCGAGGAGGTGAGAGCAGCGGGGCATGGGCGCACGCTCGCAGCGAGCGGGCCCCGTGTCGCGGGGGCAGGCCGCCACCTTCGTGGCGGAAAACCGACAGGTCGCTAGTCGGCGACCTTGAGCGGTAGCAGCGGCTCGACGACCGCTGCTACCCGCTCGGCCAGCTCCGGCGCGCCGAACGCCGTGATCTCGCAGCCGATGAGCGTGGCCGCCTCGGCGACCTCGGTGAGCAGCGTGCGCAGGCCGCCGTCGCTGAGCCCGCCCTCCGCTGCGAAGCGCGCAGGCATCACCGATGGATCCAGCACGTCGCAGTCCAGGTGGACGAAGACCTCGCGGCCCTCGATCGCGCCGGACAGCAGCGAGGGCCGCTCGATGAGATCCACGCCACGCGTCTCGATCAGCACGCGCTCCTGCGCATCGAGATCGCGCACGCCGCACATCACGATCTGCGTCGGGTCGAGCGCCGGCCCGGCCGACTCGAAGCCCGTCTCCCAGAGCCCACAAGCCCCGGCCAGGCACATGCCGCCGACGAAGCCCGACGGCGTGGTCTCCGGGGTGTTGAAGTCGCCATGCGCGTCGAGCCAGAGCACGGCGGCGCGCGGGCGGTGGCGCAGGACCGTCGGGATCGTCGTCAGGCAGATCGTGCAGTCCGACGACAGCAGGATCGGGAACTCGCCGTCGGCGAGCGCGTCGTCGATCTGGCCGCCCGCCTCGAGGATGCACCCGCGCGAGTCGCGCAGATCCTCCTCCCAACTCCCCTCGCGCGGCTCGCCGGGCGAGCCGATGATCCGCGGCGGCGCACCCAGGCGCTCGCCGAGCGCGCCCGCGAGGGCCTCGGCGCCCGCCGCGCCCTCCGGGCCGCGGTCCGAGGTCCGGCAGAGCAGCGCGACGAGCCGCGGCTCGCTCATCGGCCCGTCCATTGCGGGTCGCGCTTCTCGAAGAACGCCTTGACGCCCTCCTGGATGTCCTCGGTCGAGAACGCGATCGTCAGCTGCGCGCGCAGATAGTCGAGCGCGTCCTCGAAGGCCATGTCCATCTGGCGGTAGATGGCGTCCTTGCCCATGCGCATCAGCACCGGCGACTTTGCGGCGAGCTTCTGCGCCCAGTCGGCCACCGCGGCATCGAACTCGTCCGCGGCGACGACGCGGTTCACGATCCCGATCCGCTCGGCCTCATGCGCGTCGATGCGCTCGCCGAGCAGCAGCAGCTCCGTCGTCTTCTTGCGCGGAAGGTTGCGGTAGATCAGCGCCATGATCATGAACGGGAACACGCCAACGTTGATCTCCGGCGTCCCGAACGTCGCCCGGTCCGACGCGATGATCAGGTCGCACGCCAGCGCCAGGCCGAGCGCGCCCGCGAGGCAGT
The DNA here is from genome assembly GCA_963794105.1 of uncultured Actinomycetes bacterium. Lineage (GTDB taxonomy): Bacteria > Actinomycetota > Thermoleophilia > Solirubrobacterales > Solirubrobacteraceae > AC-49. The sequence continues at coordinate 1,334 of CAWCEB010000178.1, read as the reverse complement.
GCCCGTTGGCCGCGCAGATCACCGGCTTGCCGAGCGTCCCGATCGTGCGGAACAGCCGCGGGAACTTCTCGATGCCGTAGAGGTGCTTGTGGACGAGCGGCACGTCGGCGGCGAAGCCGCTGAGGTTGCCGCCCGCGCTGAAGGTGGTCTCGTGCGTCGACGTGAGGACGACGCAGCGCACCTCGTCGTCGGAGCGCGCATGCTCGAACGCCCCAAGGAGGTCGTCCAAGAGCTGGTCGCTCAGCGCGTTGCGCGAGTCCGGCTGGTTGAGCGAGATCGTCGCGACGCCGTCGGCGGCTTCGTACAGCACCGTCTCCCAAGGCACCCGCGGCACCCTATCGACGATCGTTTGGTTTCAACTCTCCGGGGGCCTGGGTATCGAGCGGCCGCCACTCAACGGTCCTAGTCCCATGGGAGGACAACTTGCGCAGGATGCTCTTTGCGGTCACGGCCGCAGTCGCACTCGTCATTCCGGCGAGCGCACTGGCCGGACGTGCCCAGCCGCTGAACCAATATCTGGTCAGCCACATCAAGCCGAAGGCCCTTCAGCGGGCCGGATTCGACATGTCCGAGGCCGTGACGCCTCAGGCCAAGGGGAAGTTCGCGATCGTCGCGACGCCGTCGCAGGCCGCCGCGCTGCGCGCGAAGGGCGCGACGGTGACCGCGCCGTTCGGCGTGACCAAGAAGCGCACGCGGGCGCTGCGCGCGCGTGCAAGCGCGCGGGCCGCCGTGACGCTCCAGCACGGCTACAACGTCTTCCGGCCCTGGAGCCTTGATCCGGCTCCGTGCCCCGACACGTGCGACATGCCGCTCGTCCCGCTCAAGGAGTGGTACCACGACTTCGCGGCCAAGCATCCGGATTACGTCAAGGAAGAGGTCATCGGACACTCGGTGCAGGGTCAGGACATCGTGGCCTACAAGGTGACGCAGGGCGCGCAGGACGAAGCCCGACGCGTCCCGCCCGACGGTCCTGTTCGACTCGACCCAGCACGCGCGCGAGTGGATCTCGACGGAGGTCAACCGGCGGTTGTTCAAGTACATCGTCACCCGCAGCAAGAGCACGGCGATCAAGAACCTCCTGTCGACGCGTGAGATCTGGTTCATCCCGATGAACAACCCGGATGGCTACGACTACACGTTCCAGGACGCGGCGCACCGAGCACCTGTTCGGTGGCCTTCGGCGACGTACTCCGGCTCGTCCTTGTGGGACCACGGCGAGCTGCAGGGTCTCGGCCACGGTGAGGGTGGGGAAGACGCCCTTGCCACCGGGCATGAACACCACACCCTCCACCACGGTCTCGGTGGGCCGCTGACCAGGTGATGTCGTGGCCATC
>CAWCEB010000177.1:0-8386 GCA_963794105.1 uncultured Actinomycetes bacterium | reverse complement strand
GCATTCCTGCCAGTCGAAGGTCGAGTATGACCTCGTCCTCGCCCAGCACGGCATGAGCCCTCCGGAATGGATGCACAGCCTCGGCCTGCTCAACGAACGCACCTTGCTGCCGCACTGTACTCGTCGTCTCGGGCAGCCGCCAGGTCACTCGCCCGGGCCGCGATCTCGAGATCATCCGTGACGCCGGATCGACCATCGTCCACTGCCCGCTGGTCGCCGCGGTGGCGGCGCGCTCGACCATTTCGGCCGCTATCGGGAGATGGGCCTGCGCCTCGGTCTCGGAACTGACACCGCGCCGCCGGACATGATCATGAACATGCAGATCGGCATGATCCTCTGCCGGGTGATGGCCGGCGGCGCGATGGCCTGCCGCAGCGAGGATTACTACGACGCCGCCACCATTGGCGGCGCCGACGCGCTCGGCCGCCCGGATCTCGGCCGCCTCCAACCCGGCGCCCGCGCCGACCTCACTGTCTTCGACCTCAGCCGCCCGCATATCGGCCAGGTTATCGACCCGATCCAGACCATGCTGATCGCTGGCCACGGGCGGGATTTTTCCAGCGTCATCATTGACGGCCGGTTCGTGATGGAGAACCGGATCATTCCCGGTCTCGACGAAGCCGCCGACAACGCCCGAGCCCAGGCCCAGTTCAGCGGCTGATGGCGCAATACCCGGCGCCGCACGATCGGCAATCCTCCCGCCGGCGCGATCTTCTCCGCCAGCTACCCCCTCGACCCGGCCGATCTCGCCCCCCGCCTGTGGGTCAGCCCGAATGACTGTTCCGTTGCCGTCCGTGCGTGACCTCCACGTCGTGTTCGACACGAGGCAAGGCATGTTGACCGCCATCGACGACATTTCCTTCAACAGATCGCCCCGGGCGAGATCCTCGGCGTGGTCGGCGAATCCGGGCAGGCAAGTCGCTCACCGGCGCCGCCGTGATCGGCCTGCTGGACCCGCCCGGCCGTATCGCCGGCGGTGACATCCATGCTCGAAGGGCCGCGCATCGACAACCTGCCCCCGAGGCCATGCGCAAGATCCGCGGCCGCGAGATCGGCGCCATCTTCCAGGATCCGCTGACCTCGCTGAATCCGCTGTACACCGTCGGCCGCCCAGCTCATCGAAACCATCCGCACCGCACCTGCCGGTCAGCGAGCGCCGAGGCGCGGCGCGCGCCATCGCGCTGCTGCACGACAGTCGGCATCCCGGCGGCCGGAGACACCGCATTGACCGCGACCCGCACCAGTTCTCCGGCGGCATGCGCCAGCGCGTGGTGATCGCGCTGGCTCTGGCTGCCGAACCGAAGCTGATCATCGCCGACGAGCCGACCACGGCCCTCGACGTCTCGATCCAGGCCCAGATCATCCACCTGCTCAAGCGGCTCTGCAAGGAACACGGCACCGCCGTGATGCTGGTCACGCACGACATGGGCGTGATCGCCGAGACCTGCGACCGCGTGGCGGTGATGTATGCCGGCCGCTTGGCCGAAATCGGCCCGGTTGCACGAAGTCATCCACCAGCCCGCGCATCCCTATACAGCGGCCCGATGGCCGCGATTCCCGACATGGACGACGGACCGCGGCGCCTGCGCCAGATCGATGGCGCGATGCCGCGCCTCAACGCCATTCCCGCGCGCGGTTGCGCCTTCAACCCGCGCTGCCCGGCCGCCGATGACCGCTGCCGCACCACGCCGCCCCCGCTCGCCGCCGAGCCCGGCCGCTCGAACTGCTTGCCGATCAGGTCCTCACGCCCGACGCCGCGACACCACGCCTGCCAGAACTTCGGCTTCAGCGCGCCGAGTGTCACCCAGCCGTCGGCGCACTGGTAGGGCCGGTAGCAGACGAGCGAGCCGGCGAGCTCGAGCCCGCCGCGCTGCGGGACGGCGCCGTCGGCGAAGTGGCGGGCGGCGACCATCGCCAGCCAGGACAGCGCGCCATCGGCCATCGAGACGTCGACGACCTGCCCCTCCCCGTGCGGTCGCGATGGCGCAGCGCGGCCATGATCCCGAAGGCGGCCATCAGCGCTCCGCCGCCGATGTCGGCGATCTGGCCCGCGGCCTGGAGCGGCGGGCCGTCCGCCTCGCCGGTCAGCCCGAGCAGGCCGACGAGACCCAGGTAGTTCGTGTCGTGGCCGGACCGGTCGCGCAGCGGCCCGTCCTGGCCGTAGCCGGTGATCGCGCAGATCACCAGGCCCGGGTTCGCCTCGTGAAGACGGGCGTAGCCGACGCCGAGCCGGTCGAGCACGCCGGGGCGGAAGGACTCGAGCAGCACGTCGGCGTCCCTGACGAGGCGCACCAGCACCTCCCGGCCACCGTCGGTCTTCAGGTCGATCCGGATTGAGCGCTTGTTGCGGTTCAGGGCGAGGAACAGCGCACCCTTCGCGCTGTCGTCGGCGCCCTCGTAGTACGGCGGCGACCAGCGCACGTAGTCGCCCATGCCGGTGTCCTCGACCTTGATGACGTCGGCGCCGAAGTCGGCGAGCAGCAGCGAGCAGAAGCCACCCGGCAGCAGGCGGCTGAGGTCGAGGACCTTGACCCCCTCGAGCGGCAGGGTCATGCCGCCCCGGCCCTCGCCGGCACGCCGAGCAGCGAGCGCGCCTCTTCGACGGTGGCCGGGCGCCGCCCGGCATCGACCGTCAGCTGGCGCGCCTTGGCGATCAGGTCGCCGTTGGAGCGCGCCATCTCGCCGTCGGGGAGGTAGAAGTTGTCCTCCAGCCCGACGCGGATCGAGCCGCCGAGCGTCAGCGCGGCGGCGACCATCGGCCACTGCACGCGCGAGATGCCGATGACGCCCCAGTGGGCGGGAACCCCCTGCGGCAGGTTGTCGGCCATCACGGCGAGGTTGCGCGCCGTCGGCGGCACGCCTCCGGTGACGCCCATGACGAAGTCGGCGTGCAGCGGCGGCTCGAGGACACCCATGTCGATCAGCGGCCACAGCGAGCCGACGTGCCCGACGTCGAAGCACTCGTGCTCGGGCTTGATCCCGAGCTCCTTCATGACGCCGAGGAACTCGACGATCTCGTCGAACGGATTCGCGAACACGGCGCTGAAGACGAAGGCCTTGCGGCGCTCGGAGTACTTCGCGTAGTTCATCGAGCCCATGTTCAGCGCGGCGACCTCGGGCCGGACGGCGCGCAGATAGGCGATGCGCTTCTCGACGCTGACCCCCATCGCGCCGGTCGAGAAGTTGATGATCGCCGCGTCGCCGACCTCACCGCGGATGGCGTCGGAGATCGCCTGGAAGTCCTCGATCTCGTAGCTGGGCGTGCCGTCGGGCCTGCGCGCGTGGATGTGGATGTGGACGCCGCCCTCGTCGACGATCCGCCGCGCCTCGGCCGCGTACTCCTCCGGCGTGTACGGGATGCCCGGGCACTGGTCGCGGTTGGCCAGCGAACCGGAGATCGAGCAGGTGATGACGACGGGATCGTCGAGCGCCATGGTTCCTCAGTAGGCAGTGGGAAGTGTCACTTCCCACTCTGACGGATCGCGGCGCGAGGCGTCAACCGGCGCCCTGTCATTTCAGGATCCGGCCGCCCTGCGCTGAGGCTCAGACCCAGCGAGCCAGCAGCGGGTCGTCCGCCGCAGCCGCCCGCAGGCGCTCGATCGTCGCACCGCGGAGGTCCCGCTTCGTGCGCGCGTAGACGTCGGCGGGCAGCGAGGCGAGCTCGCGTGCGATCTCCAGCGCGCGTGGCAGGACCGCGTCGGGCTCCACGACCTCGTCGAAGACGCCAAGCGCGAGGCAGGTCTGCGCGTCGTGGAGCGCGTTGCCGAACGCGAGCAGCCGCAGCGCCGGAGCCGGCAGCTCGGCCTGGACCACGCCGATCGCGCCCTGTGGGTAGGGCACGCCCACCCTGACCTCGGTGAGGCCGTACTTGCCCGCAGCCGAGGCGACGCGCAGGTCGGTGCAGACGGCGAGCACGAGCCCGCCGGCGATCGCGTGGCCGGTGATCGCGCCGACGACCGGGCACGGCAGCGCGTACACGCCCAGGGCCATGCGGTTGATCCCGTCGACCATCGCCCGCTGCTCGTCGGGCCCGTAGGCCGGCACCGCCTTCAGGTCCGCGCCCGCCGAGAAGAACCCGGGCCGCCCGGTCAGCACCAGCGCGGCCGGCGGATCGGCTGCGATGTCCTCGACCGCCGTGACGAGGTCGCCCAGCAGGGAGACGTCCATGGCATTCGCCGGCGGGCGGTCGGCTGCCAGCGTGGCGACGCCGTCGTCGCCGCGGGTGATCGTCACCTGACTCACGGGCGCGGCAGCCTACCGCGGTCGGTGAGCGCCGCCGACGCGAACCCGACCGCGTTGGCCAGTTGGGCCGCGGCGACGAGCGCGGCCGTGCCCGCCGAGCGGCGGGCGGCCTCGCGCAGCAGCCGCTCGTAGAACGCGGGCTCGATCGGCGCCCGCGCGCGTCCGGATGCCTCCTGCACCGCCCGGAAGTTCCACGCTCCCTGCCCGTAGCCGGCGTGCTGCGCGAGGAACCCTCGCGCCCGCATCCGGTGGGCATGGCGCACGACAGCCCCGGGCTCGTGCTCGAGCGTCAGGCCCGCCCCGACCCAGCGATCGCAGAGCTCGCGATCCTCCGCGCAGCGCAGGCTGTCGGCAAAGCCGCCGACCTCGAGCAGCGCTGCACGGGGCAGGGCGAGGTTGTTGCTCGAGAAGAAGCGCGCCCCCCTGCGGTTCGCCCACGTGTGTGCGCTGTCGTGGACGAACTGGCTCGCGGCGGCGAAGCGATTGGTCGCGAGGCCGTTGAGCACGGTGCCGCCGATGCCGACAGCGGGCCGACGGGCCCAGCGCGCATGCAGCGCCCACAGCCACCCCGGCTCCGGCACGCAGTCATCGTCGGTGAAGACGACGAGCTCGCCGCCCGCCTGCGCGATCCCCTCGTTGCGCGCCGCCGACGGGCCGCGCCCGGCCGTGTCGTCGATGACGAGGATCTCGACGCCGCCCGGCGGCTGCACCTGCGCCGCCAGCGCGGCACGCAACGCCTCGAGCTGGGAGGGGCGCCGGCCCTGCGTCGCCACCACGACCGAGCAGCTCATCGCGGCGCGAAGGCCTCACGATCGAGTTCGGTCACGAAGATCGACGGCAGGCCCTTGGGGCCGCCCGCGGCATAGCCCACCGCCTCGCCGGCGGCGCTCGCCACCAGCCCGCCCACCAGTGGCGGGATGGCCCGGAGCGGTCCGCCGCCGCGGCGAAGGTCTCGCCAGGCGCGCCGCAGGCGCAGCAGCGGGATCGCCGGCGAGCCGACGGTATAGACGATGCGTCGCCACCGCGGCCACTGCGCGGCGCGCTCGTTCGCGAACATCCTTCCGGCGCCGAAGCGCTCCCCCAGCCAGGCGCGCCGGTCGGTGACGTTCAGGTGCGCGCTGCGTGCGCCCGGCTCGAGGAAGAACCGGGCGCCGTCCTCGCGCAGGAGCTGGAAGAAGAGGTAGGGCATGCGCATGTGCTCGCCGAGATCGGCCCGGTAGGGCTCGAGCACGGCGGTGCGCACGCCCGCGTTCTGGCCGGGCATCACGTCGGTCTCCCCACGCTGCGGGCGCAGGAACGGCCCATAGTCCAGCGCGAGGTTCGCCCAGCTCAGGCCCGTCGCCGGGTTGGCGTTCACGATCTGCGGACCGATCCCGGCCCAGTCCCCGCACGCGAACGCGTCAAGGAAGGCGCGCGCCCACCCCGGCTGCGGGTAGGAGTGCGTTTCGCCGATGACCGCGAGCGGCGCACGCGACGCGAGGAGACCCGCGGCGCGGGCCTCGTGCATCTCGCGCGGGTCAGCCGCGACCACCGTGACACCCCAGAACCGCGCACGCACGTCGGGAGGGACTTCGGCCTTGACCTCCGCGGGCCCCGTTAGCACCAGCTCGATCCGGCCGGCCTCCTCCTGCTCGAGCAGGCAGCCCACCACTCGCTCGGCATGGCGCCAGGCGCCGCAGGGGATCACATACGACAGAGCGGGGGTCATGCGCCCAGCACTATCTCAAGCGCGCGGCGCCCGTCGCCGACCGTGGCGGGCGCCGACCCGGAGGCGATCGCCTCCCACTGCGCCACGAACGCCGCCTGGTAGGGCCCGCCGCGCCCGAGCTCACGCGGGTGGCGAAGCCTGTCGAGCACGCCGTCCATCGCGTAGAGATCGATGCGCCGGCCATCGATCAGGAGCTCGTTGCGGGGCGGACCGGTCGCCGGCAGGTCCACGTGCGGCCGCGCGCCCCCGCGCATCACGGCCTCCAGGCGGATGCCATCGTCGCCGTCGACCGCGCGCGCGGTCCGGACCTCGTCGCGCAGGAGCGCGCGCCAGAGATCCACGTGGTGCACCGCACGGTCAAGCAGCGGGCCGACCAGCTTGCCCGACGACGCGTACGGGCCGCCCCAGACCCCGCTGATCTGCCGCGCGCGCCGGGGCAGCTTGCGGTGGCACCGGAGCTGGAAGCCCGTCGCCGCGAGCAGGCCGCCGGCCGCGGCGACGATCCGGTCGGCGTCGTCGAGCGTCGTCGCCAGCGGCTTCTCGACCAGCACGCCGCACCCCGCCTCGAGCGCAGCGACAGCGACCTCCGCGTGCCGGTCCGGCGGCGTGCACACCGCCACGAGATCGACACCGTCGATCAGCTCGGCGAGCGACGCCGTCACACGCGCGCGCGTCGCTGCCGCCGCTGCCGGATCGAGGTCGAACGCGGCCGCCAGCTCCACACCGCGCGCGGCGCGCAGCGCCGGCACGTGATGTCGCCGTGCGACGGCGCCGCAGCCGACGATCCCCACCGCGAGCGAGGTCATGCGACGGTCGGGTCGAGCAGCTCGACGACCAGCGTCGACCAGCCGAAGTCGTGCGCGCCCATCCCCCTCCCGCTGCGCGACTCGTAGTACTCCCGGAAGCCCTCGCGCTCCATCACCGCTCGCAAGCCGCTGCGCCATCCCAGCCGCCTCGCCGTCCAGGCCCAGGCGCCGTAGCCCGAGCGTCACGAACCACGCGCTGTTGACCCAGCTCGGCCCGCGCCAGTGGCGGTGCCTGCCCCACCACGTCTCGCGATCGGCATAGGCGGGGTCGTCGATCGCGACGGACGGGAGCGGCACCGCTGCTGCGTAGCCCGGGGCGCGGAGCACGCGCTCGACCAGCCGCTCGGCGATCTCGCGCGGCAGGTCGGGCAGCGCCAGCGGGGCGAGCGTGTCCCACGTGTCCACCAACCGCGGGCGCGGACGCCCTCCGCGCACGTCGTCGAGGAACCGGCCGAGCCGCGGGTCCCACAGCCGCTCGACGAGGGCCTGGGTCGGCGACGGGCGCCCGAGCGCCTGCTCGCTCAGCGACCACGCGACGTTCGTCATGACCTCGCAGACAACCGGCTTGGTGCGTCGCGCGTCCCAGCCGTTGCGCCGGTTGCGCGCGATCAGGAGCGGGAACAGCGGCCGGCCCTGCGCGAGCAGCCCCCAGACGTGGTCGAACTTCGGGCTGGCGTCCATTCCCGACTCGTCGGGCTGGATCAGCCAGAGCAGGCCGTCGCCGTCGAGGTCGCGATGCTCGCGCAGCCAGTCATGGTGGGCGACGAGCCGCGGCTCGTCGCGCGGGTCGCCGGCGACGATGCTCCACGCCCACGCGAGCACGGGCGGCTGGATCGTGTGCGTCATCAGGTCGTCGCGCGAGCTGACGTTGTAGCGCAGTGCGCGCGCCGCATCGATGCGGTGGCCCCAGAACACGGTGTGGCCGATGAAGCCGTCGTCCGCGGCATTCAGCAGCGTCTCGAGCTCGCGCCGCGCGCGGTCGGGTTCCCACCGGCGGCGCACGATCGCGTGAAAGCACGAGTCCCAGTACCACTGCCACGGATACGAGCGCGGGCTCGGCACGCTGAAGGCGAACTCGCGGCCGCGGTAGCTGCCCTCGCGCCAGTTGCGGTCCAGCAGCTCGCGCGCCGCCTGCTCCAGCCCGTGCACGCGCGGGACGCTACGTGGCGGCGGCGAACGGGTGCTTTCCGGCCTTCCTGCGACCGGTGCAGGTACGGTACGTGCGCTTGCCGCCGAAGCGCTTGCCGCTCACGGTCGTGACGACGATCTTGACGACGAAGGTGCCCTTCGGCAGGCCGCGCAGGTCGATCGCCGCGGTGATCTGCTTGCCCTTGACGGCCTTGACGCGCCTGCCCTTGACGAACACGTTCGCCGAGACGACCTTCTCGCCGCGGACCTTGCGCAGATGGATCGAGAAGCGGCGCCCGCTGACGCAGCGCTTGGCCGACGGCAGTCCGACGGCTGCCGGCGCGACGGTCACGATCGGGGGCGGCGTGGTGACGGGTGGCGTCGTCGTTGGCGGCGTCGTCGTCGCGACCGGCTTCGCCGTCGGGGTGACGCCGTTCGACGCGGCGGTCGCGCCGCCGCCGGCGTTCGAGCCGGTGACCGCGCAGGTGATGGCATGCCCGGC
>CAWCEB010000176.1:0-17500 GCA_963794105.1 uncultured Actinomycetes bacterium | reverse complement strand
GCCCGTGGCGCTCCAACTGCTCCCAGGTCGTGAACGTGCGCGGGTCGCGGACGCGATCGAGGAAGAGCACGCCGTCGAGATGGTCGAGCTCGTGCTGGAACGTCCCGGCCGTGAGGCCTCGCACGATCTGCTCGCGCTCGACACCGTCGCGTTCCAGATAGCGCGCGTGCACCGTCGACGAACCGGTCCACGTCGCCGCGCAGGTCGGGCACCGACAGGCAGCCCTCGTTGATCAGGACGGTCTCGTCGTCAACAGGCTCGAGCACGGGGTTCACCATGACGGTCAGCGGGATCGGCGGCTTGTAGGGATAGCGCGGGTTGTCGTCGACCTCGACGACGACGATCCGCTGCAGCTCGCCCACCTGGTTCGCCGCCAGCCCGGCGCCGCCGGCCGCGCGCATCGTCTCGATCATGTCGTCGATCAGCTGCTGGATCGCGGGCGAGCGCAGCTCCTCGGCGGTCACCTCGCGCGCGCGCTCGCGCAGCACCGGGTCGCCCACCATGCGGATCTCGCAGCGCTCACGGTCCTTCGCGCATCGGGATCCGCACGCCGCGCTCGGCGGCCACCTCCACCGCGCGCTCGTAGCCCGCGTCGGCGTGGCGGATCACGCCCATCCCAGGGTCGGCCTTCAGCACGCGTTCGAGCTTCTGCGCCGCCAGGTCGGTGCCGTCGGCGACGCAGACCATGCCGGCGTGGATCGAGCGCCCGATGCCCGACGCCGCCGCCGTGGTGGATCGAGACCCACGACGCGCCCGACGCGGTGTTCACCAGCGCGTTGAGCAGCGGCCAGTCCGCGATCGCATCGGACTCGTCGGCCATGCCCTCGGTCTCGCGGTAGGGCGACGCGACCGACCCGGAGTCCAGGTGGTCGCGGCCGATCACGATCGGACCCTTGAGCTCGCCGCTTCGCACCATCTCGTTGAAGCGCAGCCCGAGCCGGTGGCGCTCGCCGTAGCCGACCCAGCAGATCCGCGCCGGCAGTCCCTGGAACGCGATCCTCTCGCTGGCCTGCGCCATCCAGCGGGCGAGCCGGTCGTCGTCGGGCAGCTCCTCGAGCACGGCGCGGTCGGTCGCCGCGATGTCGGCCTCGTCGCCCGACAGCGCGACCCAGCGGAACGGGCCCTTGCCCTCGCAGAACAGCGGCCGGATGTAGGCGGGCACGAAGCCGGGGTAGGCGAACGCGCGCTCGAACCCACCGAGCTTGGCCTCCGCGCGCAGGCTGTTGCCGTAGTCGAAGACCTCCGACCCGGCGTCGAGGAACCCGACCATCGCCGCGCAGTGGGCCGCGATCGCGGCGCGCGAGCGGCGCAGGTACTCGGCGGGGTCGCTCGTGCGCAGCGCGTCGGCCTCCTCGAGCGTCATACGGTTGGGGATGTAGCCGACGAGCGGGTCGTGCGCGCTCGTCTGGTCGGTGACGATGTCGGCTTCGAAGCCCATCGAGAGCAGCTGCGGCAGGACGTCGGCAGCGTTGGCCTGCAGCCCGACGCTGAGCGCGCGCTTCTCGTTCTTGGCGGCGGTGCAGCGCGCGACCGCGTCGTCCAGCGAGTCGGCGAGCTCGTCCAGGTAGCGCGTCTGCAGGCGGCGCTCGATCCGCTCGCGCTCGACCTCGACGCAGAGCGCCACGCCGCCGTTCATCGTCACCGCCAGCGGCTGCGCGCCGCCCATTCCGCCAAGGCCCGCGGTCACCGTGATCGTCCCGGCGAGCGAGCCGCCGTGCTTGCGTCGCGCGATCTCTGCGAAGCACTCGTAGGTCCCCTGGACGATGCCCTGGCTGCCGATGTAGATCCACGATCCGGCCGTCATCTGGCCGTACATCGTCAGCCCGAGGTCCTCGAGCCGCCGGAACTCGTCCCACGTGGCCCATTCGGGGACGAGGTTCGAGTTGGCGATCAGCACGCGCGGCGCCCACTCGTGCGTCTGGAACACGCCGACCGGCTTGCCCGACTGGACCAGGAGCGTCTCGTCGGCGCCGAGCGTCCTCAGCGTGCGCACGATCGCATCGAAGGCCTCCCACGACCGCGCGGCGCGCCCCGTGCCGCCGTAGACGACGAGGTCCTCGGGGCGCTCGGCCACGTCGGGGTCGAGGTTGTTCATGAGCATGCGCATCGCGGCCTCCTGGGGCCAGCCCGCGCAGGAGATGTCGCTGCCGCGCGGCGCGCGGATCGTCCGGGTCATGCGAGCGCTCCGATCTCTGCTTCGACGGCGCCGAGCAGCTCGCCCGACGTGATCAGCTCCTCGGCGGCGCCCAGGTCCGGCGCCAGCTGGCGGTCGGGGCCCGGCCCGTCGACCCGCGTTCGCAGCGCGCGCAGCGCCGCGCCCGTTCCGGCGCCGGGCTGCAGCGGCGCGCGCAGGTTGATCCCGTGCCCGGCGCAGACGAGCTCCACCGCGAGGATCCGGGCGAGGTTCGCGACGCTGAGGCGCAGCTTGCGCGCCGCGCTCCAGCCCATCGAGACGTGGTCCTCCTGCATCGCGCTGGTGGGCAGCGAGTCGACGGAGGCGGGCGCCGCCAGGCGGCGGTTCTCCGCGACCATCGCGGCCTGCGTGTACTGGGCGATCATCAGCCCCGAGTTCACGCCGGCGTCCTCGGTCAGGAACGGCGGCAGGCCGTGCGAACGGGACGTGTCGAGCAGCCGGTCGGTCCGGCGCTCGGCGATCGCGCCGACCTCCGCGGCGGCGATCGCGAGGAAGTCGCAGGCGAACCCCAGGGGCGCGCCGTGGAAGTTGCCACACGACTCGACCCGGCCGTCCGGCAGCACCATCGGGTTGTCGATCGCCGACAGCAGTTCGGCGGCCGCCACCCGCTCGGCGTGGTCCAGCGTGTCGCGCGCGGCGCCGGTGACCTGCGGGGCGCAGCGCAGCGAGTAGGCGTCCTGCACGCGGTCGTCGCCCCAGCGGTGGCTGGCCACGATCGGCGAGCCGTTCAGCAGCGCGCGGAGATTCGCCGCGCTCGCCGCCTGGCCCGGCTGCGGTCGCAGCGCGACGAGGTCCTGCGCGAACGCGCGGTCGGTGCCCATCAGGCCCTCGACCGACATCGCCGCGGTGATGTCCGCGACGCGCAGCAGGTTGCGCAGGTCGTGCGCGGCGAGCAGCAGCATGCCGAGCATGCCGTCCGTGCCGTTGATCAGCGCAAGGCCCTCCTTGGCCTCGAGCGTCAGCGGCTCGATCCCGGCGGCGGCGCGCGCAGCCTCGCCCTCGAGCACCTCGCCCTCGCCGATCAGCACGAGCGCGCAGTGGGCCAGCGGCGCGAGGTCGCCACTGGCGCCGAGCGACCCGTGCTCGCGAACGACCGGCGTCAGGCCGGCGTTGAGCAGCGCGAGGATCGTCTCGGCGACGACCGGGCGCGCGCCCGACCGGCCCATCGCGAGCGTGCGCGCGCGCAACAGCATCATCGCCCGCACGACCTCGGCCTCGACCGGCGGCCCCATGCCGGCGGCGTGCGAGCGCACGAGCGCGCGCTGCAGCTCCTCGCGACGGTCGTCGGGGATCGTCACGTTGGCCAGCGAGCCGAAGCCCGTCGACACGCCGTAGGCCGGCTCCTCGGCGCCGACGAGCTGCGCCACCACGGCGGCGCTCCGTTCCATCTCCTCGCGGGCGGCGTCCGTCAATGCCACGCGCGCGCCCGCACGCGCGACGGCGATCACGTCGTCCGGCGAGATCCCCGTCCCGCTCAGCTCGACGACGTGCGCGCCAGACTCCATCCGGCGAGCACCATATCCATGCGTGTACGTACAGTGGCCTCGTGGCCGATGCGACGCCGACGATCTACGAGTGGGCCGGGGGCCGCGAGGCGTTCGCCGGCTGGCTCAACCGCTTCTACGACCTCGTCGAGGGCGAGGAGTCGATCGCGCGGCTGTTCGGCGGGACCGTGTCCGACGCGCACCGCGAGCACGTCACCGAGTGGTGGTGCGAGGTCATGGGCGGGCCGGCGCGCTACAGCGAGGAGCGCGGCGGCTACGAGCACATGCTCGCCAGGCACCGCGATCTGGCGATCACCGACGAGCAGCGGCTGCTCTTCGTCACGCTGCTGAGCCGCGCCGCCGACGACGTCGGCCTGCCATCGGACCCGGAGTTCCGCGCCGCGATCATGGGCTATGCCGAGTGGGGAACGCGGCTGGCCGTCCACAACTCGCAGCCCGGCGCCGAGGCGGCGCCGCACGCGCCCGTACCCCGCTGGGGCTGGGGCGTCGCCCCGCCGTACGAGGGCTGACCGTCTCGCCTCAAGCTCGGCTGTGGGCGCGCCGATGCCCGGGGCATGCCCTCGCGTCCAGCCTGGCTGCTTGGAGTCGCCGTGCTCGCGGCGCTGCTCGCTGCCTGCAGGCGCCCAGGCGCATCGGCCCGGCAAGGCGCCGACCCACATCGATACGCCTGCGGACATCCACGTCGACCTCGCCAAGCAGGTCCGCCTGGCGCGACTGGCCGGCGTTCGCACCATGACGGTCTCGGGCTCGCAGCAGTTCCTGCCGACGACCTGGTGCGGCGAGCGAGCGCACGACCGACGATCTGCGCCGACGCCGCGCAGCTGAGCGACGAGCCCGTCTACAAGGTCGTCTACGCGTACGCCTCCGACCAGCCGGATCGCTTCGACCTCTGGAAGAACCAGCTGCAGGCGAACGTGTCGCTGATCGGGCAGTTCATGTCGCTGCAGGACGGCGCCACGAAGTCACCGCGCTTCGACATGGGCACGTCATGCGGGCCCAACTACGTGGACATCCAGACCGTCGCCCTGCCCCAGGCGAAGGCCTACTACAACGACAACTTCACGCGGATCACGACCGGTGTCGGCGCCGCCCTCGGGACGACGCCCGCGAAGCGCAACGTGATCATCCTCGCCGACCAGCTGACGGCGAACGCGCCCACGAGCCTGTACGGGCTGGGGCAGCACTATGCCGACGACTCCGCGGGCGCCGGCAACCTGCACAACGGCGGCAGCCTCTACGCGGCGCTGTTCCCGCCCGTCGGCTACAGCCCGCCGACCTCTTCGGGCCAGCAGTTCTACCCGGGCTTCTGGCCCGAGGGGATGTTGCACGAGGTGTCGCACACGCTCGGCGCGGTGAACGCCACGGCGCCGCACGCGACGACTCAGGGCCACTGCACCGACGGCTACGACGTCATGTGCTACTCCGACGGCGGGACCCAGTCGACGCCCTACTCGACCACCGCGTGCCCGCAGATCGCCGGCTCGGCGGGCATGACGCAGACCTACGACTGCGGCAGCGACGACTACTTCAACCCCAGCCCGGCGCCGGGCTCGTACCTGGCGACCCACTGGAACCTCTACAACAACGTCTTCGAGAGCTCGTGCGCGACGATCGGCTTCGCCTGCGGCGCCGACAGCGCGGCCCTGCCGGCCGGCGTCTCCGTCCCGCGCGTCACCGGCACGCGCAAGGTGACGAACACGCTCACGGCCGACCGCGGGACCTGGTCGGGCACGCCGACCTCGTTCGCCTACCAGTGGCAGCGCTCCACGGGCGGCAACCCGTTCGCAGACATCGCGGGCGCCACCGCCGCGACGTACGTGCTCGTCCCCGACGACGCAAGCACACAGGTGCGGGTGGTCGTCACTGCGACGAACGCCAACGGGTCGGCGTCCAACACCAGCGCGGCATCCTCGATCTCCGCCTACAACCCGCCGCTCAACACGGCGCCGCCGTCGATCGCCGGCACCGCGCGGCGCCTGAGCGTCCTGACGGCCACCAGCGGCACGTGGACCGGGAGCACGAGCAAGAGCCGCAAGTGGCAGCGCCTCGTGAGTGGGACGTGGACCGACATCGCGAGCCAGACGGCGGCGACCTACACGCTCGCGTCGGCTGATGTCGGCACCTCGGTGCGGGTGCTCGAGACGGCGACGAACGCCGACGGCAGCACGAGCGCCGCCTCGAATGCGATCGGCCCGGTCGCAGCTGCGACGCCGATCCTGCAGGCGGCGCCTGCGATCTCCGGCACGCCGAAGCGGACGCGGACCCTGTCCGCATCAGCCGGCTCGTGGAGCGACGCGCCCAGCTCGTACGCGTACCAGTGGCAGCGCGACGAGGGCGGTGGCTTCGGTGATGTGCAGGACGCCACGCAGGACACCTACGTGCTGGATGCAGCCGATGTCGGCGCCACGCTGCGGGTCCGCGTGATCGCGACCAATGCCGACGGCGACGGCAACGCCGCCTACTCGCCGCCGACCGGGCCGGTGCAGGACGCGCTCTTCCCGCTGAACACGACGCCACCAACCGTCCTGGGCACCGCGCAGGCGGGTCACACGCTGACCGCCACCGACGGTGCCTGGGCGAATGACCCGACGTCGTATGCCCGCCGGTGGCAGCGAGCCACCGGCGGCGTGTTCTCCGACATCGCCGACGCGACCGGTTCCAGCTACGGCCTCGGCGCAGCCGATGTGGGCCATCCGGTCCGCGTGGTCGTCGTCGCGGGCAACGCCGACGGTGACTCCGACCCGGTGGCCTCGTCTGCCACCGGCGCGGTCGCCGCCGCCACGCTGGAGCCCGTCGTGATCGGGCCGGTGGTCGAGCCGGTCGTGACGCCGCCTGCGCTCGCCGACGTCTTCAAGAGCGTCAAGGTCACGCTCAAGCGCGGCAGGCGCGTCGCATTGAGGCTCACCGTGACCAGCCGGACGACGCGGTCGGGCCTCATCGCGACGATCCCGTCCAAGCGCGTGAAGGTGACGCGCCGCGGCACCTACCGGCTGACGCTCTGCGCCGGGACGGTCTGCATCACCAAGCCGTTCCGGGCCAGGCACGGCAAGGCGAAGCTGCCGGCGATCGTGGCGTCGACGCGGATCCCCGCGCCGGTCACGCTGAAGCTGATCGGGCCCGGCGGCATGGCGACGGGCGCGCTGCCCTAGTCATTAGGCTCGCGGGCGTGAGGCAGATCGCGCCCGACGTCCACCACATCGCGCTGACGCCGCGCGACGGCATCAACGCGTACCTCGTCGGCAAGGTGCTCGTCGACACGGGCGTTGCCGCGTCGGCCGGCAAGCTCGCGCCGATCGTGCGCGAGCACGGCGTTGAGGCGATCGCGCTCACCCACGCGCACGGTGATCACGGGGGCTCGGCGCGCCGGCTCTCGGACGAGTTCGGGCTGCCCGTGTGGGTCGGCACGGCCGACCGCGAGGCGACCGAGAGTGGCAAGGCGGTCAAGAAGGCGCCCTTCGACAAGCCCGGCATCAGCTTGGTGGCCGGGATCCTCGGGGACTTCAAGGGCGTCCCCGTCGCCCGGACGTTGGCCGAGGGCGACGAGCTCGCCGCCGGGTTCGCGGTGCTGGACGCTCCCGGCCACTCGCCGGGCCACGTGGCGTTCTGGCGCGAGTCCGACGGCGTGCTGATCGCGGGCGACGTGTTCTTCAACATGCACCTCGTCACGACCGCGCCGGGCCTGCGCGAGCCGCCCGGCCCGTTCACGGTCGATCCGGTGCGCAACCGCGAGTCGGAGCGCAAGCTCGCGGCGCTCGGCCCAGCCGTCGCCGCATTCGGGCACGGCCCCGTGATCGCGCGCCACGCGGGCGAGCAGCTCCAGACGTTCGTCGCTGACCGTCTTTAGCGTCATTTATGGGCGCCGCGCAACTTCGGGCACGGCGCGGGGTGTGTATGGGCAGGTAGTTCGCCGGACAACCACCCTCAGGAGAACCATGCGCAAGATGACACTCGCGGCCGTTGCGGCCGTCACGGCGATTGGCGCCGTCGGCGTCGCTCAGGCCGTTACGCCCACGACCGCCATCAAGGCGTCGGTGAGCCCCAGCAAGAAGGGCACGACGACGAAGCCCGCGAACGTGAAGCTCTCGGTCGAGCTGATCACCCAGCCGACTGCTGGCGAGCCCGCTTTCGCCACGCGCTCGACCGTCGTGCACTTCGACAAGAACCTCAAGTTCGGGTCCAAGTACCTCAAGGCGTGTACGGCGTCGCAGGTCCAGGCCGACAACACGAGGTGCCCGAGCGGCTCGAAGGTCGGCAGCGGGTCGGCGACGGGCAGCGCGCTCGGCCTGACCGAGAACCTGACCGTGACCGCCTACAACGGCCCGGGCGGCAACAAGCTCGAGCTGCTCGTCGACGGCCAGGCGCCGCTGCTGATCCACTCGGTCATCGAGGGCAAGCTGCAGGCCGACTCCGGCAAGTTCGGCAAGAAGCTCGTCGTCGCCATCCCGGAGAACCTGCAGCAGCCGGCCCCTGGCGCGTACGCCACGCTGACGGACTTCAAGACCGTCGTGAAGGGCACGGGCAGCAAGAAGCGCCCGTTCATCGGCCTGTCCGGGTGCACCAAGAAGGCCCTGAACTACAAGACGGACTTCGTGTTCACCGACGGCAGCACGTCGACGGCCACGAGCACGTCGAAGTGCAGCTGACGCTCAACCGAGCGTAGAAGTGCCCAAAAGGCCCGTCCTGAATGTCAGGGCGGGCCTTTTTCGTTGCGATCGTGCGGTTCGCGACTCAGATCCTGGGTACCTCTCAGGTGCAGGTGTTGATGTCAGATCCCGAGCTGGAGGCAACCTTCCCGGGCACGCCACCGGGCGTGGGCGCGCTGCGGCGTGCCGTCGGCGAGGTCGCCAGGCAGGCTGGGCTGCCCAAGGACGCCGTCGACGCGGCCCGGCTGGCGGCGTCGGAGGCGGCGAGCAACGCCGTCATCCACGCCTACCGCGAGCGCGCCGGGGACCTGCGCCTGATCGCCCGCGTCGAGCAGGGCGAGCTCCACCTCGTGATCGCCGACGAGGGTCGCGGCCTCTCACCCCGCACCGACAGCCCCGGGCTCGGTCTCGGGCTGCCGATCATGGCGCATGTGAGCGAGCGCTTCGAGGTCGTCAGCGGGCCCGAGGGGACCGAGATCCACCTCGCGTTCGCGGTCCCGCGGACCGGCTGATCGCCGGCTGGGCCGGCACGCCGCCGACCCGTGCGCCTGCAGCCACGTCGCGCGTGACGACCGACAGCGCGGCGACCTGTGCGCGCTCGCCGATCGTGACGCCGCGCTGAATCGCCGCGCGGGCGCCGATCCGGGCGCCCTTGCCGACGACGACCGGCGTCGCCTGGATCCCCTGGAGGCGGACGGGTACCTCGGGGTCGTCGTAGCGATGGTCGAAGTCGACGATCACGGCTTCGTCGCCGAGCACGGCGCCGTCCCCGATCTCGATGCCGGCGTGGGCGGCGATCGTGCAGCGCTCGCCGAGCACCGCGCCCGCGCCGATCGTCACCGCGCCCGCGCGGACGTGCAGGCGGCTGCCCGCGCCGATCGCACAGCCGTCGCCGAGTTCCAGCCGGGCACCCGGCGCGACGTCGAGCACGACGCCGCGGCCCAGCAGCGCGTTGCGCGCACCCGCGCGCCTGCCCCGCAACCGCGCGAGCAGCCCGCTCGGCGGCGCGCCCGCCGGCGGCGTCACGGGCGGCACATACGCCGGCGGCGCCGGGGCCCCGCTCGCGGGCGGGACGGTGGTCGGCTCGAGCGGCATACGGCGAAGGCTATGCCGCGGGGCCGGGTGGTGCCTGCTGTGCGGGCGTTGCGTGTTTGTCGGTGGCGCGCAGCGCGGCGCGCTTCTTGCGGGCGCTCCGCGCTGGTTGCCGTCATTGAGGGAGAGGGTGAATGCCGCCCGCGCTCGTTGTGGGCCGGATTCTCCGCGCATAGCGCGGTATATCCGGCCCAGAACCTCGCGCGGGTGACGAAATCCCCCGCCACGGTGGATTTCGTCACCCGCGTGGTGCGGACCCGTTCCCTCAAAGCCCGAACCACGCCCGCGCCCCGCAAACGCCCGAGCCGAGCGCTCCACGCCTTTCGGCCAAAGCGTGACATTGGGGTCTGACCCCTTTGTCCCCTTTGTCCCTCATTGAGGGAGAGGGTGACATTGGGGTCTGACCCCTTTGTCCCCACACCCGCGTGGTGCGGACCCGTTTCCCTCGATGCCCAAACCACACCCCGCACACCGCCAACGCCCGAGCTGAACGCCCGCGCTCCTCGGCCAAAGCATCAGCACCGCCCCGCCGCCGTGGTGATCGCGCGCAGGCGGCGGGCAATCGCGGGTGTGAGGGCGCCGGCCGGCAGGCGCCAGGACCAGTTGCCGGTGGCGCGGCCCGGTGTGTTCATGCGGGCGTGCGAGCCGAGTTCGAGGAGGTCCTGGGCCTGGAGCATCACGAGCGGGGCGGGGGAGGCCATCCACCATTCGGTCATGCCCCAGACATCGCGCGCGGGGAGCAGCGCGGGGTGGCCCATCGTGGCCATCCAGCCCGCGAGCGTGTCGGTGTCGTGGGTGCCGGTGTAGGCGACGCGGTCGGCCGTGTGGTGCTCGATGCGGTGCGGGCCCTCGGGGTCGTCGGGGTCGAAGGCGAACTGCAGGACGACCATGCCGGGCAGCCCGAGCTCCCGGCGCAGGCGAGTGACCGGCTCGGTGATCACCCCGAGGTCCTCGGCGATGAACGGCAGCCCGCCCAGCCGCTCCCGCGCGGCATCGAACAGCGCCCGGCCCGGGCCGCGCCGCCAGCTGCCCGAGCGGGCGTCGCGCGCGCCGTCGGGCACGACCCAGCCGGCGACGAAGCCGCGAAAGTGATCGATCCGCGCGACGTCGAAGAGCTCAGCGGAGCGTTCCAGGCGCTGCACCCACCAGCGATAGCCGCGGCGCCGGAGCGCCGGCCAGTCGTAGACAGGGTTGCCCCACAGCTGCCCGCGATCCGAGTAGGCGTCGGGCGGTGCGCCGGCCACGAGCCCGTCGAGGAACAGCTCCGGGTGCGTGCGGTGATCGTCGGATCCCGGTGCGACGTAGATCGGGACGTCGCCGATGATCCGCACCCCACGCTGCGCGGCATGGGCCCGCAGCGCGCCCCACTCGCGCTCGAAGCGCACCTGATCGGCGACATCGCGCGGCGTCACCCACGGATGACGCGTTGCGAACGACTCGCGTTCGGAGCGAGACACGGGCGCGCCCGGCTCGGCGAGGAACCCGCGCCACGCCGCGAACGCCGAACGCGACTTGTACGGCGAGCGGTGGCGGTCGGGCGGCCCGAGCGGCAGCACCTGCCACCACGACTGTCCCGCCGAAGCCAGGAAGTCGACCCACGCGTACGCGGCCGGACCGAGCCGGCCGTCCGGCAGAGACGTGAGATGCAGCTGAACGCCGCTCGACCTTGTGAACAACTCTGTCAAAGAACGTTGACTTTCCACGCGGATCGGATAGGGAGGAGGTACGTGCCCGTCCGATCCAAGACACAACCCCCGTCGCGCATCCTCGTACAGCGGCCGTCTCCGCTGGTCGATTGCGGCCGCCACCCCGCGAAGGCGTGCGTCGGCGACACCGTGACCGTCCGCGCGGAGATCTTCGCGGACGGCCACGAGGAACTGCGCGCGGTCGTCAAATACCGGCGGGGCACCGCTCGCTGGAAGGAGTCGCCCCTGCGCCGGATCGACGCGCACGTCGACGGCGACACCTGGGAGGGCAGCTTCCCGGTGGACGCCTGCGGCACCTGGCAGTACTCGATCGAAGCCTGGATCGACCCGCTGGCCTCGTGGCGCCACGAGGTCCATCGCAAGCTGGACGGCGGCCAGGCCGATCTGGCGGGTGAGCTCAGCGAGGGAGCCCTGCTGCTCGCGGCTGCGGCCGACCGGGCCAAGGGCAAGGACGCCGCGCTGCTGGCCGACGCCGCCACCCGCGCCGCCGACACCGGCGCCGACCAGGCACAGCGCCTCGACGCCGCGCTGGCGCCCGACGTGGCAGCCGCGGCCGAGCACTGTCCCGACCGCAGCCCGGTCGGCACCCTGCCCGAGCCCGCGACCGTCAAGGTCGAGCGCGAGCGCGCGCGCTTCAGCTCCTGGTACGAGCTCTTCCCACGCTCCTGGGGCGGCTTCCAGGGCGTGCGCAAGGTCGTGCCGCAGATCGCCGAGCTGGGCTTCGACGTCCTGTACTTCACGCCGATCCACCCGATCGGCATGACGAACCGCAAGGGCAAGAACAACACGCTCACCGCCGGCCCGGACGACCCCGGCAGCGTCTACGGGATCGGATCGCAGGACGGGGGCCACGAGGCGGTCGCGCCCGAGCTGGGCACCTTCGAGGACTTCCATGCGCTCGTCGCCACCTGCCAGGAGCACGGCGTCGAGATCGCGCTCGACATCGCGCTGCAGTGCTCGCCCGACCACCCGTGGCTGAAGGAGCACCCGGAGTGGTTCTTCCACCGCCCCGACGGCACGCTCAAGTACGCCGAGAACCCGCCCAAGAAGTACCAGGACATCTACAACGTCAACTTCCAGTCCGAGGACTGGCGCGGGTTGTGGGACGCGTGGCTGGAGATCTTCCGGCTGTGGGTCGGCCACGGCGTGAAGGTGTTCCGCGTCGACAACCCGCACACCAAGCCGGTGGCGTTCTGGGAGTGGCTGATCGCCGAGATCCACAAGACCGATCCCGACGTGATCTTCCTGTCGGAGGCGTTCACGCGCCGCGCGATGATGCGCGCGCTCGCCAAGGCGGGCTTCACGCAGTCCTACACCTACTTCACCTGGAAGAACTCGAAGTGGGAGCTCGAGGAGTACGTGTCAGAGCTGGTCCGCGAGACCGCCGACTACTTCCGGCCGAACTTCTTCGCCAACACGCCGGACATCCTGCACGAGTACCTCCAGCACGGCGGGCGCCCGGCCTTCGAGGCGCGGCTGGTCCTGGCGAGCACGCTGAGCCCGAGCTACGGCATCTACTCGGGCTTCGAGCATTGCGAGAACGTGCCCGTCCGCGAGGGCAGCGAGGAGTACCTGAACTCCGAGAAGTACGAGCTGAAGGAACGCGCCCTGGACGGTCCGCTGCTGCCCATGGTCAAGGCGCTGAACGTCGCCCGGCACGCGCACCCCGCGCTGCAGCGGCTGACGAGCCTGCGCTTCCTCGACACCCACAGCGACGCGCTGATCGCCTACGCAAAGGCGTACGAGGGCGACGTGGTCCTGGTCGTGGTCAACATCGACCCGCACAACACCCAGGAGGGCCTCGTGACCGTTCCCGCCGAGCTCGGGCTGCCGCCGGTCTTCGGCGTGCGCGACGTGCTCGACGGCTCGGGCTACGACTGGCGCCTGGGCGGCAACTACGTCCGCCTCGAGCCCGGCCATCGCCAGGCCCACGTGCTGAGGTGCTGCGATGACCCTCGACACCGAGCGCCAGCAGCACGAGGTCTCCTCACCCGGCCACTGGTTCGAGCGCGACCCGCTGTGGTTCAAGCGCGCGGTCTTCTACGAGATCCACCTGCGCGGCTTCTTCGACGGCAACGACGACGGCTCGGGCGACTTCCTCGGGCTGACCGAGAAGCTCGACTACCTCGCCTGGCTGGGCGTGGACTGCATCTGGCTGCTGCCGATGTACGCCTCCCCGCTGCGCGACGGCGGCTACGACATCTCCGACTTCTACGCGATCCATCCCGACTACGGGACCGTCGAGGACTTCGAGCGCTTCATCACCGCGGCCCACCAGCGCGGCATGCGCGTGATCGCCGACCTGGTGATGAACCACACGTCCTCCGACCACCCGTGGTTCCAGGAGTCGCGCTCGTCCAAGGACAACCCCAAGCGCGACTGGTACGTGTGGTCGGACACCGACGAGCGCTACGAGGAAGCGCGGATCATCTTCGTCGACACCGAGCCCTCGAACTGGACGTTCGACCAGCAGACCGGCGAGTACTACTGGCACCGCTTCTTCGCCCACCAGCCGGACCTCAACTTCGACAACCCCGAGGTCCAGCAGGCGATGCTCGAGGCGCTGCGTTTCTGGCTCGACCTGGGCCTGGACGGCTTCCGGCTCGACGCCGTGCCCTACCTCTACGAGCGCGACGGCACCAACGGCGAGAACCTGGCCGAGACGCACGACTACCTCAAGCTCGTGCGCAAGACGATCGACGAGGAGTACCCGGACCGCGTGCTGCTCGCCGAGGCCAACCAGTGGCCCGAGGACGTCGTCGAGTACTTCGGTGAGGGCGACGAGTGCCACATGGCCTTCCACTTCCCCGTGATGCCGCGCATGTTCATGGCGCTGCGCCGCGAGGACGCGACGCCGATCCTCGAGATCCTCGCCCGCACGCCGGAGATCCCGGACAACTGCCAGTGGGGCCTGTTCCTGCGCAACCACGACGAGCTGACGCTCGAGATGGTCACCGACGAGGAGCGCGACTACATGTACGCGGAGTACGCCAAGGACCCGCGCATGAAGCTCAACCTCGGGATCCGCCGCCGGCTCGCGCCGCTGCTCGACAACGGCCGCGACGAGATCGAGCTGCTGACGGCGATCATGTTCAGCCTGCCGGGCTCCCCGATCCTCTACTACGGCGACGAGATCGCCATGGGCGACAACGTCTACCTCGGCGACCGCGACGGCGTGCGCACGCCGATGCAGTGGACGGGAGACCGCAACGGCGGCTTCAGCCGCGCGGACTTCGCGCAGCTCTACGCGCCGCCGCTGATGGACCCGGTCTACGGTTTCCAGGCCGTCAACGTCGAGGCCCAGCTGCGAACGCCGACGTCGCTGCTGCGCTGGCTGCGGCGGTTCATCGCCCTGCGCAAGGAGCATCCCGTGTTCGGCCTGGGCAGCTACGAGCCGCTCACGACGTCGAACTTCAAGATCTTCGCCCACATCCGCAAGCACGCCGACGACGTCGTCCTGTGCGTGCACAACGTCGCCCGCAGCGCGCAGGCGGTGGAGCTCGACCTCAGCGCCTACGAGGGACGCCACCCGGTCGAGATGTTCGGCCGTACGCGCTTCCCGCGCATCGGCCAGCTGCCCTACCTGCTGACGCTGGCGCCGCGCGGCTTCTACTGGTTCCTGCTCGAGGAGGACGAAGAGGCCGATGAAGACAGCTGACCTCACCGGACAGCGCTGGTTCGGCTCCAAGTCGCAGGACGTCGCCGACACGCAGGTCCTCGAGACCGTGCCGATCGACGAGTTCGAGCTGGCGATCGTCGAGGTGTCGTTTCACCCGGGGACGCACGAGCTCTACCAACTGGCGCTGCGCGACGGCGAGGACGCCATTGACGACCCCGATTTCGTGCGCGCGCTGGCGCGGCTCATGGACACCGACTCGGACGTCGAGACCGAGGCCGGCACCGTCGAGTTCCGCCATGCGGGCGCCCCGATCGGCGAGGTCGCCGACGTGCGGCCGATGGGCGCCGAGCAGTCCAACTCCTCGCTCGTGCTCGACGAGCGGATCGCGCTGAAGGCCTACCGGCGCCTCGGGGCCGGGCCGAACCCCGAGCTCGAGGTGCTGCGATTCCTCACCGAGCGCGGCTTCGAGCACATCGCGGCGCTGCGCGGCTGGTACGCGCACACGGGCCGCCTGATCGACGCGACGCTCGGGATCGCGCAGGAGTTCGTGCCCGGATCTTCCGACGGCTGGGACCTCGCGATCGAGGACCTGCGGACGAACCCGGCGCGGTTCGTCGAGCGTGCCCGCGAGCTGGGCGACGTCACCGGCAGGCTGCACACCGCGCTCGCGTCCGACGCGACCGACCCGGCCTTCGCGCCGGAGGAGACCAGCGCCGAGTCGCTCGGGCTGCTCAACGCGACCGTCGACGAGGAGATCGAGCAGGTCTTCCTGCAGCTGCCGGACGACATCCCGGAGCTGGCGCCGATCCGCGGCCGCGGCCAGGAGGTGCGCGAGCGGCTCTCGCTGCTCACGACCGTCGGCTCGGCCGGCCGGATCATCCGCCACCACGGCGACTACCACCTGGGCCAGGTGCTGCTCGGCGCCGATCAGCGCTGGATCGTCCTGGACTTCGAGGGCGAGCCGGCGCGCACGCTCGTGGAGCGCCGGCGCAAGCGGTCGCCGCTGCGCGACGTCGCCGGGATGCTGCGCTCGTTCGCCTACGCGGCCAGCGCGTCGCGGATCCTTCACGACAAGCCGGCGCCCGACGGCTGGGAGGACGAGGTGCGCGGCGCGTTCCTCGAGGCCTACCTGGCAAGCGTCGACCAGCGCCTGCTGCCGCCCGGCCACGCCGCCGTCGAGCGGCTGATCGCCGTCTTCGAGCTGGAGAAGGCCGTCTACGAGCTGCACTACGAGCTCGACAACCGCCCCGATTGGGCGTCGATCCCGGTGGCCGGGATCTGCCGCCTGCTGGAACTCGATTCCGAGGAGGCCGCATGACCGCCATCGACCCGAAGGCACTCGGTGCCCATCAGGAGAACGGGCACGTCGTCGTGCGGGCCTACCGGCCGACGGCCGACCGCGTCGTCGCGCATCTGCGAAGACCGCCCGCCGCGTCGAGCTGAAGCCGGCCGGCGACGGCCTGTTCGAGGGCGTGGTCGAGAACGCCGCGGATGCCGCTGCGCTACGAGCTGGAGATCGCCTATCCGGACGGCAACACGTTCACGATGCGCGACCCGTACTCGTTCGAGCCGACGCTCGGCGAGCTCGACCTGCATCTGGCGGGCGAGGGCCGCCACGAGGAGATCTACGAGCGGCTGGGCGCGCACGTCACCGAGATCGACGGCACGCCGGCGTGGCGTTCGCGGTCTGGGCGCCGGCGGCGCATCGGTGTCGGTGGTCGGCGAGTTCAACTCGTGGGACGGGCGGCTGCACCCGATGCGCTCGCTGGGGTCCAGCGGGATCTGGGAGCTGTTCGTGCCGGGCGTCGAGCCGGGCGCCCGCTACAAGTTCGAGATCCGCACCCACGACGGCGAGCTGCGGATGAAGGCCGACCCGTACGCGTTCCGCGCCGAGCACCCGCCGCGGACCGACTCGATCGTGCACCGCCCGGAGCACGAGTGGCGCGACGACGCGTGGCTGGCAGAGCGTGCGACGCAGGTGCCCCACCGCGAGCCGATCTCGATCTACGAGGTGCACCTGGGCTCCTGGCGGCGCAGCCCGGACGACCCGGACGTCCCGCTGACCTACGGCGAGCTGGCCGAGCAGCTGGCGCGCTACTGACCGACATGGGCTTCACGCACGTCGAGCTGCTGCCCGTGATGGCGCACCCCTTCAGTGGGTCGTGGGGCTACCAGGTGTCGGGCTACTTCGCGCCCGACGCGCGCCACGGGTCGCCCGACGACTTCCGCGAGTTCGTCGACACGCTGCACGACGCCGGCCTGGGCGTGATCCTCGACTGGGTCCCCGCGCACTTCCCGCGCGACGACTGGGCGCTCGCGCGCTTCGACGGGACCGCGCTCTACGACACGAGGACCCGCGCCGCGGCGCGCATCCCGACTGGGGCACGCTGATCTTCAACCTGGGCCGCAACGAGGTGCGCAACTTCCTGCTGGCCTCGGGCCTGTACTGGCTGCGCGAGATGCACGCCGACGGCCTGCGGGTCGACGCCGTGGCGTCGATGCTCTACCTCGACTACTCGCGCGAGGACGGCGAGTGGGTGCCCAACGAGCACGGCGGGCGCGAGGACCTCGACTCGATCGCGTTCCTCAAGGAGCTCAACGAGGTCGCGCACAGCCGCGTCCCCGGCGTGATCTCCGCGGCCGAGGAGTCGACCGCGTGGCCGGGCGTCTCGCGCCCGACGTACCTCGGCGGGCTGGGGTTCGGCTTCAAGTGGAACATGGGCTGGATGCACGACACGCTC